>NZ_JBVJBI010000006.1:0-345773 GCF_055589745.1 Kitasatospora sp. NPDC041917 | reverse complement strand
ACCCGGGAGCCGTCGATCAGGCCGAGGTCGGCGGAGCTGGCGGAGTAGATCGCGTCACCGAGCGGGCCGACCGAGCCCGGGTCGATGTTGATGTAGTTCATCTCGTACTTGTTGTTGATCGGCCTGGGGCCGAGGCCCTTGCGGGCGTCCAGGCAGGGCGGCTGCTCCGGGTCGAGCGGCGCCTTGGTCTCGTCGCAGGTCATCAGCGAGTTGCTGACCCGGGTGATGGAGCCGTGGAAGTCGCCCTCGAAGCGGGTGGTGAAGGGCAGTTGGTTCTCGGCGATCGTGGTGGCCCGCTGCTTCGCGCGCTGTGCGGGCTGGGCTTGCTGTGCGTGCTGGACACCCGCCTCCGGCCCGGAGGGCGTCCCCGAACCACGGGCGTCGGCGATGGTCGGGGCGGCCAGCAGCTGGCCGGCGACGGCGGCGACGGCGGCGCCCGCGACGCAGGTCCTGCGGAGGAGCAGACGGGTGGCGGAGGCGCGACTGACGGAGGAGATCATGTGATCCTCTTTCAGGATGGACGGACGAGCAGGCCGGTCGGACCACAACCCTCCGTCACATAAGCATCACATTCCGCCACCGGTGCGGCGATTCCGCCGCAGGTCCACTCCATAGGAGGGCCCGCTGCCGCCCTCCTGGGCGACAGCGGGCCGACGGGGGTTTGAGCGGCCGTCACCCGCTCACAGCACCTGGAGGTTCTTCCGCAGCTCGAACGGGGTGACCTCGGAGCGGTACTCCTCCCACTCCTGGCGCTTGTTGCGCAGGAAGAAGTCGAAGACGTGCTCGCCGAGGGTCTCGGCGACGAGTTCGCTGCGCTGCATCAGGTCGATGGCCTCGCCGAGGTTCTGCGGCATCGGCTGGATGCCGAGGGCGCGGCGCTCGGAGTCGGACAGCGCCCACACGTCGTCGTCGGCGCCGGGCGGGAGCTCGTAGCCCTCCTCGATGCCCTTCAGGCCGGCCGCGAGGGTGACGGCGTAGGCGAGGTACGGGTTGCAGCCGGTGTCCAGGGAGCGGACCTCGATCCGGGTGGAGCCCTGCTTGCCCGGCTTGTACATCGGCACCCGGATCAGTGCCGAACGGTTGTTGTGGCCCCAGCAGATGTAGGACGGCGCCTCGCCGCCGGCCCCGGCGGTGCGCTGGGAGCCGCCCCAGATCCGCTTGTAGGAGTTCACCCACTGGTTGGTGACGGCGGCGGTCTCGGCGGCGTGCTTCAGCAGGCCCGCGATGAAGGACCGGCCGACCTTGGACAGCTGGTACTCGGCGCCGGACTCGTGGAACGCGTTGCGGTCGCCCTCGAACAGCGAGACGTGGGTGTGCATGCCGCTGCCGGGGTGCTCGGAGAACGGCTTGGGCATGAAGCTCGCGTGCACGCCCTGCTCCAGCGCGACCTCCTTCATGACCAGCCGGAAGGTCATGATGTTGTCGGCGGTGGACAGCGCGTCGGCGTAGCGCAGGTCGATCTCCTGCTGGCCGGGGGCGCCCTCGTGGTGCGAGAACTCGACCGAGATGCCCATCGACTCCAGCATGGTGATCGCCTGTCGGCGGAAGTCGTGGCCCACCCCGCGCGGGGTGTGGTCGAAGTAGCCGGAGTGGTCGGCGGGGATCGGCGGGGTGCCGTCGCCGGGCAGGTTCTTCAGCAGGAAGAACTCGATCTCCGGGTGGGTGTAGAAGGTGAATCCCTGCTCGGAGGCCTTCTCCAGGGTGCGCTTGAGCACGAACCGGGGGTCGGCGTAGGACGGCGATCCGTCCGGCATCAGGATGTCGCAGAACATCCGGGCGGTGCCCGGGGTCTCCGAGCGCCACGGCAGGATCTGGAAGGTGGTCGGGTCCGGCTTGGCGATCATGTCGGACTCGTACACCCGGGCGAAGCCCTCGATCGCCGAGCCGTCGAACCCGATGCCCTCCTCGAAGGCCTGCTCCAGCTCGGCCGGCGCCACCGCGACCGACTTCAGGAACCCGAGCACGTCGGTGAACCACAGCCGGACGAACCGGATGTCACGCTCTTCGAGCGTCCGAAGCACGAACTGCTGCTGCTTGCCCATGGGGACAGTCTCACCTCTGCTCTTTACGCTCGTGTTACGCCCCGGAGGCCGTGGAAAGACCTCGTAAAGCGGTTGCCCCCATCATGGCCGATCCCCGCCCGGCCCGGCAGCGCCGACCCCCGCCGCGGACCCCCGCCCAGGACATCGCGTCAGTTGGACGATTACACTCGGGGCATGCCCAATCTCCGTCTCGCCCTGAGCCAGATCGACCCCTGGGTCGGTGACCTCGCCCGCAACGGCGACGAGGTGGTGCGCTGGACCAAGCGGGCCGCGGAGGCCGGCGCGCAGTTGGTCGCCTTCCCCGAGATGGCCCTCACCGGATACCCGGTGGAGGACCTCGCCCTGCGCCACTCCTTCATCGAGGCCTCCCGCGCCGCGCTGGTCGAGCTGGCCGGCCGCCTGGCCGCGGAGGGGCTGGGCGAGGTCCCGGTGGTGGTCGGCTACCTCGGGCGCTCCGAGCACGCCTCGCCGCGCTTCAACCGTCCGGCCGGCTCTCCGCAGAACTGCGCCGCGGTGCTGCACCGGGGCGAGGTGGTGACCCGATTCGCCAAGCACCACCTGCCCAACTACGGCGTGTTCGACGAGTTCCGCTGGTTCGTCCCCGGCGACCAGCTGCCGGTGCTGCGGCTGCACGGGGTGGACGTCGCGCTGGCCGTCTGCGAGGACATCTGGCAGGACGGCGGCCGGGTCACCGCCGCCCGCGAGGCCGGCGCCGGGCTGCTGCTGGTGATCAACGGCTCCCCGTACGAGCGGAACAAGGACGACCAGCGGCTGGAGCTGGTGCGCCGCCGGGCGGCCGAGGCGGGCTGCACCCTGGCGTACGTCAACATGGTCGGCGGCCAGGACGAGCTGGTCTTCGACGGCGACTCGATCGTGGTCGGCGCGGGCGGCGAAGTCCTGGCCCGCTCCCCGCAGTTCGAGGAGCACCTGCTGGTGCTGGACCTCGACCTGCCGGCCGCCGCGGGGGACGACACCGACGGACTGCTGCTGAGCGACGGGCTGCACCTGGTCCGCACCGAGCTGGGCGGCGAACCGCAGGACGCGCCCGCCGGGAGGCTCACCGCCGGGGTGGCGCCGCGGCGGTCCGACGAGGCCGAGATCTGGGCCGCGCTGGTCTCCGGCACCCGGGCGTACGTGACCAAGAACGGCTTCTCGTCCGTGCTGATCGGCCTCTCCGGCGGCATCGACTCGGCGGTGGTGGCCGCGATCGCGGTGGACGCGGTGGGCGCGCGGAACGTGCACGGCGTCTCGATGCCCAGCCGCTACTCCTCCCAGCACTCCCGGGACGACGCGGCCGAGCTGGCCCGCCGCACCGGACTGCCCCTGCGGACCGTCTCCATCGCCCCGATGTTCGACGCCTACCTGGCGGCGACCGAGCTGACCGGCCTCGCCGAGGAGAACCTCCAGTCCCGGCTGCGCGGCACCCTGCTGATGGCGATCTCCAACCAGGAGGGGCACATCGTGCTCGCGCCCGGCAACAAGAGCGAGCTGGCGGTCGGCTACTCGACGCTGTACGGCGACTCGGTGGGCGCCTACGGACCCATCAAGGACGTCTACAAGTCACTGGTGTTCCGGCTGGCCCGCTGGCGCAACGAGGAGGCCGTGCGGCGCGGCGAGGTGCCGCCGATCCCGGAGCACACCATCACCAAGCCGCCGTCCGCCGAGCTGCGGCCGGACCAGGTGGACACCGACTCGCTGCCCGACTACGACCTGCTGGACGGCGTGCTGGCCCGCTACATCGAGGGCGACGAGGGCCGGGACTCGATCGTGGCGGACGGCTTCGACCCGGCCGTGGTGGACCGGGTGGTCCGGCTGGTCGACAGCGCCGAGTACAAGCGGCGCCAGTACCCGCCGGGCCCGAAGGTCTCGGCCAAGAACTTCGGCCGGGACCGCCGCCTGCCGATCACCAACCGCTGGCGGCGCGGCTGACCGCTACGCCGAGTACCGGTAGGTGGCGGCCACCGCGAGGTGGTCGCTGCCGTCCCGGGACAGGGTGCGGGAGTCCACCGGCGTGAGCCCGCCCTTGCTCATGATCTGGTCGATCCGGGCCATCGGGAAGGCCGCCGGCCAGCTGAAGCCGAAGCCGTCGCCGGCGGCGCCCTGGGCCGAGCGCATCTGCGAGGTGACCGGCGCCAGGCTGCGGTCGTTCATGGTGCCGTTGAGGTCGCCGAGCAGCAGGACCTTCTTCAGCGGCTCGGCCTGGATCGCGTTGCCGAGCGCCTGCGCACTGAGGTCCCGCTGGTTGACGGTGAAGCCGCCCTCGGCCTTCAGCCGCACCGAGGGCAGGTGCGCCACGTACACGGCGACCGGGCCCTGCGGGGTGGTGACCTCGGCCCGGAAGGCCCTGGTCCAGCCCATCTTCAGGTCCACCGGGGAGATGTCCTCGATCGGGTACTTCGACCAGAGCCCGACCGTGCCCTCCACGGTGTGGTACGGGTAGGCGCCGGCGAGCCCGGTCTCGTACGAGCGCAGCTGCCGGCCGGCCAGCTCCTGCAGGGCGACGATCTGGGCGCCGGAGTCCACCAGGGTGCGGACGGTGCCCGGCACGTCGGTGTTGGCGGCGGCGACGTTGTGGCTGACCACCGTCCAGTCGCCCTTGCCGCCGCTCTTGTCGGACAGCAGCCCGCCGAACAGGTTGACCCAGAGCACGACGGGCAGCAGCAGGGCCAGCAGCGCGGTGGCGGAGCGGCGCAGCAGCGCGGGTACCAGCAGCACCGGGACGGCCAGGCCCAGCCAGGGCAGGAAGGTCTCCAGCAGGCTGCCGAGGTTGCCGACGCTGTTGGGCACCTCGGCGTGGAAGGCGAGCAGCGCGGCGGTGAGCACGGCCAGCGCGGCGACCACCAGGCCGCGCCGCCAGGTGCCGCTGCCGCGGGCGTCCCGGCCCCAGTGGCGCAGGCCGAGGAAGCCGCCGCGACGCACCGCGGGGGCCGGGCCGTCGGCGTCGCCCCCGGGGGCCGCGATCCGCTCGGTCCTGTCCGCCTGCGCCATGAAGTGGCTCCCGTCGCTCGTGCCGTCGCCGCTCCGGTGTCCGGCCCGTCGTCGGGCGGGCACTCACCGGACCGGTGCCGGTTTGATCGATTGTCCGGCTCAGCCTATGCCGGGACAGACGTCGGTCCCGCTGAGCGGGTTCCGGCGTGGCCGGGTTTGGTGAGCGAGGCCACGTTCGGGCGCGGGTCGGGCGGGGTCAGCGGGGTGCGAGGCCTTCGAGCACGGAGTCGACCAGCTTGCGGGCCAGGTCCGGGTCCTCCAGGTCGGAGTCGTCCCACAGGATGCTGCGGTAGAGGATCGGCCCCATCAGGAGGTCGTTGAGCAGTTCCAGGTCGAGGTCGTCGCGGATCACGCCCTCGGCGACGGCCTGGCGGATCAGGCGGAGCCCGACCTCCCGGCGCGGCTTGATCACCCGCTCCCGGTACGCGGAGTACAGCTCGGGCAGGGTCTGCATCTGGCCGAGGGCGGCCTTGAGCACCCAGCGGGTGCGCTTGGCCAGGCCGCGCCGGCGGACGTGGTCGACCAGGGCGATCAGGTCGGCCCGGGCGCCGGCGCCGGTGGGCTCCGGCAGCGGCTCCTCCAGCCGGCTGACCACGTCGACCAGCAGGGCCTCCTTGTTGGACCAGCGCCGGTAGATGGTGGCCTTGCCGACGCCACCGGCGGCGGCGATGCCCTCGATGGTGAGCTCGGACAGCGCGGTACCGCCGGCCATCAGGTCCTCGACGGCCGTGAAGATGGCCTGCTCGGCGGCCTCGCTCCGGGGCCGGCCACGGCGTACCTCCGCGCAGTGCTGCCCGGTGTCGGCGGTCGGCGTGTCCGTCTTCATCCCCGCTGTCTCTCCCTCGCTCTCCCCGGCGGCGCTGGCGCCGTGGGGTGTCCCTCGGTGGGTCCGCGGCGGGGGCCCGCCCCGGACCGAGGCCCTGCCGCCCGGGGCGCACCCGGGTGGCAGGGCCATTGTCGCTCAGTCACGGTGGGCCCGGCCGCTGGTCAGGCCTCCGCGGCCGCGGCCTCGCGCTCCTGGCCGCGCTGTTCGGGGGCCGGGCCGGCCGGGCCGGCGGGGGCGGCCGAGCGGCGCGGCAGCAGGAACCAGGCGACGACGGCGCCGATCACCGAGACGCCCGCCGAGAGCGAGGCCACCACGTGCATGGCGTGGACGAAGGCGTCGTTCGCCGGGGCGATCAGCGCCTGGCCGCCGGGGATGCGGTCGGCGATGGCCAGGGTGGCCTCCAGCGACTCGCCGGCCTTGTCGCGCAGGCCCTCGGGCAGGTGGGTCAGGGTGTCGGCCATCCCGTCGCGGTAGACGGTGGAGAGCACCGCGCCGAGCACGGCGACCCCGAGCGAGCCGCCGACCTGGCGGAAGGTGTTGTTGACGGCCGAGCCGGCACCGGCCTTCTCCCGGGGCAGCGAGGCCATGATCGCGACGGTGACCGGCGGCATGACGTGTGCCATGCCGGCGCCCATCACCAGGCCGAGCACGACCAGCACCCAGATCGGGGTGGTGGCGGTCAGCACGACGTAGCCGACGAAGCCGACCGCGACCAGCAGCATGCCGCAGGTCGCGGTGGCGGCGACGCCGAAGCGGTCGACCACCAGCCGGGCCCGCGGGGCGAACACCAGCTGGGCGGCGGCCAGCGGCAGCATCAGCACACCGGCCTGGAGGGCGCTGTAGCCGCGCACGCTCTGGATGTAGAAGACGCCGAAGAACGAGACGCCCATCAGCGCGAAGAAGATCACGCCGACGACCACCACGGACGCGCTGAACACCTTGTTGCGGAACCAGGTGACGTCCAGCGCGGGGAACGCGGTGCGGCGCTCGAACCAGACGAAGGCGACCAGCGCGACCACGCCGACCAGGGTCGGCGCCCAGGCCTCGACCGCGGTGAAGTCGGCCAGCTCGCCGCCCTTGATGATGCCGTAGATCAGCGCGACCAGGCCGACGATCGACAGCAGCACGCCGATCGGGTCCATCCGGCCCGGGCTGGGGTCCTTGGACTCGGGGACCAGGATCACCATCGCGATCACCGCGACGACCACGATCGGGACGTTGATCAGGAAGACCGAGCCCCACCAGAAGTGCTCGATCAGCAGGCCGCCGGTGATCGGGCCGATGGCGATGGCCAGGCCGACCGCGCCGGCCCAGATCCCGATCGCCTTGGGCTGCTCGGAGCGCTCGAAGACGTTCATGATGATCGCCAGCGTGGCGGGCATCGCGAGCGCGCCGCCGACACCCATCAGGGCGCGGTAGCCGATGAGTTCACCGGGCGAGGCGGCCAGCGCGGACAGCAGCGAGGCGATGCCGAAGACCACCATGCCGGCCAGCAGCGCGCGCTTGCGGCCGAACCGGTCGCCGAGCAGGCCGGAGGTGAACAGCAGCCCGGCGAAGACCAGGGTGTAGGAGTTGATCGACCATTCCAGGTCGCTCTGGGTGGCCCCGAGTCCGACCGGCGCGGGCGTCGCGATGGTCTTCATCGCGACGTTGAGGATCGAGTTGTCGAGCACGACGACGAGCAGGGCGAGCAGCAGGGTGCCGAGGATCGCCCAGCGCCGACGGTGGATGGCTTCCGGCACGCGGGGTGGCGCGGCTGCGGTGGTCATGGGTGTTTCCCGTCCGTGGTGGTGTGACACTGGCGGGCATTCCGAGCCGCATACGTCTCGTAACCCCCCGCACCAGAGTAACGGGCGATACGATACGAGACGAATCCGTTTCGTAAAGAGCAGGCAAATTCGGCGGCCGCCCGCGCACCCCGGCGGGGGGTGACCCGCGCGCCCGGTGTGTCCTGGATCGCACCGGGACGCCCGCACCCCTCTTTGCGCGGGCGCCGGGGCGTGCAAGCATGGAGGTGATCCGGGGACGCCGTACGGCGCCACGAGACGACAACCCTTCAGGAGTCCGTTCGATGAACGCTTCTACGCCTTCGCCTGCCCAGAACCAGGCGTCGACCGCCACCCTCTACGGCGGGGTCACCAACCGCCGTGTCACCGTCCGCGACCTCGCCGCCGCCAAGCAGCGCGGCGAGAAGTGGTCGATGCTCACCGCCTACGACGCCCTCACCGCGGGCGTGTTCGACGAGGCCGGCATCCCGGTGCTGCTGGTCGGCGACTCGGCGGGCAACTGCCACCTCGGCTACGAGACCACCGTCCCGGTGACCATGGATCAGATGGTGATGCTCTCCGCCGCCGTCGTCCGCGGCACCGAACGGGCCATGATCGTCGCCGACCTGCCGTTCGGCTCGTACCAGGAGTCCCCCGCGCAGGCCATGCACAACGCGGCCCGGCTGATGAAGGAGGCCGGGGTCGGCGCGGTCAAGCTGGAGGGCGGGGAGCGCAGCGCCCGCTCGATCGAGCTGCTGGTCGAGGCCGGCGTCCCGGTGATGGCCCACATCGGCCTCACCCCGCAGTCCGTGCACGCCCTCGGCGGCTACCCCGTCCAGGGCCGCGGCGACGAGGCGGCGCACCAGCTGCTGCGCGACGCCAAGGCCGTCCAGCAGGCGGGCGCCTTCGCCGTGGTGCTGGAGGCCGTCCCGGCCGAGCTGGCCGCCCAGGCCACCGAGCAGCTGGCGATCCCGACCGTCGGCATCGGCGGCGGACCGGACACCGACGCCCAGGTGCTGGTCTGGACCGACATGGCCGGCATGACGGCCGGCCGGGTGCCCAAGTTCGTCAAGCAGTACGCCGACCTGCGGACCGTCCTCGGCGACGCCGCCCGGGCGTACGCCGAGGACGTGCGCTCCGGCGCCTTCCCGGCGGCGGAGCACAGCTTCCGCTGACGCCCGCTCCTCGCGGCCCCGTTCCGGTTCGGAGCGGGGCCGCTGCCGTCCCCGGGGGCCGCTGTCGTACCCCCGGCCTCTGCCGTACCCGGGGCCGCGTCCGGCGCCCGGGGAGCGCCTCCGGCGGCCGGTGACAGCGGCCTGACAGCACACGGCGCCGGCCGACAGGGAGCTGACAGCGCGGACGGACACCCTGGGGGCATGACACGAATCGCGACAGCCCCGAACGACCGGGGAACCACCTCTCGGAACGCCGTGGAGGTGCACGGCATCGTCAAGCACTACGGCGAGACCAAGGCCCTCGACGGGGTCGACCTCACCGTCGAGGAGGGCACCGTCCTCGCCCTGCTCGGCCCCAACGGCGCCGGCAAGACCACCCTGGTGCGCGTCCTCTCCACCCTGATCAAGCCGGACGCCGGCACCGCGTTCGTCGGCGGCTACGACGTGCTGCGCCAGCCCAAGCAGCTGCGCCGCACGATCGGCCTCACCGGCCAGTACGCCTCCGTGGACGAGCTGCTCTCCGGGTACGAGAACCTCTACCTCATCGGCCGGCTGCTCGACCTCCCCCGCAAGGAGGCCAGGGCCCGGGCCGCCGAACTGCTGGAGCGCTTCTCGCTCACCGAGGCCGCCAAGCGGACCGCCAAGACCTACTCCGGCGGCATGCGCCGCCGCCTCGACCTGGCCGCCAGCATGATGGGCCGCCCCCGGGTGCTCTACCTGGACGAGCCCACCACCGGCCTGGACCCGCGCACCCGCAACGAGGTCTGGGACGAGGTGCAGCGCATGGTCGCCGAGGGCAGCACCGTGCTGCTGACCACCCAGTACATGGAGGAGGCGGAGCAGCTCGCGAACGAGCTGACCGTCATCGACCGCGGCCGGGTGATCGCCAACGGCGCCGTCTCCGAGCTCAAGGCCAAGGTCGGCGGCCAGACCCTCCAGGTCCGCCCGACCGACCCGGCCGAGCTGCCGGAGATGGCCCGCTGCCTGCACGAGAGCGGCATCCTCAACGCCACCTTCTCCGCCGACACCGGCCTGCTCGCGGTGCCGATCACCGGCGAGGAGCAGCTGACCGCGGTGATCGGGGTGCTCGGCACCCGCGGCTTCGCCGTCGCCGGCATCGACACCAAGGTGCCCAGCCTGGACGAGGTCTTCCTCGCCATCACCGGCAAGCCCGCCTCCGCCGCGGTGCCCGCCCCCAGCCTCGCCAAGGAGCCCGTCGCATGACCACCGCCACGCTCACCCCCTCCCGGGCCCGGGACGCCCGGCCGCCGGCGGAGGACTCCCGGATCGGCCTGTCCGGCACCCTGCGCCACGTCGGCGCGCTGACCCGGCGCAACCTGATGCGGATCAAGGCCGACCCGGAGTCGATGTTCGACGCCGTGCTGATGCCGATCATCTTCACCGTGCTGTTCGTCTACGTCTTCGGCGGCGCGATGGCCGGCAACCAGGACGACTACAAGCAGTACCTGATCCCCGGCCTGCTCGGACAGACCGGCCTCACCCTCGCGATGGCCGTCGGCACCGGCCTCAACAGCGACTTCCAGACCGGCGTGATGGACCGCTTCCGGACCCTGCCGATCGGCCGGGCCTCGGTCCTGCTGTCCAAGATCGTCGCCGAGACCCTGCGCGGACTGCTCTCCTTCGCGATCCTGATCGGCTTCGCGATGTGCATCGGCTTCGAGGTGCGGACCGGACCGCTGGAGGTGCTGGCCACCATCGGCCTGGCCCTGGTGTTCGGCATGTCGATCGTCTGGATCTCGATGCTGCTGGGCATGGCCCTGCGCAGCGCCCAGGCCGTCCAGGGCGTGGCCATGCTGGTCCTGATGCCGATGCAGTTCGGCAGCTCGATCTTCGCCAGGCCCGACACCATGCCGGGCTGGCTGAAGTCCTTCACCGAGGTCAACCCGCTGTCGGCGCTGGCCGACGCCTCCCGCTCCCTGCTCAACGGCGAGGGCCCGGTGGCCCACCCGGTGATGATCGTGCTGGTCTGGTCGGCCGCCGTCACCGCGATCTTCGCCCCGCTGGCGGTCGCCCGGTTCCGCAAGCGGACCTGACCCCACGACCGCCGTCGGCTCCCCCTCGACTCCCGCCGGGGAGGGCCGGCGGGCGAGAACGGCCGGCCGCCCGGGACAGGCGCCGGCCGCGGAACGGGCCCGTGCGGCCGGTGACCGGGGGACGGGCGCCGGCCGCACGGGCCCAGGGAGTCCGGGGAGTCCGGGAAGTCCGGGGAGCCCGCAGAGCCCGCGGAGCCCGGGGCTAGCCGATCAGCCCCTCCAGCAGCTCGAAGGCCTGCTCCTGGGACGTCCCGACCCCGCCGGCCCGGGCCTCCTCGTACTCGGCGTCGCCCATCAGCTCCCGCAGGACGGCCTCCGTGCGCGCCCGCTCGGACCGCTCCAGGTAGCCGCCCTTGGGGCCGTTCAGCCCACCGTGCGCGCCGATCAGCACCGCCGCCGCCCGGGCCCGCTCCAGGTCCCCGTCGCGCCGGGCGAAGCTGCACAGCACCGCCGTCACCGCGGGCACCACCATGACCGTCATGTGCTCGGCGAAGCCGCTCGCCGCCGTCACCGCCCGCAGCTGCCGCCAGCCGTCGCGCAGCAGCTCGAACCCCGCCTCCGGATCGCCGGCCCGGGCCGTGATCCAGCCCCGGGCGCTCAGCAGCATCCCGGTCACCAGGCTCGGCGCGAAACCGCCGACCCGGACCGTGTCCAGCTCGTCCAGCTCGGCCAGCGCCAGCTCGAACTCGCCGCGCTGGGCGTGCAGACCGCAGAGCGTCAGGTGGCCGAACATCAGGGCCCCGGTGGTGGACTGGTTGAGTCCCGGGGTCTCGATCGAGGCCAGCGCCTCCCGGACGACCCGCTCGCCGCGGTCCACGTCGTGCTCCAGCAGGGCGGTGCCCAGATTCACCCGCAGGATCGGCACCTCCAGCGGCGCCCCCAGCTCCTCGACCAGCCCGATCGCCCGCTCGTACGCCTCCGCGGCGGCCGCGGACTCGCCCCGGTTGGCCAGCGACTCGCCGTGCGCCGACAGCGCCTGGGAGATCCCCCAGAGGTCGCCCGCCCGCTCGTACAGCTCCAGCGAGCGCTTGCCGTCCACGATGCTCTGCTCCGCGCCGCTCGGCCAGTCGTTCAGCATCCTGGCCCGCACCTGCAGGATGAACGCCAGGTCGCTCGGCCCGCCGTACCGCTCGCAGCCGAGCACGGCGTCGTCCAGCAGGTCCTTCATCACCTCCAGGCGGCCGGCCAGGAACGCGCCGAACACCCGCATCAGCGCCGGGAAGCGGTAGGACTGCGGCAGGTCCGGGGTGTAGGCGTCCATCAGCCGCTGGGCGACCTCGACCGCCTCCGGGTCGCCGAGGACGTCCAGGTTGCCCTCGAACAGCCCGATCAGCCGGAACATCGCGAGCAGCCGGCGGGCCTCCTCGACCACCGGCGCGGACAGCGGCGGCTCGTACGCGAACACGCTGTGCTCCAGCGGCACCGCCCGCGGGGCGTCCGGGGCGAACGGGTCCGGGCCGAGCGCGCCGACCGCGGTGTACCAGGTGCGCGCCTCCATGCTGTAGCCGCGCAGCGACCAGTACCAGCTCATGCCGAGGGCGAGCAGCAGCGCCTGATCCTCGTCCCGCAGGTCGATCGCCCGGCGCAGCGCCGCGCGGATGTTGTCCTGCTCGCGCTCCAGCACCGCCAGCCAGTGCAGCTGCCGGGGGCCGTGGATCTGCGTGTCCGCGACCGAGATCATGGTGCGGAAGTGCGCCAGGTGACGGGCCTCGGTGGCGGCGCGGTCCGCGGCGGACGCGGCCAGGCGCTCGGTCGCGTACTCGTGGATGGTCTCCAGCATCCGGTAGCGCGGCAGGCTGGCCCCGTCCAGGTCGGCCACCAGCAGGGACTTGTCGACCAGCGACAGCAGCAGGTCGGCGACCTCGCCGGTGGCCACCTCGACGCCGTCGGCGCAGACCGCCTCGGCGTCCTCCAGCTGCCAGCCGCCCGCGAACACCGCGAGCCGGCGCAGCACCGCCCGCTCCCGCTTGCCCAGCAGGTCCCAGCTCCAGTCGACCACCGCGCGCAGCGTCTGCTGGCGCGGCAGCAGGGTGCGGCTGCCCGCGGTGAGCAGCGCGAACCGGCCGTCCAGCCGGTCGGCTATCTGGCGCGCCGTCATCACCCGCAGCCGGGCGGCGGCCAGTTCGATGGCCAGCGGCAGCCCGTCCAGCCGGCGGCAGATCTCGGCGCAGGCCTCCGGGTCGCCCTGCGGATCGAAGCCGGGACGGGCGGCGGCCGCGCGCTCGACGAACAGCCGCAGCGCGACCGGGTCGGGTAGCGGCTCCACCGGCAGCACCGTCTCCCCCGGCACGCCCAGCGGCTCGCGGCTGGTGGCGAGCACCGTCAGCCCGGGGCACTCGGCGAGCAGGACGTCGGCGAGGTCGGCGGCCGCCTGGATCAGGTGCTCGCAGTTGTCCAGGACGAGCAGCATCCGGCGGTGGCCGCAGTGCTCGACCAGCCGGCGCACCGGGTCCTCGGCCCGCTTCTCGATCACCTCGGCGACCATGCTGGTGCTGTGCAGCACGATCTCGCGCAGGCCGAGCGCCGAGACCACGGCGGCGGGCACCGCGTCCGGGCTCTCCAGCGGGGCGAGTTCGGCCACCCAGACGCCGTCCGGCCAGCCTCCGGCGGACTGCTCGGCGCGGCCGGCCTCCGTCGAGAGGCTGGTCTTGCCGGAGCCGCCGGGGCCGGTCAGGGTCACCAGCCGACGGTCCGTCAGCATCGCGCGCAGCGCGGCGAGATCGTCCTCGCGGCCGACGAAGCTGGTCAGCCGGCCGCGCAGGTTGCCGCCGGGGCGCGGGAGTTGGGGCGCCGCGGGGGCGGGGGCGGGATCCGGGTTCCGCCCCTCCTGGGCCGCCGGGGCCTTCGGGGTCGCCGGGGCCGCCGGGCCCGTCAGCTCCGTCGGGTCCGTCGGAGCGAGCAACTCGGCGTACAGGGAACGGAGTCCGCGCCCCGGGTCGACGCCGAGCTCGTCGGCCAGGGCGCGCCTGGTCCGCTCGTAGTGGCGCAGCGCCTCGGCCGTCCGCCCGCTCTCGTGCAGCGCCCGGATCATCAGCAGCTGCAACGGCTCGTCCAGCGGCTGCCGTTCGCACAGCTCGGCCAGCTCGGCGATCAGCTCGGCGGCCCGGCCGAGGCCGAGGTCCGCGGTGATCCGGTGGCGCCGGGCCTCCTCGTGCTGGGCCTCCAGCCGGACGGCCGGGCCGGTGCGGTCCGGCAGGTCGGCGAGCGCGGGGCCGCGCCACAGGGCCAGGGCGGCGCGCAGCCGCTCGGCCGCGAGCGCGTGGTCCCCGGCGTCCAGGGCGCGGCGGCCCTCACCGGTCAGCCGCTGGAAGTCGGCGAGGTCGGTGGCCGGGCCGGTCAGCCAGTACCCGGCCGGGCCGGAGCCGACCTCGTCCCGGCCGATGGTCCGGCGCAGCCGGCCGACCAGGGTCTGGAGCGCGGCGGAGGAGTCCTGCGGCGGCTCGGCCTCCCACACCTCGTCCACCAGCAGGTCGGCCGGCACCGGCCGGCCCTGCCGCAGGGCCAGGGCGGTGAGCAGGGCCCGCAGCCGGGCGCCGCCGATCGCTACCGGCGTGCCGTCGTCGTGGTGGGCCGTCGTCGTCCCGAGGATGCCGTAGTGCACCGCACCATTCTGGTCGATGCCCGGGGGAAGGGCCGCACAATTGTGCTGGGCCCCTCCCGGCCCCGGCACGTAGGGTGGAACGCCACCGCGCGCCCGGACGTTCACCCGGGACGGCTTGTCCGGTCACCGGCCCGCCCGGCATGATCGACCCGCTCGCGCCCGCCCGCCTTCCCCTCCCCACGGAGCACCCAGACCATGACCTTCGCCGCCACGCCGCGCTCCCGCAGCGAGGACCGCCGGATCAGCCCGGTGTTCTGGGCGCTCCTCGCCGTCCTCGGCACCTCCGGCTGGGCGGTGCACCAGGGTTACGGCAACGCCTCGTTCGGGGTGTTCCTGTTCGTGGTCGCGGGCTGGATGGTCTCCCTCTGCCTGCACGAGTACGCCCACGCGCGCACCGCGCTGCACGGCGGCGACATCAGCGTCGGGGCCAAGGGCTACCTCACGCTCAACCCGCTGAAGTACGCCAACGTGCTGCTCAGCTTCGTGCTGCCGATCGTCTTCGTGATCCTCGGCGGCATCGGCCTGCCCGGCGGCTCGGTCTGGATCGAGCGGCACCGCGTCCAGGGCCGGCTCAAGCACAGCCTGATCTCGGCGGCCGGCCCGCTGGTCAACCTGCTCATCGCGGCGGCGCTGCTGATCCCGATCGGCGCGGGCTGGCTGGACGACCCGACCGTGCACGCGGTCTGGGAGGGCCACGAGCTGATCATCTCGCCGTTCTCCGGCGCGCTGGGCTTCCTCGGCTTCCTCCAACTGAGCGCGGCGGTGCTGAACCTGCTGCCGGTGCCCGGGCTGGACGGCTACGGGATCGTCGAGCCCTGGCTGTCGTACCGGACCCGGCGGGCCATCGAGCCGTTCGCGCCGTACGGGATGCTCGCGGTGTTCGCGCTGCTGTGGCAGCCCCAGGTGAACCAGTTCTTCTTCGGGATCGTCCACGGCCTGATGAGCCTGTTCGGGGTGGACCAGGACTACGCCACGCTCGGCCGGTACCTGTTCAGCTTCTGGAAGAACTAGCCCCACCGGCGGTCCGCGGGCAGGGCCTCAGCCCTGCTCGGCGGCGGCCGCGGCGATCCGGGCCCGGCGACGGTCCATCCACAGCACGTTGCTGGCCACGCCGGCCAGCGGCAGCCAGATCAGGCCCAGCCAGAAGCCCTGGACCAGCGAGACCACCAGGGCCACGAGCGCGAGGACGACGGCGGCCAGGGCGAAGAGGGACGTGCGAGGC
Source organism: Kitasatospora sp. NPDC041917 (assembly GCF_055589745.1). Taxonomy (NCBI): domain Bacteria; kingdom Bacillati; phylum Actinomycetota; class Actinomycetes; order Kitasatosporales; family Streptomycetaceae; genus Kitasatospora; species Kitasatospora sp. NPDC041917. The sequence continues at coordinate 330,099 of NZ_JBVJBI010000006.1, read as the reverse complement.
ATGGCGGGAGGCTCCTAGAACGGGTGCGGGCGGCCGGGTCACGGCCGCCACCCATTGTCGCCGACCTCACCTCCGGAGCCGGTCCAGGGGTGAGGTCGACACGGCCCGTGCCGGTCAGACGTCGGTGATCCGCAGGCCCGCGTGGGCCTTGTAGCGGCGGTTGACCGAGATCAGATTGGCGACCAGCGACTCCACCTGGTGGGCGTTGCGCAGCCGGCCCGCGTAGATGCCGCGCATCCCGGGGATGCGGCCGGCCAGGCCCCGCACGACATCGGTGGCGTCCCGGTCGTCGCCGAGCACCATGACGTCGGTGTCGATGCTCTCCACCGACTCGTCCTGGAGCAGCACCGCCGAGAGGTGGTGGAACGCGGCGGTGACCCGGGAGTCCGGCAGCAGGGCGGCGGCCTGCTCGGCGGCGCTGCCCTCCTCCGGCTTCAGCGCGTACGCGCCCTGCTTGTCGAAGCCCAGCGGGTTGACGCAGTCGACGACGATCTTGCCCGTGAGCTCCTCGCGCAACGCGGTCAGGGTGGCGGCGTGGCCGTCCCACGGGACCGCGATGATCACCACGTCGCTCTCCCGGGCGACGGTGGCGTTGTCGGCGCCGCGCACGCCGAGGCCCAGCTCGGCCGCCGAGGCCTCGGCACGGGCGGCGTCACGGGAGCCGATGAGCACCTGCTGGCCGGCCTTGGCCAGCCGCAGGGCCAGTCCCCGCCCCTGGTCGCCGGTGCCGCCGAGGACACCGACCACCAGCTGCGAGACGTCCGGCACCTCGTGGGCCGGGTTTGTCGCTGAATCGAGGGAAGTCATGGGCCGATCCTGCCAAATCCCCGGCCCGGCGGGACATCCTGGCCCGCATGGACGCGGTGAGAGTTTCGGCACTCCGGGAACGGCTGACGGGAACGGGCTGGCTGGAGGCGGTCGGCGGCTTCGCCGGGGCGCTGCGCCGCTCGGTGGAACGGCGCGGGGCGAGCGGGCTGCTGCTGGTCGGCACCGAGGCGTACGAGCCCTGGCACCTGGCCGCCCACCTGGACGACGAGGCCGCGTGGTCGGACGTCCCCCGGCTGGCGCCCACCCTGCTGCGGCACAGCCCGCCGGCCGGCGCCCCCGCCCACCTGCTGCACGACCTGCGGCGGCTCACCGGGGCCGGGCGCGGCGACACCGTGCTGGTGGTGGTCCCGGAGGCGGCCGGCGCCCCGCTGCTGGAGCGGGTGCAGGACGCCCGGCGGCGCGGCGCGACCGTGCTCGCGCTGGACGGCGGCGCCCCGGCCGGCGCCGGGACGGCCGGCGGCCCCGGTGGCCCCGGCGGCCTCGGCGAGCTCGCGCACGAGCGGCTGGCCGTCGGCACCGCCGCCGAGGGGCCCTTCGACCTCGCCCAGCACCTGGTCAGCGTCGCCGCCGGGCAGCGGACCCACCGCCGCTCCGTCCGGGACCGGCTCGCCCGACTCGCCGAACGGCTGACCTCGACGCCCGCGATCAGCCGCTGGTGAACCGGGCGCCCGAACCACCGGTGCGCGCGTCCCGACCGCCGACGGGCCGAAAACCCTTTGCGGAAGCGGTGACCGCCGTCCGAGGATGACGGTTCGTGAACGTCGACGAACCCCCGTATCCCTCCGTGCCCGGGCGCGCCCGGAGGCTGCTGCGATCGCTGACACCCGACCTGGCACCCTGGCGTGCCTCCCGCGACTTCCGCTACCTGTGGACCTCCGGCTGCGTCACCAGCTTCGGCGGCTTCCTGACCCTCGTCGCCGTACCGATGCAGATCAAGGAGCTCACCGGCTCCTCCTTCGCGGTCGGCCTGATCGGCGCCGTCGAACTCGTCCCGCTGATCGTCTTCGGTCTCTGGGGCGGCGCCCTCGCCGACGCCCTGGACCGCCGGAAGCTGGTGCTGCGGGCGGAGGTCGCGCTCGGCCTGCTGGCCGGGCTGCTGCTGGTCAACGCCCTGCTGCCGCACCCGCTGCTCTGGCCGATCTACCTGGTCGCCGCACTGGTCGCGGCCGCCGACGGCATCCAGCGCCCGGCGCTGGACTCGCTCCTGCCCCGGCTCGTCCCGCACCAGCACCTGACCGCCGCGTTCGCCCTCAGGTCGCTGTACCACAACGCCGCTTCGGTGGCCGGTCCGGCGCTGGCCGGGGTCGTGGTGGCCTTCGCCGGGGTGCAGACCGCGTACGCGCTGGACATCCTCACCTTCGCGGTCTCGCTGTTGCTGCTCGTCCGGATCAAGGCGGTGCCGCCGCCCACCGGCGCCGAACGGCCGTCCGTCCGGGCGGTGCTGACCGGCGTCCGCTACGCCTGGAGCCGCAAGGACCTGCTCGGCACCTACGCGATCGACCTCTGCGCCATGCTGTTCGCCTACCCGGTGGCCGTCTTCCCCTTCCTGGCCTCGGAGTTGGGGGCGGACTGGGCGCTCGGCCCGATGTACGCGGCCTCCGCCCTCGGCGCCCTGCTGGTCGGCGCCACCAGCGGCTGGACCTCCCGCGTCCACCGGCACGGGCGGCTGCTGGTGGCCGCCGCCGTCGGCTGGGGCGCGGCGATGGCGCTCGCCGGACTGTCCGAGCACATCGGGCTGGTGCTGCTCGGCCTGGCGCTGGCCGGCGGTGCCGACGAGATCAGCGGGCTCGCCCGCTCGACCATGTGGAACCAGTCCATCCCCGACGAGTTGCGCGGGCGGATGGCCGGCGTCGAACTGCTCAGCTACTCCGTCGGCCCGCAGCTCGGCCAGGTCCGGGCCGGCACCATGGCCGGGCTGGTCGGCGTGCGCGCCGCCGTCTGGGCCGGCGGCGTCGCCTGCGTGGTCGCCGTGCTCGCGGTCGCCGCCGCCCTGCCGAAGCTGCTCGGCTACGACGACCGCACCGACCCCCACGCCGCCGCCGTCCGCGCCGAGCACGAACGCGCCGAACGGGAGGCCGCCCCGACGGCGTGACGAGCCCGCCGGGCGGGGCCCGGTGTTTCCGTCAGGTGCCGTAGATCGTGGAACGGTGGCCGACGTGGACGATCCACACCACCACCTGCCCGTTGTCGACCGTATGGACGATGCGGTGGCCGCCCACGCGCAGGCGTCGACGCTCGGGCTGCGACACGAGTGCGGTGGTGTTGGAGCCGAACGGATCGCTCTCCAGCTCGGTCAGCTTGGCCAGGATGCGAAGCGCCATGTCACGAGGGATCTTCCGGAGCTCGGCCTGGGCCTCCGGCCGGAAGACGGTGCGGTACTCACTCACTGCGGGCCAGCGTCTCCCGCATGACGTCCTCGATCGGCACGCCCGGCGCGGGATCGGCCATCCGCTCGTCGATGATCCGGTTGATCTCGCGCGCTTCCCACTCCTGGTACTTCCGCAGGACCTCGATCGACACGACGGCGGCAACCTCCTTGCCCCGGCGCGTGATCACGGTGGGTACGTCGTCCCGGTCGGCCCGCTCGACGACCTCTGCCAGGTGCGCGCGGACATCGCGGATCGACTCCCTGGGCAACGGCTGCGTCATGAGCCCAAGTGTACGTGATGACCCAGGTGTACACATGGGCTCGGCACCGCACCGGGCGGGCTACTCGGCGTCGTCCTTCGGCTTGTCGCTCCAGCGCGGGTCGTTCTGCCACTCGCGGTTGCGCTCGTCGGCGATGCGCAGCGCCTGGGCGGCCTCCTCGGGGGTGGCGTACGGGCCCAGGCGGTCCTTCGCCGGGCACTCCGGGCCCTCTTCGACCTTGTTGTGCTTGATGCAGTAGAACCACTCGCCGGGTTTGCCGGTCGGCTTGCGGTTGAATCCGAGGGGCATGGCGCTCTCCCGTTCAGAAGGCCAGAAGGATGGGTCGGTACCGATCATTCCCCGCCCCGGCCCGGGCCGCACACCCCCCGGGGCCCCGGGGACCGGCGACTAGACTCGCGGCATGGCTCTCGTACCCGGCATCCAGTCCCCCACCCGCAAGGTCCCGGCGCACATCGCGCGCCCCGAGTACGTCGGCAAGTCCGCGCCGACGCCGTACACCGGGCCCGAGGTGCAGACCGCCGAGACGATCGAGAAGATGCGGATCGCGAGCGGGATCGCCGCCCGGGCGATGGAGGAGGCGGCCAAGCTGATCGCCCCCGGCGTCACCACCGACGCGCTGGACGCCGTGGCCCACGCCTACATGTGCGACCACGGCGCCTACCCGTCCGACCTCGGCTACCGGGGCTTCCCCAAGTCCGTCTGCACCTCGATCAACGAGGTGATCTGCCACGGCATCCCGGACTCGACGGTGCTCCAGGACGGCGACATCGTCAACATCGACGCCACCGCGTACATCCACGGGGTGCACGGCGACCTCAACGCCACCTACCTGGTCGGTGACGTGGACGAGGAGTCCCGGCTGCTGGTCGAGCGCACCCGGGAATCCCTCGCCCGGGCGATCAAGGCGGTCAGGCCGGGTCGTCAGATCAACGTCATCGGGCGGGTCATCGAGTCCTACGCCAAGCGCTTCGGGTACGGCGTGGTGCGGGACTTCACCGGACACGGCATCAACACGTCGTTCCACTCCGGCCTGATCATCCCGCACTACGACAGCGAGCGGGCCACCGAGGTGATCAAGCCGGGCATGACCTTCACCATCGAGCCGATGCTGACCCTGGGCACCTACGACTACGAGATCTGGGAGGACGGCTGGACGGTCGTCACCAAGGACCGCAAGCGCACCGCCCAGTTCGAGCACACCCTGGTGGTCACGGCGGACGGCGCGGAGATCCTCACCCTGCCGTGACCGGGGCACGGCCGGCGTGACCCGCGCCGCCCGGCGGGCGCCCTAGCCGATCAGCCACTGCTCCTCGGCGACGGCGCCCACCTCGGTGCAGGCGTCGGTGAGCACGTCCAGCACCCGCAGCGGGTCCGGCAGCGGCTGCTCGGGCCCGCGCAGCCACCTCACGTGGGAGCCGTCCGGCAGCGCGGCCGGCGGCAGCAGGGTGTACGAGCCGCGGCAGTGCCAGCGCAGGCCGGGGTGCTCCGACATGGTGTCCGGGGTGGAGTCGAGCGCGCTCGGCCACCACTCGTCCTCGTCCTGGGGGGTGCCGCGGGTGGCGGTGAAGAACAGGTAGCGGTCCTCGCCGACGGCGGCGACCGGGCCCTCGACGCCCAGTGCGGTCAGCCGCTCCAGCGCCAGCCGTCCGGCCTCCGCCGGGACGTCCAGCACGTCGTGCACCCGGCCGGTGGCGGTGATGAAGTTGGCCTGCGGGTCGCGGGCGAGCCAGCGGGAGAGCTGCTCGGGGTCGGTGGTGGCCTGGGTCTGCCAGGCGAAGGAGACCGGGTGCTGGGCGGGGGCCGGGCAGGCCACCCGGTCGCAGGAGCACCGGTAGCCGGCCGGGTGGGCGGCGGGCGCGAGCGGGAATCCGGCGCGCGCGGCACCGAGCAGCTGATCGAGTCCGGCGGCCGGGTCGTCGGCGCCCCCCGCCCGCTGACGTTCACGCTTCTGCCACCAGGTCGTCCACCTGCTGCCGGCTTCCATCGGGCCCCTTCCGCGCAACTGCCGTGCCTGGTGCGACACAGCGTTCGACGTACCACTCGACGCAACGCACGGCGCCCCCGACTGCTTCCCGGGGTGCTCGGCCCTGACGTCCGCGCCCTGCCGGCCGTGGACCGGGGTCACCGGGCGGCCGACGCCCGGGTCACGGTACGCAGTCGCGGCAGCACGCTGTCCGCGCCAAATCGGCCGGAGGGCGCGCGGATTCGCGCCTCGCCCGGCCCGTACGGGCCCGCTGACCCGGGTGGACCCCGAGGGCGTAACAGGAAGGATAAGGGTGCGGGGGGCCTCCGGATGACCGGGGGCGGTGCCTCTCCGGTCACACTCGCGGTGACGCCCACGGGCGCACCCCGGGCACACTCCCGGCACGCCGCCCGCACGCGACGTCCCGCCCGCCCTCCCGTCCGGGAGCCCCCGGTCGTCCCGGCGCTCCCCCTCCGGTGCCCCGTCCGGCGCCCCGGGCACGGCCCCGGCCCTGGTCCCGGTCCCGGTCCGGCGCGGAGGTGAGACCCTGGGGGGATGAAGAGCGCGGACACCGCATTCGTCGGCGGCCCCCTGGACGGGACGATCCTGCCCATCCCCCTGGGGCCGATACTCGGCGTGCCCAAGAAGTACAAGGTTCCGGTCCCCGCGCACGGCGAGGCCGCCGCGCGCACACTGGTGTACGTCCGGAGCAAGCAGGTTCGGGGCCTGAGCTGGTTCTGGCGCTACGAGTACGACGAGGCGGCCACCGTCCGCGCCTCCGGCTGACGGGCCGCGCGCTTCGCCGTCGCCCTGCGTCGCCCCGTGTTGCCCTGTGTTGCCCTTCGTTCGCCTCCCGGGGAGGTCGGCATGGCGAGGACGGTACGGCACCCGAGGAGCCGCTCCCGGGCGGTGGAGCACCACAACCGGCAGGTCGCGGGCGTCACCGGGGTGCTGCTCCTGGTGGTGTGCCTCTACAGCGTGGCCATCGGGCCGAACGCCTGGCTCTGGTTCGGCTGGGCGGTGCTGCTGCTGGTGTCCGTGGCGCTGTTCACGGTCCGGCCGTGAGGGCCATGAGCCCCGCGAGGTCCGTACGGCCCTCCCCCGGACCGCCCGGGCAGGCGGCACCGCCCGTCCCGGTCCCCCGCGGTTCGCCCGGCGGCGCTTCCCACGGGTCCTCCCCCCGGGCCGGTCAGTCGTCCTCGGCGAGGATGAGGTACAGCTTCTTGCGGGCCTCGGTCAGTACGGTCAGGCCCTTGGCGCGCTGCGCCTCGGTGCCGGTGGCCATGACCTGCCGGATCGCCTGGTCGACGGCGGCGAGTGCCTGGCCGACCTCCTGGACGGCCTCCCAGTCGACCTCCCGGCCGGCCTCCGCCCACGGTTCGGCCGGCCCGGCGTCGGCCTCGGCCCGGCCCGCGTCGGTGAGCGAGACCAGCCGCTTGCCACCGACCTCCTGCGCGGTGATCAGGCCCTCCTCCTCCAGCAGCTGGAGGTTGGGGTAGATCGACCCCGGGCTGGGCCGCCAGGCCCCTCCGGTCCGCTCGGTGATCTCGGCGATCATCTCGTAGCCGTGCATCGGCCGCTCCTTGAGCAGCGCCAGCAGCGAGGCCCGGACGTCACCGCGCCGGGCCCGGCCGCCGCGCCGGCCGTGCGGGCCTCCGCGCCGGCCGCCGTGGCCGCCGAAGCCGTGCCCGAACGGGCCGCCCATCGGCCGGCCGGGGCCGCCGCCGCCGAACGGCGGGCCGAACCCGCCGAACGCCTCCCGGCCCTCGACTCCCTCCCCGGGCATCCCCCGGAACTCGGGGCCCGGGCCGCGGCGCCGGCCGCCGCCCGGGCCGCCTCCGCGCGGGCCTTCCCAGCGGAATCGCATTCCTTGACCTTCCGAGCGCATCGCGCCCACCTCCGTCTCCACGGTTCGACGAGGCAGTCGAGTTACTGTCTCGATAGCTCGACGATATATCGGTGACTGTCGCTCGTCAACGGATTCCGACACGCCCACGGAGCACGACGCATCCCCCGTCCAGCCGCTACGGTGGCGGGCATGGCCGCAGAACGAGACCTCGCGACGCTGCTGCGCGCAATGAGCCCGCAGCTCAACCCGGGGCGGTACGTCTACTGCACGCTCCCCGCCCGGGTGCCCGCCGGCATGCGGCCGGTGGTGACCGTCGCCGAACCCGAGGGGGTGACGATGGTGGTCGCCCAGGAGGAGGCGGACGCGCTCGGGCTGCGCTACGAGTACGTGGCGGCCTGGATCACCCTGCGGATCCACTCGGCGCTGGAGGCCGTCGGGCTGACCGCCGCGGTGTCCGGCCGGCTCGCCGAGGAGGGCATCAGCTGCAACGTGGTGGCCGGTTTCCACCACGACCACCTGTTCGTCGCCGCCGACGACGCCGACCGCGCCGTCCGCGCCCTGGAGGACCTCGCCGCCCGCCCCACCTGAGCCGCCGCCCGCCCCCTCCGGGTGGCCGCCGCCGACCGGGCCTTCGACACTGGGAGACGAGCCGCCCCGCCGGGTCGGCCCCACCGGAAGGAGACGGCCGCCATGGCCATCTGCGTCACCTGCGGCAACGACTACTGGCTGGCCTTCGAGATCAAGACGGTCACCGGCGACACCTACACCTTCGACAGCTTCGAGTGCGCGATGGAGAAGCTCGCGCCGCGCTGCGAACAGTGCCACGTCCGCATCGTCGGCCACGGCGTCGAGGTCGCCGGCATGTTCTTCTGCTGCGCCAACTGCGCCCGCGTCAACGGCGGCCTCGGCGACCAGATCCGCGACGCCGTCGGCGCCCGCCCCGCCTGACCGGCGGGAGGAGGGAGCGGGCTGGGAACCCGTTCCTTGTAGTCCTCTGGACGCTCGAAGCAAAGCAAACCGCCCCGGCCTACTCGGCCGGGGCGGTTCTTTCGTTCGGTACTGATCCAGGTCCAGCTACTCAGGTGCCGTACTCGTAGCCGATCGTGACTCGTGTCGGCACGACCCAGAGGCCGAACTCGATCACGCCCTCGTCATCAGACCAGCGGTGAACCCCTCCCAGCACCGGCGATCCCACGCGGAGCCCCAACGCCGATGCCTCCCGGGCATCGCACTCCCGGGCGTGCACGTCGTCCCGGGCATGCGTGATCGTCCGACCAGACGCCTCAAGCACCTTCGCAGTGAGCCCTGCATTCTTGCTGGGCGCGGTCGAAAGCAAGTCAGGCACCAGCGCGGCGAAGTGCGCCGGATACCAGACCACCGCCAGCATGGTGCGGGTCTTGCCCCGTCCGGCGACGTACTCGCGTCGAACAAGCTGGTCGCCGGGGTCGAGATTGAAGATGTCCTGCACGTACAACGGCGGGACAACCAGCTCGGCCGCCGTGACCCGGCTGGTCTCGCCTTCCATCAGGCTGGACCTCAGCCGCTGGACCATCGCCAGCCGATCCCGTCCCGTTGCGGTTGCTGTCGCATCGTCCGCCACGAAGGTTCCGCGGGGGCTGGTCCTGATGAGTCCTTCAACCAGCAGCTGGTTCAAGGCCCTACTGACAGTTGCTGTCGCCACGTTCCACCGCTGGCACATCTCCCTGTTAGTGGGGAGCTTCTCACCGGACACAAGTTCGCCGGTGAGGATCGCCTGCCGGTAGTGGTCAGCGATCGCGGTGAACGTCTTTGGGCTGGCCATGCGCTACTCCTCAGTCGAGGTGATAGTCACTCAGGAGCACACTAGTGCACCGACATTCGACCCGAAAGCACTTCCCTAAGCTCTACCTTCTGCTCTAGGACACGAAGATTGTGCTCTAGGGAGCTGTAGTGGCGGTTCGCAAGAGGTCTCACGCGGTGATCTATCAGCCGAAGGCCGGCGAGGTCGTTAGGGACCGCGCCAATCTCGGTTGCGAGGGCGTCTACATGGAGACGAGGGGAGGTCTGATCTACCTCCGCCCCCGTCGCGGCGGCATCGAGTGGACCACCTTGCCCGGCGAGGTCGAGCAGGTTGGGCCGACGCCGGAGCTGCTTCCCGTCTACGGCCCCGCCCGTACGAGGGCCCAGAAGGGGCTCGCCTCGTGAGGCCCACACGCGCGGTCGTCATCGGCCGTGCTCTTCGCTCTCTGGTCACGGAACCACGCAACACCCTTGCGTGGATGTGGGGCGTGTACCTCCAGTTCACCTGGCCCGTGACGATGTTCAGCTCGTCTCGGCGCCGGCTCGCACGGCGCTACCGGCTACGGCGGAAGCTCGACGCCGCCCGAGCACGGGACTCCAAGTAAGCGATCCAGCAAACCAACTCAACTTCTGGGGTGGACAGTTGAACGGATCGAAGTTCGCCACCGAGTCGAAGACGGATGCCGGCTACCTCGACGTGGCCGCGAACGCGCATGGGGAGGAGAAGGGCTTTCTGGCCTACCAAGCCCTCCAGCGGGTTCGGAGCGACCGCCCGAAGGCGGTCGAGATCGGGCCGGGTGGCGGCTCGGCGGTCATCTTCCTTGCTTCGCAGCTCGCTACCGGCGGCGGCACGCATCGAGGTGTGGACCTCACGCTTGTCGAGGTTCCCGGCGTCGTTTCGGCCTCGCTCAACGAGGCGATGACCGAGTTCCAGAAGGTCGGCACGGTCGAACTCGTCAGCGGGTTCGCCCAGGACATCGGGACGCTGCTGCCGGAGCCCGTCGACGTGATCAGCGCGTCCGCGCTGCTGCACGAGGTCTACAGCTACGGCGGCGGCTACAACGGGCTCCACTCGATGATCCGCACCATCCCGACCGTGCTCCGGCCGGGCGGCCTCTTCGCTTACCGTGACGTGTACGCCGTCGACGGTACGTCGCTGCATGAACGCTCGGTGCAGACCTTCGCCGCCAGGTCTTGGATTCAGTTCCTCCGCATGTTCTTGCCGCAGTACCTCCAGGAGGGAACGCACCCGTACCACGGCGCCCACGACGAGGTGGTCACCCGCCAGGACTCCCGCATCGTCCCCGTCGGTGAGCTCGCGACCGGAACGGCCGCGTTCGTCTCCGCGCCGGTCGGGATCTTCCGCGAGGTCCAGCGGCACTACATCACCTTCCGGGACCACATCTGGCGGTCCGGGGCCCTCGGCTTCGTGCCGTTCCTCGACGGGCAGATGGCAGCGGACTGGATCGACGCCCGGACGGGGCACAAGCGGGTGCACTACCGCCTGACGGACGCCGAGTGGCTGCCCGAGTCGCAGAAGCGCATGATGCACGCGCTGAGCGAGCGCTACGGCGATCACTTCACGGTTGACGGAGACATCTTCGACGAGTGCACGGACATCGCGCTCTCACAGTTCCTCGCCACGGCGGAACGTGGCGACAGGGAGTGCCGGGTGATCTGGGAGCACTGGACCACCCGGGAGGGACGCGAGACCTACGCCTACATGACGCTCGACGCGCTGCTCGCCGCGTTCGCGGCCAGTTCCACCGAGTCGAGCCGGCCGGACCGGACCGTCCTGATGCCGGTGCAGGTGGCGGACGTGACCCAGCGGGATCGGGGCTACTACAACCGCTACTTGCGGCGGGCCCTCCCGAACCCGCTGCGCGACGCGAAGCAACTGGTGCTCTTCTCGAACATTCCGCTCAGCGATTCGGACACCTTGGGGAGGGCGATGGACTCGGTTCAGCGCTGGTGCAGTCACGCGAGCCTGGCCCGAATGTACGCGGCGGTGAACTCGGGAGAATGACCGGCATGACAGAAACCACTGAGGTGGAACGCAAGCGGGAGCTTCCCGACGACGGCAGCAGCATCACGCGACTGCTCTCCGAACTCGGTTACCTGACGGAAGCGCCCGTGACCGAGGAGGACACCTACTACAGCAGGCTGGACGTCGACTACCTGGAGACTGTCGAGTGCCTGCGGGTTCGGCGGCGGGGCGACTTCGCTGAGATCACCTACAAGCCCGCTTCCAACGGCACCACGCACCGCGAGGACGACATGGTGTCCAAGGTCGAGACCAACGCGATCCTCGCCGGGGCCGCTCAGGCGATCAGCGCCGAACGGCTTCTTCTCAACATCGGTATGCGGGAACTGGTCCGGGTGGTGAAGACCCGCGTCACCCACCGCCACCCGGAGATCCCCGGTGTCTCCGTCAGCATCGACACCGTGGCTGGGGCGGGTGTCTTCGTGGAGACGGAGGTGATTCGGGCCGCCCCGGACGGCGCCGCTGAGCTGGTCGAGGAGATCGAGAAGGCCCTGGGCATCGTCGGCCACCCGACGGTTTCACTCCCCTATCGTGACCTGGTTCTCGGGCAGACGGAGCGGTAATCCGGTCGCGATCACCACCACACCATCGCCACAGAGCGCCGGGAAACGGCCCCGAACGGGCAGAGCCACCCTGGATCGACACCCCGGGGTGACCCAGAGAAAGAGGCCCCTTGACCTGCTGTTTTGCAGGTCAAGGGGCCTCATCCAAGCTAGGGGGCGGAAGAGTCGGCCTGTACGCCGGGTTCTGTCTCCCGGGTTGCTTGCGCGGCCCGGGGAGGCGGCCATCCATCTAGGGCTGCCGTTGCCGACAGCCTCGTGCGGTCCACCCGCGGACTCGGGCGAGCAGCCTTCAAACGTCCGCGCACGGTGCCCGAGGGCACCGATCTTGACCTTGCTCCAGGTGGGGTTTACCTAGCCGGCCGAGTCACCCCGGTCGCTGGTGGTCTCTTACACCACCGTTTCACCCTTACCCACCACGAAAAGCGGTGGGCGGTCTGTTTTCTGTGGCACTGTCCCGCGGGTCACCCCGGGTGGGCGTTACCCACCACCCTGCTCTGTGGAGCCCGGACGTTCCTCGGCGGGTCTGGGACCCGTCGCGACCGCCCGGCCGACTCTTCCGCCGTAGTGGTCATGGTAGCCGCTCGGGCGGCGCCTCCCGTACACCGGACCGGACGGCCGGCGGCTCGGCGCCGAGGCGGGCGGCCACCCTGGCGGCCGTCGCGCTCGCCCAGGCCGTGGTGGTGACCAGGCCCAGGACGAGGACGGCGCCGCCGAGGCCGACCAGGATCCACCAGCCGGCGTGGCTGGCCCGGGCGAAGCCGGTCGCGACCGGCCCGACCACCGCCGAGGCGACGACCGTGCCGATCACCGCCACGCCCAGCGACTGGCCGATCTGACGGCTGGTCGAGGCGACCGCGGCCGCCACGCCCGCCTGGGCGCGCGGCATGCCGGACACCGCGGCGTTGGTGATCGGCGCGTTCACCATGCCGAAGCCGAAGCCGAACAGCCCGTAGGCGACCAGCAGCAGGGCGGGCGGGGAGTCGGCGGCGAGCCGGGTCAGCAGCAGCCCGCTCGCGGCGAGGCCGAGCCCGGCCGCGACCAGCGGCAGGCGCGGGCCCCGGCTCGCGACGATCCGCCCGGACAGCGGCGCGCAGACCAGCATCATCCCGGCCATCGGCAGCGTCCACAGGCCGGCCTCGACCGGGCCGTAGTGGCGGACGTCCTGGAGGTAGAGGGTGTTGAGGAAGAGGAAGCCCCCGAGCGCGGCGAAGGCGCAGACCGCGGTGACGGTGGCGCCGGTGAACGGCGCGCTGGCGAAGAACCGCGGGTCCACCAGCGGCTCGGCCACCCGGCGCTCCCAGAGCGGGAAGGCGATCAGCGCGGCCCCGGCGGTGAAGGCCAGCGCGAGGATCAGCGGGGACGTCCAGCCGTTGGCCGGCCCCTCGATGATCGCGGCGGTGCCGCAGCCGAGCAGCACGATCATCAGCAGCTGCCCGACCGGGTCCAGCCGGCGCGGCCGGGGCGCCCGGGACTCGGGCACGAAGCGGGCGGTCAGCGCGATGGCGGCGAGCGCCACCGGGACGTTGATCAGGAAGATCGACGGCCAGCCCGCGCCGTCCACCAGGAAACCGCCGAGCAGCGGGCCGAGCGCCATCGAGATGCCGACCACGCCGCCCCAGACACCGATCGCCCGGGCCCGCTCCTTCGGGTCGGTGAAGGTGTTGGTGATGATCGACATCGCCACCGGGTTGAGCATCGAGCCGCCCACCGCCTGGAGCGCCCGGAACGCCACCAGCCAGCCCAGGCTCGTCGCCTGGCTGCACAGCAGCGAGCCGAGCGCGAAGCAGACCAGCCCGGTCTGGAACACCCGGCGGCGACCGAAGCGGTCGGCCACCGAGCCGAACAGCATCAACAGCGAGGCCAGCACCAGGGTGTAGGCGTCGATGATCCACTGCAGCCCGGACGCCGGGGCGCCCAGGTCCCGCTGGATCACCGGCAGGGCGATGTTCACCACGGTGTTGTCGAGGCCGACGATGAACAGGCTCAGGCAGCAGATCGCCAGGACGAGCAGACGGCGGCGGGAGCCGGGCGCGGGCCCGGGCGCAGGCACGGGCGCGGCGGCGGCGCGGGGCTGGGGGGCGGGCACGGACCGATCCTCCCACCGCGAGGCGGCCCGGGGCGGGTTGGCGGCGCGTCCGGGTGGCGCGTCCCGGGCCTCGCCGCCCCCGGCCGGAGGGGTGGCGCGGCCCGGGAGCCCCGGCAAGGGGCTCACCGCCCCAGCAGGGACTTCAGGTCCTTGGCGGCGAGCGCGACCGCGTCGTCGTAGCCCCCGATGGCGAGCCGGAGCATGAAGGCCACGGCGTCGTCCGGGTGCGGGTCGGTGTACGGCTCGCCGTTGTAGTCCAGGAACAGCAGCATCGCCTCGAAGGCGGTGCGCTTGTTGCGGTCGATCAGGGGGTGATTGCGGGCCAGGCTCTGGCCGAGGGCCGCCGCCTTGGACCAGAGGTCCGGGTAGGCGTCCTCGCCGAACAGGCTCGCCTGCGGGCGGGCGATCGCCGAGAGCAGGCCGCCGAGGTCGCGGACGGTCTCCGGACCGCCGGCGAGGTAGGTGACGTCGTCGAGGTCCAGGTACTCGGTCACAGGTCCTTGAGCCTCTCCAGCGTCTCCGCGTTGGCGGTGCGGATCCGGGCCACCATGGCCGCCCGGCGCTCGGCCCTGCTCTCCCGACCGGCCTCCCGACCGGCCTCCCGACCGGCCTCCCGACCGGCCTCCGGAGCGGTCGGCCCGGTGAGCGCCCTGGGGACGTCGGACTGGCGGACCTCGAAGGCGAGTTCGGCGGTGTCCGCGCCGTCCGGCGCCCCGGTCACCCGTACCCGCCCGGCCATCACCGCCTGCGCGGCCGCCCGCAGCGCGAACTCCAGCGCCGTCCGGGTCTCGGCCGGCAGGCCGGCGGGCAGGCGCACGGACAGGGACTCCTCCACGGCGTCGTCGTCGCCGGGCACCAGGTCCAGGGGTCGCAGGGTCATCGCACTCACTCTCCTCGCCGCTCACCGTACTGGTGAACGCCCGGGTGCCCCACCGAATTGCCTGCCGCGCCCGCCCGCCCGCTGCGGGGCCAGGGCAAGGGGACGGTCGCGAGGGCGGGGTCCGTACGGCGGGCGCAGTAGGGTTGCGGGGTTCGTGTGCCACAGATCGTCGAGGAGTCCGCTGTGCTGGTGCTGTTGCCGCCCTCGGAGGGCAAGGCCGGATCCGGGGACGGCGGGCCGGTGGCGCTGGAGCGGCTGTCGCTGCCCGGGCTGACGGCGGCGCGCGGCGCGGTACTGGACGCGCTGGTGCGCCTGTGCCGGGGCGACGAGGACACCGCCGCCGAGGTGCTCGGTCTCTCCCCCGGCCTGCGCGGCGAGATCGCCAAGAACGCCGGACTGCCGACGGCCGGGGCCCGCCCGGCGGGCGAGGTGTACACCGGGGTGCTGTTCGACAACCTCGGCCTGGCCACCCTGGACGCCGCCGCGTACGACCGGGCCGAGCGCTCGCTGCTGGTCTTCTCCGGCCTCTGGGGCGCCGTGCGGATCTCCGACCGGATCCCGTCCTACCGCTGCTCGATGGGCGTGAAGCTCGCGGAGCTGGGGGCGCTCGGCGCGTATTGGCGGAGCGTGACGGCTCCCGTGCTCCCGGAGGTCGCGGACGGGCTGGTGCTGGACCTGCGCAGCTCCGCGTACGCGGCGGCGTGGAAGCCGGCCGGCGAGGTGGCCTCCCGGACCGCGACCGTCCGGGTGCTCCAGGAGCGCGACGGCAAGCGCACCGTGGTCAGCCACTTCAACAAGGCGACCAAGGGCCGGATCGTCCGGGACCTGCTGCTCGCCGGGGCAGAGCCGAAGACCCCCGGCGAGCTGATGGACGCGCTGCTGGAGCTGGGCCACCAGGTCGAGCTCGCGGCGGAGGGCACGGCGCGCAAGCCGTGGCAGCTGGACGTGGTGGTCACGGACGTGCACTGAGCACGTCCGTGACCGGTGGGTCAGCGCAGGTGCGAGGTGTCGTTGAGCAGCCGCAGCGAGGCGTTGCCGTCCGCGTAGTACTGGACGGCGCAGATCGAGGCGGCGGACAGCTCCATCCGGTACATGGAATCCGGCGGGGCGCCGATCGCCAGCCGGACCAGGGTCTTGATCGGGCTGACGTGCGAGACCACCAGGACGGTCTTCCCCGCGTACCGGGCGAGGATCTTGTCCCGGGCGACGCCGGCCCGGTGGGTGAGCGTGGTGAAGCTCTCGCCGCTGCCGGTCGGCCTGGCCTTGGCGGAGCCGAGCCAGGCGGTCAGGTCGTCCGGGTACCGCTCCCGCACCTCGGCGAAGGTCAGGCCCTCCCAGTCGCCGAAGTCGACCTCGCGCAGCCCGTCCTCGTACCGGACCTCCAGGCCGAGCCGGGCGGCGACGGTCTCGGCGGTCTGCCGGGTGCGGCGCATCGGGGAGGCGACGACCGCCTGGACGCTGCCGCGCGCGGCCAGCGCCTCGGCGGCCCGCTCGGCCTGCCAGCGGCCCTTGTCGGAGAGCTCCGGGTCGCTGCCGCCGCTGCCGGAGAAGCGCTTCTCCGGGGTGAGCGGGGTCTCGCCGTGACGCAGCAGGACGAAGGTGGTGGGGGTTCCGAGGTCGGCCGGGGCCGCCCAGCCGGCCTTGGGCGCGGCGGTCTCCAGCGGGGGTTCCTCGACGGCGGCCGCCGGCTTGCGGGGCTCCCACTGGCGCCCGGCCTTGCCCGCGTCCATCGCCTCGTTGGCCAGCCGGTCGGCGTCCTTGTTCCGCTCGCGCGGGATCCAGGTGTACGTGACCCGGGCGCGCGGGAAGACGGTGCGCGCCTCGGCGGCGAGCGGCTGCATGTCCGGGTGCTTGATCTTCCAGCGCCCGGACATCTGCTCGACGACCAGCTTGGAGTCCATCCGGACGTCCACCGAGGCGTCCGGGTCCAGCTCGCGGGCCGCCTTGAGCCCGGCGATCAGGCCCTTGTACTCGGCCACGTTGTTGGTGGCGTGGCCGATGAACTCGGCGGCCTCGGCGACGATCTGCCCGGTGTCCCCGTCACGGACCACCGCGCCGTAGCCGGCCGGCCCCGGGTTGCCCCGGGACCCGCCGTCAGCCTCGACGACGAAACGCGCCGTCACCGGCTCAGACGCCCGAGTCGGAGGTGCGGACCAGGATCCGCGAGCAGTTCTCGCAACGGACCACCTTGTCGGCCGGCTCGGCCTTGATGGCGTTCAGCTCGGTGATGGAGAACTCGGTGCGGCAGCCCTCGCAGCGGCGCTGGTAGAGGCGGGCCGCGCCGACGCCGCCCTGGGTCTCGCGCAGCTTGGCGTACACCTTCAGCAGGTCGGCGGGGATGACGGTGGCGACGGTCTCGCGGTCGCGCTTGACCTTGTCGGCCTCGCCGTCGATCTCGGCGAAGGAGGCGTCGCGGCGGCCCTCGGCCTCCTTGAGCACGATGGTGGAGTGCTCCAGGCGGGCGGACAGCTCCTCGACCCGGGTGTTGGCGCTCTCCTGGCGCTCCATGATCTCCAGCACGACCTCCTCCAGGTCGCCCTGGCGCTTGGCGAGCGAGCCGATCTCGTGCTGGAGGTTCTCCAGGTCCTTCGGCGAGGTGATCGCGCCGGAGTCCAGGCGCTGCTGGTTGCGGGCGGCACGGGAGCGGACCTGCTCGACGTCCTGCTCGGCCTTGGTCAGCTCGCGGGCGGTGTCGCCCTTCTGGGCCTCGGCGGCGACGACGAGGTCCTTGAGCGCGGTGTGGTCGGCGGTGGCCTTGTCGATCTCGGCGTGCTCGGGCAGGCTCCGGCGCCGGTGGGCCAGCTGGTCGAGCTTCGAGTCGATGGCCTGGAGGTCGAGCAGGCGGATCTGGTCGGCGGGCGCGGCGTTCAAGCGGAGAGCTCCTGTGAATCGGGTCAGGCGGTGAAGGACATGGGGGCGTGCGCGGTCCACGGGTCGGTGACCCGGTGGGAGACCTTGGTCTCCACGGCCCAGCCGCGCGTGTCGGCGACGGCCAGCAGGGCCCGCTCGGCCAGGGTGAGCCAGGGCCACTCGGTGGCCCAGTGGGCGGCGTCGAGCAGCGCGACGGGCGCCGCCTCGGCGGCCTCGGAGGCCGGGTGGTGACGCAGGTCGGCGGTCAGGTAGGCGTCCACGCCGGCCGACCGGACGTCGGCGAAGAGGCTGTCGCCCGAGCCGCCGCACACCGCGACCCGGCTGACCAGCCGGGTCGGGTCGCCGGAGACGCGGACGCCGGCGGCGGTGGCGGGCAGGCCCTTCGCCACCTGCGCGGCGAAGTCGGAGAGGGTCAGCGGGGGTTCCAGCAGGCCGATCCGGCCGGTGCCGCGGCGGCCCAGCGGGTCGGTCGGGTCCGGTACCAGCGGGCCGGTGACCCGCAGGCCCACCGCCTCGGCGAGCGCGTCCGAGACGCCGGGGTCGGCGTGGTCGGCGTTGGTGTGGGCGACGTGCAGGGCGATGCCGTTGGTGATCAGCGTGTGCACCACCCGGCCCTTGAAGGTGGTGGCGGCGACGCTGGTGGTGCCGCGCAGGTAGAGGGGGTGGTGGGTGACCACGAGGTCGGCGCCCCACTCCACGGCCTCGTCGACGACCGCCTGGACGGGGTCGACGGCGAAGAGCACGCGGTCGACCTCGGCCTGAGGGTCCCCGCAGACCAGGCCGACGGCGTCCCAGGACTCCGCCCACTGCGGCGGGTAGACCTCTTCGAGCGCGGTGATGACGTCGGACAGTTTCGGCACCTGTCGAGACTACCGTGCGCGCGGGCGCGGTCGGGCCTCGGCCGTTCGGCGGGCTGCCGGGGGAGTCGCCGCGGCTGTTCGGACGCGGGAGCTGTGGGCGTACGGGTGCGCGTCAATCTGTGACGGGAGGCGCCCGACGGGCCCGCGCGCTCCGTACGCGGCCGCGCGCCGGGCACCCGTTACTCACAGCAGGGTTCTCGTACGAATTCGAAACCACGCCTTGATCACCCTTACGAGTGAAGTGACCGGCTCTGCGTTGAGGCTTCGGTTGGCTCGAAAGTAACTTCACTCCTGCGAACGGGAGTTGCACCGGCGGCAGCCACGACCCGGAGTCGGGCGGATGCCGCGCGGGCCGGACGGGATCCGGGTGGGCACTCCGTGCCGGGGCGGCACCGCCGCCCCCTCCGGGGAAACCGATCGGGCCGGGCCGCCGCGCCGGGTGCCGCGAGCAGTGGGCACCCGGCGCGGCGGCGGAGACGAAGGGATGTGGTGGCGAATGAGGGCGGGCACATCGCTGCGTGCGGCCGGGGGCAGGGGATCGGTGGAGCGCGGACCGGATGCGGCGGGTTCGTGGCCGGAGACGACGCGGGCGGCACTGACCGGTGCCGGAGGCCGGGGAGGCGGCGGTGACCGGGACGTCACCGCTGGCGGCTTCCGGCGCACGGCCAGGCCGCCCGCGTCCTCGCCGCGCGTTCCTGCCCCTTCTTCCGGCGCTGCCCCTTCTTCCCGCAAGGCGCTTCCCTCCGTGCCTGCCCCTTCTTCCGCTTCCGCCGCGGCCCCTTCGGCCGGGGCGAAGCGCCGGGGCGGGGTGCTGCTGGCCGGGCGGTACGCGCTGACCGCCGCCGTCCGGCACGGCGCGAAGGGCGGGGTGTTCCTCGGCCGGGAGGTGTCGAGCGGTGCCGAGGTCGTGGTCAAGCAGGCCCGGGCGCACACGGGGGTGGACCGGGCCGGCACCGACGCCCGCGACGCGCTGCGGCACGAGGCCGCGCTGCTCGCCCGGCTGGCGGGGCAGGGCCTGGCGCCGCTCGCCGTCGAACTGATCGAGCAGGAGGACTCCGTCTTCCTGGTGCAGGAACGAATCGCCGGGCAGCCCCTGGACGACTGGGTGGCCGCGCGGCTGCGGCGCGACGGCAGCCCCGACGTCGGCTGGGCCGAGGCCGGGCCGATGGCGCACGGACTGCTCGACCTCGTCGAACAGGTGCACACCCAGGGGCTGGTGCTGCGCGACCTCTCCCCCGGCAACGTCATGGTCCGCCCGGACGGCACGCTGCGGCTGGCCCACCTCGAACTCGCCGCCGAAACCGGACGGCCCGCGGGCTCGGCCGGCGCCCCCGGCTACCGCGCCCCCGAGCACGGGCCCGGCCGGCTCGCCGCCGCCGACCGCAGCCGCGTCGCCGATCCGGCCGTCGACCTGTACGCCCTCGGCGGACTGCTCTTCCTGCTGGCCACCGGCCACGACCCGCTGCTGTCCGAGGACCTCCCGCAGGCCCGCCCGGTCGCCGAACGCCTCGGCCGCTGGCTCGCCCTCGCGGCCAGGACCGGCGGGACGGCCCGGCGGCTGGCGCCGGCGATCCTCGGGCTGCGCGCCGAGCATCCGCGGCAGCGGTGGGGAGTGGCCCGGGTGCGGGCGGCGCTGCGCGACGACCTCCTGGTGCTCCCGGACGGGGCCGGGGCCTGCCGCGCCCCCGGCTACGGCACCGGCGCGGCAGGCCCGCCGGCCTTCCTGCCGCGGCTGCGCCACGGCGGCCCCCGGCTCCGGCCGGACACGACAGGCCCGTCCGGCGCCGCGCGCCCGGCCGGCACCACCGGGGTGAGCGGAGCATGAACGTGGCCACCCGGACCGTGACCCAGGCCCTGCGCCGGCTGAGCTTCGCCTTCGCCGCCGACGGCAGCCACGCCGCCTGCCTCGCCTCCTCCGCCGACAGCGGCTGGTACGTGGAGAGCTGGCGGCTTCCGCAGGACGGCGGGCCGGCCGCGCCGACCGCACTGGCACTGCCCGGCAACCGCTCGGAGAGCCTGCGCTCGCAGCTGGTCGCCCTGCCGGACGGCTCGGTGCTGATCTGTCGGCACGACGGCGACCGGCACGACCTGGCCCGCCTGACGCCGGGCGCAAGCTCCGCCGTGGAACAGCCGTTGGGTGCGCTCAGGATGGCCGGACTGCGGGTGCTGCCGCTCCCGGCACCGGCCGGGCCGCGGACGCCGGTGGCGGTCGCCCTCGGCAGCGACACCCGCCCGGCGACCACCGCCTGGCTGGTGCGGACGGACGGCAGCGAGCCCGAACAGGTCGCCGAGATCCCCGGGTTGCACGGCGGCGGCACCTGGCTGGACCGTACGGGCACGCTGCTCGCGCTGGACCGGGTGAACGACGGCCTGGTCCGCAGCGTGGTGCTCGACCTGCGCACCGGCCGCACCACCCCGCTGCTGGAGATCGGCCCGCACAGCAACGACCGCCTCGTCCTGTTCGACCCGGAAAGCCGGTTCGCGATGGTGCGCAGCGACGCGCCCGGCACCGACCGGCTCGGCTGGGGCCTCCTCGGCACCGGGGAGCCGCTGCGGTTCCCGGAGTGCCTGCACGTCGCGGGCATGCTCCTGCGGCCGGTGGCCCTGCGGGTGGCGGCGGACGGCCCCCGGGTCGCGGTGCAGATCGACCACGGCGCGGGCTCGACACTCGCGCTGTGGCGGCCCGCCGCCGGACGGCTGGACCCGCTGCCGGCGCCGCCCGGGCGGCTCGGCGCGGTCGGCCACTGGGGCGAGGCCGGGCTTCGGCTGCCGTACTCCTCGCCCGACCATCCGACGGCGCTGGCCACCCTGGACGTCGACGCGCTGCTGGCGCACGGCCCGCTCCCGGCCGCCTCCGCCCCGGTACCGCTGCCGCTTCAACTCGCGCCGCTGGCCTCGGGGTTGCCCGGCCCGTGGCGGGACACCGTCCTGCCCTGGCAGCCCGGCGGGATGCGCCCGGTACGGACCACACCGCCCGGCTGGCGGCTGGACGGCAGCACCCCGCCCGGCGACGGCGGTCGCTGGCAGCCCGCACAGAGCCTCGAACTGGCGGGCTCCGCAGGCCCGTTGGAGGCCGTGGTGTACGGCGGGGACACCTGGCTGAGCAGCCCGCACCTGGTACTGGCGCTGCACGGCGGCCCGGCGGACGCCTGGCGGCTGGAGTTCGATCCGGCGCTGCAGCGGATGGCCGCCGAGGGCCTGGCGGTGGTCGCGCCCAACCAGCGCGGCTCCACCGGCTACGGCGTGGCGCACGCGCTGGCCATCCGGGGCGCCTGGGGCGGCCCCGACCTGGACGACGTCCTGTACCTGCTGGACGGCATCGCGGGCCAGCGCGCCGCCCTGGGCCTGGAGCCGCCCGCCCTCTTCGGGGTCAGCTACGGCGCCTTCCTGGCGCTGCTGGCGGCCGCGCACGCGCCGGCCGGGCAGGTCGCCCGCTGCGCGGTGGTCGCACCGTTCCTGTCCGGCGCCCGGCTGCTGGCCGAAGCGGCGCCCCCCGTAGGGGCGTTGGCCACCCGCCTGGGAGGTGGCGAGCCGATCGCCGACGCCCGCGGACCGCGCGACGTCCTGCAACTCGCACACCGGCTGAGCGCGCCGCTGCTGATGGTGCACGGCAACCGGGACGAGGTCGTACCGGTGAGCCAGTCCCGGTCACTGCGGCACGAACTGCTGCGGATCGGCCGGGTCGAGGGCGAGGACTTCCGGTACGTCGAGGCGGCGGGCTCCGGGCACGAGGTGCTCGCCGACGAGGGCGCCGCCGTCCTGCACGAGCTGCTGGCCACGTTCCTGCGGACCGGCCGTCCGGGCTGATCCGCCGCCCGCCCGCCGAAGCTCACGGACTCCCGGATCCTCCCGCGCGGCCGGGCGGCCCCGACGCCGCGCTGGGCGATCCGAGTGAACTCTCCGCAGGTGGGCGCGGGCTGTCGGCCCGGCCCGGCGACCCTCGGGCACCGCCCCGGTCCACCGCGAGCCGGTGCGCCGCCGGCCCGGCTCCGGGCCCCGGACCAGCACGGGACTCGCGTCAGGATCTCGATAGGATCTCGCCCGTCCCGGCCGTTATGGTGGCCGGGGCACGGGCCGTGATCACCGGCTACGGGCGCGTACCGAGCACCCGATCGGGGACCCGACCGTGCGCCACCGGCGCCGGCCGGGCGCCGATGACCCGCACCCTCCGCACGGAAAAGACGAATCTCATGTCCGACACCCTCACCGACACCACCGGACCCGCGGTTACCGGGACCGACGCCGACGAGAAGACGGCCAAGGACACCGGGTCGCACGGCCGCCACCGCGGTGGCTCCGCCGCCGACGACAGCCCGGAGACCGACCCGCACGGCCGCCACCGCGCGGCCGGCGCGCGGGGCTGACCGCACCACCACCAGGGCGTCGGCACCAAGGGCACCGCGCA
This sequence comes from Kitasatospora sp. NPDC041917, assembly GCF_055589745.1. NCBI lineage: Bacteria > Bacillati > Actinomycetota > Actinomycetes > Kitasatosporales > Streptomycetaceae > Kitasatospora > Kitasatospora sp. NPDC041917. Next base: position 307,322 of record NZ_JBVJBI010000006.1, on the reverse strand, counting down.
GCAGCACCGCACGGCGGTGCCGCGCCCGAGGGCCCGCCCGGGAGATCACGGACTCCCCCGGCGGGCCCTCGCTCTTCCCCGCCCGCCCGGCCGTCCCCGGATCCCGCCCCGGCCCGGCCCGGCCCTCAGTCCATCGTGACGACCGTCCGCAGCGCCTCGCCGCTGCGCATCTGCGCGATCGCCTCGTTGACGTCCGCGAGCCCCACCCGGTGGGTGACCATCCCGTCGAGGTCGATCCGCCCGGCCCGCCAGAGGTCGACCACCAGCCCGATGGTGCGCGTCACCGTCGCCCCGCCGTACAGCGAGGGCAGCAGGCGCTTCTCGTTGAAGAACAGCTCGCCCATGGTGAACTGGGCGAGGTCGTCCTGCGCGCCCGCGCCGATGACCACCACCGCGCCGCCGCGCCGGGCGGCCTCGTAGCCGGCCCGGACGGTGGCCGCGCGGCCGACCGCCTCGAAGACGTAGTCGAAGCCGCCGCCGGGCAGCTTCTTGGCCGCCGCCTTCAGTTCCTCGGGCGCGATCGCCTCGGTGGCGCCGAAGGCCAGGGCGCGCTCGCGGCGCGAGGCCACCGGGTCGACGACGGTGATCCGGCCGGCGCCGCAGACCCGGGCGCCCTGCACGGTGGCCACGCCGACCCCGCCCGCCCCGATCACCGCGACGGAGGCGCCGGGCTCGACCCGGGCGGTGTTCACGGCGGCGCCGATGCCCGTGGTCACGCCGCAGCCGATCAGCGCGGCGGCCTCGTAGGGGAGGTCGGCGGGCACCTTGATGACGGCGTTCGCCGCGACCACGACCTCCTCGGCGAAGGCCCCGGTGCCGTAGAAGCCGGAGGCGTTCAGCTCGCCCTCGGCGATCCGGAAGCCCGGGGCGCCGAGGGCGCGCAGGCTGGCGATGCACAGGTGGCCGCGGTCCCGGCGGCAGTGGTCGCAGCGTCCGCACGGGGCCATCCAGCAGAGCACCACCCGGTCACCGGCGGCGAGGCCGGTGACGCCCTCGCCCACCTCCACCACGTCCCCGGCGCCCTCGTGCCCGGGGACGAACGGCGCGGGCTGCGGCAGCACGCCGCTCATCGCGGAGAGGTCCGAGTGGCAGAGGCTGGCGGCGCGCATCCGGACCCGTACGGTGCCCGGCCCGAAGCCCACGGCCGTCACGTCCTCGCGGACGTCGAGGGTCTCCTGGCCGGTCTTGTGCAGGACGGCTGCGCGCATGGTGCTGCTCCCGGGGTGCCTGGTGTTCCTCGGATCGGCGGTCGCGCCGATTCTGGCACGGGCGGCGCGGCGCGACGAGAACGCGTTCCACAACGACCGGCCGGCGGAACTGTGCGGATTCACCGTCCTTCCACCACCGGAACACGCCATGATCACCACCGTGTCGATACCCCCGCTGGCGTCCCCACCGACGTCGTCGCCGATGTCCCCGCCGCTCTCCCCGCCGCTACCGTCGAGTAGGGTCCGTGCACGTCCGCCCGCGTCCCGACCCCCGAGGAGCACCGCATGTCCGACCTGCTGCTGAGCGCCGAGCCGGCGCCCGAGGTGCTGGCGGCGTTCGAGGAGGCCACCGGGTTCATGCCGGTGGACGAGGGGCTCGCGCTGTACGCGGCGGCGGTGGCGGTGGCGCGCGGCACCGGGCTGCCGGTGCTGGAGATCGGCACCTACTGCGGCCGCTCGGCGATCCTGCTCGCGGCGGCGGCGCGGGAGGCCGGGACGGTCGCGCTGACCGTCGACCACCACCGCGGTTCGGAGGAGCAGCAGCCCGGCTGGGAGTACCACGACTCGACGCTGGTCGACCCCGAGGTCGGGCTGATGGACACCCTGCCGAGGTTCCGCCGCACCCTGCACGCCGCCGGGCTGGAGGAGCACGTGGTGGCGCTGGTCGGCCGTTCGCCGCGGATCGCCGCGCTGTGGGGGCGCCCGCTGGGCCTGGTGTTCATCGACGGCGGGCACACCGACGAGCACGCGACCGGCGACTACGAGGGCTGGGTGCCGCACCTGGCGCCGGAGGGCCTGCTGGTGGTGCACGACGTCTTCCCGGATCCGGCGGACGGCGGCCAGGCCCCGTACCGGGTGTACCTGCGGGCGCTGGCCGAGGGCTTCGAGGAGGTCTCGGTGACGGGCTCCCTGCGGGTCCTGCGCCGAGCCGCCCGGTAGCGCGTTCGTTCCCGCGTCCCCGCACCGATGCTCTAACGTCGTGCCAGGGCTGTCGGGCGGGGGTTCGAACGGTACGGTGGCCGCGCAGCACCAGGCAGAGCGCAGGGCATCGGCGGACGGTGGGGGCCAGCAGCGACATGACGGACCAGCAGAACAGCGCTCCGGCGGTCTGGGACCCCACCGCGCGCGGCGGCGCCGGCGGCTGGGTGCGCGGCCCGCAGCGCCCGGCCGAAGCGCAGTCCGCCCCCGGGGCACCCGTCGCCCCCCAGCCTCCCGCAGCCCCGCAGTCCACGGCTCCGCAGGCCGCCGCCCACCCCGGCCCGATGGCCCCGCCGTCCGTGCCCGGCGCCGTCGGCGACCAGGGCCCGCCGCTGGGCGCCCGCCCGTACCTGGCCGCCTCGCCCGGCTACGATCCGCCGACCGCCCGCCTGTTCCCCGCCGCCCCGCCGCCCCCGGCCGCCCCGCCCCCGGCCTCGCCGTTCCCCTCCCATGCGGGTCCGCAGTCCCACGCCCCGCAGCAGGCGCCGCAGCAGGCCCCCGGCTACGACTACCTCCTGCAGCCGCCCGCCGCCCCGCCGCAGTCCCCGTACGGCGCCCAGCCCCCCTACGGCACCCAGCCCGACCATCCGACCGGCCACGGGGACGACGAGGACCGGCCCACCAGCCGCAGGACCCCGCTGCTGATCGGCTCGGCCCTGCTGCTGGTGCTGGCGATCGGCGGCGGCCTGCTGTTCGCCCTCCAGGGCGGCGACAAGGACGACCGGGCCGCGCCCGCCCCGGCCTCCGCCCCGGCGACCGGCCCGGACAACCTGCCGCCCGCCCCCGCGCCCACGGGCACGGACGGCGCACCGAGCGCCGCCGCGAGCGCCTCCGGCTCGCCCACCGGCACGCCGTCCCCGACCGCGACCGGCCCCGGCCCGGCCGCCGGCACGCAGGCCCAGGCGCTGGACAGTCTGCTCAGCGAGGGCGAGAACGCCAAGGCCCCGATCGGCAGCGCCGTCGCCAAGGTGACCAGCTGCCCGCCGAAGGCCGACATCGAGAGCGCCGCGCAGGACTTCGACAACGGCGCGAGCCAGCGGGCCGCCCTGCTGGCCAAGCTCTCCCAACTGACCGTCACGGACGTGCCGGGCGGCGCGGACGCGGTGAACTCGCTGAAGTCCGCCTGGCAGCTGTCGGCCGACATCGACAAGGCGTACGCGAGCTGGGCGCGCGCCGTCGCCGCCCAGGGCTGCACCGGCAGGGCCCCGGCCACCCCTGACAAGAAGCGCGCGGACGAGCTCAACCCGAAGGCCACCCAGGCGAAGACGGACTTCATGACCAAGTGGAACGTGATCGCGAAGAACTACGGTCTGACTCCGCGCACCCAGGACAGGATCTGACCGACCAGTGACCGGTTCCGCCGCCCGACCGCCCCGCCGCTCCGCCCTGCTGCGCGCCACCACGGCCGCGGCCGTGGCCGTTCCGCTCTGCACGGCGGGCTGGTTCGGCTGGCGGGCCCTCGACCACTCCGGCCCGGCGGGCGCCGCGGCGGCCCCGGCCACGTCGTCCCCGGCCACGTCGCCCCCGGGCTCGGCCCCGGCCGCCGAACCCCCGGCTCCGACCACGGCTCCGACGGCCACGGACCAGCCGGCCACGGACCAGCCGGCCGCCACCGGCACACCCCTCACCCCTCCGGTCGCGCCGGCGCCCACCGACAGCGGCCCCACCGGCGGCGCCCCCTCGGCCGGGCCCCCGGCCCCGCCCGCCGACACCGCCACCGGCCTGGCCGGCCGCACCGTCCTGCTCGACCCCGGCCACAACCCCGGCAACTCCGCCCACACCGCCGAGATCAACCGCCAGGTGGACATCGGCAACACCCGCAAGGAGTGCGACACCACCGGCACCGAGACCAACGCGGGCTACTCCGAGGCCGAGTACACCCTGGACGTCTCCCGCCGGGCCCGCGCCATCCTGACCGCCCGGGGCGCCAAGGTGGTGCTGGCGCAGGACGGCGACCGCCCCTGGGGCCCGTGCATCGACGAACGCGCCCGCGCGGGCACCGACGCGCACGCCGACGTCGCACTCTCGGTGCACGGGGACGGCGGCCCGGCGAGCGGCAGCGGATTCCACGTGATCATGCCCGCCAGGGTGGTGGCCGGAAAGGCGGACAACGCGGCCATCGTCGATCCCTCGCACCGGCTCGGCCTCCTGCTGCGCGAGCGGTTCCACGCCGCGACCGGCGAACCGTACGCGGACTACATCGCCAAGGACGGCCTGGACACCCGCTCCGACCTGGGCGGCCTCAACCTCTCCACCGTCCCCAAGGTGTTCATCGAGTGCGGTAACATGCGCAACTCGACGGACGCGAAGCGGATGACGGACCCTCAGTGGCGCCAACAGGCGGCCCAGGGGATCGCCGACGCGCTGACCGCGTTCCTGACGACCCAAGAGAAGACCGAAGAGCGACACGGGAGTTGAACCGCACACCCCCGGAGGACGACGCTCCGCCCGGACCGCACGGTTTGCAACGACTTCGCCCCATTCCCGGTCCCGCCGTGCACCGGCAGGACGGTTGGGCCTAGGCTTCTGGTCCGTTCGGGAGTTTCGGCCGGTCGGCCCGACCGCACGAACCACCGTCCACGACACGTCAACGAGGGGAACGTTAGTGAATCTGCGCGCTCTCACCAGGGGAGACGCCGCCGTCGCAGGCGCGGCCGTCCTGCTCTTCATCGCCTCCTTCCTGCCCTATCTGGCCGCGGACTGCAGCGGTCGGCTCTGTGCGGACGCCTCAAAGAACGCGTGGAGCACCGATCTGTTCCCCGTCCTGCCCTCGATCTACCTGCTCGGCATCGTCGCCGCCGCGCTGATCCTGGTGCAGCGCTTCCAGGGCCAGGCCGCGGCCAACCGACAGGTCCTCGGCCTGCGACTGGACCAGTGGGGCATCGCCTTCGCGGTCGCCGCGCTGTGGACCTCGGTCTGGTCCCTGGGCGCCAGCCCGTACGGCCCGAACGTCAGCCACGGCTTCGGCGCCTGGCTCGGCTTCATCGCGCTGATCGTGCTCGCCGGCGCGGCCGCCGCGAGCCCCCTGGTGCCCGCACTGAAGGCCCCGCTGGTCTCCGACCGCCCGGCGGCCGTCCCCGGCCAGTACGGCTACCCGGGCCAGCCCGGTCACCCGGGTGCGCCCGGCCAGCCCGGTCAGTACGGCTACCCGGCCCAGGGCCACGACCCGGCGTTCGGCGGCCAGGGCGGCTACGGCTACCCGGGCGCCGGCCAGCCGCAGCCCGGCCAGCCGGTCCAGCCGCACGACGCCGGCACCCCGGTGCCGCAGCCGGCCCCGGCCGCGCAGCAGCAGGCGGCCGCCCCGGCGGCGGACTTCCAGCCGTTCTGGTTCGCCGTCCCGGCCCCGCGCCAGCTGGCCCCGAAGGACAACCCGGCCGGCGCCCCGGTCGGCGAGGTCGTGCCGGGCACCTGGTACCTGGCCGTCGAGCAGCGCGGCGCCGCGCTGGTCGCGCAGCTGCCGGACGGCAGCCAGGGCGTGCTGGCCGACACCACGGGCATCCAGCGCGGCTGACGCCCGCGGGCGCGTACCGCGAGGGGCGGGACCGGTTCTCCGGTCCCGCCCCTTCCGCTTGAGCGCTCGCCTTCCGTACGCGTACTCGACCGCCGTACGCGTCCGACTGCGCGTCCGACTGCGCGTCCGGCTACCGCACGCGCGTCCGGCTCAGCAGCAGTCCTCGACCACCAGCCCGGCCGGCAGCTGCTCCCCGCCGAAGACCGAGACCGTCGCCGGGTCCCCGCCGAGCGCGGCCACCGCGAGCAGCAGCGCCCCGGCCGTCCAGGTGGTGCGCTCCTCCGGCCAGATCGCGTCGTCCTCGAAGACGTACCCGGTCCAGTACGAGCCGTCCTCGTGCCGCAGGTGCTTCTGGATCCAGCGCAGGATGTCCACCGCGCGGTCGGACTGGCCGATCGCCCAGAGCGCGAGCGCCAGCTCGGCGCTCTCCCCGCCGGTCACCCACGGGCGGTCGCTGACGCAGCGCACGCCGAGGCCGGGGACGACGAAGCGCTCCCAGTCCCGCTCGATCCGGGCCACCGCCGCGTCGCCGCGCAGGCCGGTGCCGAGCACCGGGTAGTACCAGTCCATCGAGTATCGGTCCTTGTCCAGGAACCGCTCGGGGTGGTGGGAGACGGCGTGCCCCAGCCGCCCGGCCGCGAGCTCCCAGTCGGGCTGCGGCTCCTCCAGGTACTCGGCGACGGCCAGGCCGCAGCGCAGCGCGTGGAGGATGCTGGACGAGCCGGTGAGCAGCGCCTCGTCGGTGGCGGTGCCGTCCTCGGAGACCCGCCAGGCGATCGGGCCGCCGGGCAGCCGCAGGCCGACGATGAAGTCCAGGGCGCGCCGGACGACCGGCCAGATCCACTCCAGGAAGGCGTCGTCGCCGGTGCTGAGGTGGTGGTGCCAGACCCCGACCGCGACGTACGCGCAGAAGTTGCTCTCCTTGGCCCGGTCGGTGACCACGCCGTCGGTGTAGGCGGCGTACCAGGAACCGTCCGGGTTCTGGGCGGCGGCGAGCCAGCGGTAGGCGGCCTCGGCGGCGGCGTGCTCGCCGGCCGTGTCGAGGGCCATCGCGGCCTCGGTGTGGTCCCAGGGGTCGAGGTGGTGGCCGGCGAACCACGGTATGGCGCCGTCGGGGCGCTGCTCGGCCAGGATGCTGCGGACGGTGTCGGCGGCCTGCTCGGCGTCGAGCACCCCGTCGAGCAGCAGCACCTCGGGGACGGCGGCGGTCATGCCGTCCTGCCCGGCGCGCGGTTGGGCTTGGAGGCGTACGCGACGAAGCTCTTGCCGATCACCGGGTTGAGCGCCCGCTCGGCGGCCTTGGTGAGGCTGCTGATCACCGGGGTGCCGACGATGTCCCAGACCAGCAGCTGGTGGTACGCCTTCACCGGCAGCGCCTTGTCGTTGTCGACGCCGACCGCGCACTTGATCCACCAGTACGGCGAGTGCAGCGCGTGCGCGTGGTGGGTGCCGTACGGCTCCAGGCCGGCGTCCTTGAGTTTGCCGAGCAGCTCGTCGCCCCGGTAGATCCGGATGTGGCCGCCCTCGACCTCGTGGTACTCGTCGGACAGCGCCCAGCAGATCTTCTCGGGCAGCCAGCGAGGCACGGTGACGGCGAGCAGGCCGCCCGGCTTGAGGACCCGGAACATCTCGTTGAGCACGCCCTTGTCGTCCGGGATGTGCTCCATCACCTCGGAGATGATGATCTTGTCGAAGGACTCGTCCTCGAACGGCAGCGCCAGCGCGTTGCCCTCCATCGCGACCGCCGACGCCCCCTCGGGGGCCTCACCGGCCTGCTCCATCGCCGCGAACCACTTCCTGACCTCGGCGATCTCCCCGGCGTTCTGGTCGAGGGCGATCACGTTGGCGCCGCGGCGGTAGCACTCGAACGCGTGCCGGCCCCCGCCGCAGCCCAGGTCGAGCACCCGGTCGCCAGGGGCGAGCGGGAAGCGCGAGAAATCGACGGTCAGCACTGCTGGACTCCCATTCCTATTGCTGCCAAGCGTTCTTGACGCCTCGTCAGGCCTTCGTTCAGCACGTCGCACTGCGCCGGGCGGGCCCCGACCCGCCGTCACCGACCCGCCGTCACCGGCCGGGCGGCCGACCGGGACGGCGCCGCCGGCCCGTGCGCGTCGACCGGGCCCTAGGCCACGTACCGCCAGCCCGGCCCCGAGCGGGCCCGGGCGCCGACGCCGGTGGCGATCGCCGCGCGGTAGGCCTCGGCGGTCAGCTCGGCGGCCCGCTCCCAGGTGAACCGGGCCAGCACCCGCCGCCGTCCGGCCGCGCCGAGTCCGGCCCGCAGCTCGGGGTCGTCCAGCAGCCGGCCGAGCGCGGCGGCCAGCACGTCCGCCTCCCCCGGCGGCACCGCCAGGCAGGTCTCCCCGTCCGGCCCGGCCACCTCGGGGATCGCCCCGCCGGTGGTGGCGACCAGCGGGGTGCCGGTGGCCATCGCCTCGGCGGCGGGCAGCGAGAAGCCCTCGTACAGGGAGGGGACGCAGGCCACCTCGGCCGAGCGGTAGAGGTCGACCAGCTCGCGGTCGGTCAGTCCGCTGCGGAACTCGATGTGCCCCGCCAGCCCGAAGCGGCGCACCGCCTCGGCCACCGGCCCGTCCTCCTTCTGCGGCTTGCCGACCACCACCAGGTGGGCGTCCCGCTCGGTGCGCACCTTGGCGAGCGCCTCGACCAGGAAGACCAGGCCCTTCAGCGGGACGTCCGCGCTGGAGGTGGTGACGATCCGGCCGGGGACGCGCCCGATCTCCGCCGAGGGCGACCAGAGCCGGGTGTCGGCGCCGATCGGCACCACCGAGATCGCGTCCGGCGCGGCTCCCAGGTGCTCGGCGATCTCGCGCTGCGAGGTCCCGGAGACGGTGATCACGTGGTCCAGCCGGGCGGCGACCCGGCGCTGCATCCGGGTGAAGGCGTACCAGCGGCGCAGCGAGAGCCGCTTGCCCCGGGTGGTGGCGGCGTCCAGCTCCAGCTGCCGGTCCACGGTGATCGGGTGGTGGATCGTGGTGACCAGCGGGAAGCCGTGCCGGGCCAGGCCGAGCAGGCCGTAGCCGAGGGTCTGGTTGTCGTGGACCACGTCGTAGCGGCCCTTGTGGGCGGCCAGGTACCGGCGGGCGCGCAGCGAGAAGGTGAGCGGCTCGGGGAAGCCGCCGGTGCGCATGGTGGCGAACTCCAGCACGTCCACCGGGCCGCGGAACTCGCCCCGGGCCGGGGTGCGGAAGGGGTCGTCGGCGCGGTAGAGGTCCAGGCTGGGCAGCTCCACCAGGCGCACCGAGCCGGGGCCGTCGACCTCGTCGAGCACCGGGTAGGGCTGGGCGCCGATCACGTCCACGTGGTGGCCGAGCCGTGCCAGCTCGCGGGAGAGGTGTCGTACGTACACGCCCTGACCCCCGCAGAAGGGGTCACCGCGGTACGACAGCAGGGCAATCCGCAGCGGCTGCGCGGTCATCCTGGGCCCTCTTCTCTAGCTGCTATCGGTGCTGCCGGTCGTGCTTCCGGTCGCTAAAGTAGATCAGGTTTCAGTGGCTGGGGAACTCGTCGTCGACCACGTGAACCATGAGAGACCTCGAAGATACCGGCCCGTAGCTTTTCCCCAGGAGCCAGGGCTGGTGATTCCCGCCACGCCGAATCCTGCCGACCATGTGGAGCACGCCGCCACTCTCGCCCGCCCGGGAGCACCCTTGCCGCCACCCCCTCCTTCGACGTTGCCGCCGGTCTCCCCTCCGGGCGAGCCGCCGCTGACCGCGCGCCAGGCCGAACGGCGCCGGCGCATCCTGCGGGCCGCCACCGCACTGGCGGTGCGCGGCGGGTACGAGGCGGTGCAGATGCGGGAGGTCGCGGAGAGCGCGCAGGTCGCCCTCGGCACGCTCTACCGGTACTTCCCGTCCAAGGTGCACCTGCTGGTGGCGGTGATGCTGGAGCAGCTGCAGGGCCTCCACGAGCACATCCGGCGCCACCCGCCGACCGACCTCGAACCGGCGCTGCGGGTCGCCGACACCCTCACCCGGGCCTTCCACGCGCTGCAGCGCGAACCGCTGCTGGCCGAGGCCATGGTCCGGGCACTGTCCTTCGCGGACCGCTCGGTCGGGGCCGAGGTGGACCAGGTCAGCGTGGCCACCGGACAGCTCATCCTGGACGCGATCGGCCAGTCCGGACCGCCCACCGGGAGCCAGCGCGCGGCGGTACGGGTGATCGAGCACACCTGGCACTCGGCGCTGGTCGCCTGGCTCTCCGGCCGCGCCTCGATCGCCGAGGTACGGGCCGACCTGCACACCGCGGCCCGGCTGCTCACCCTGCCGTGAACCGTCCTCCTCCCGCCGCCGACTGGAACCTGTTCCTGCCCGCCCCGGGCCGCTCGTCGTGCTCCGGCGGCTAGAGTCGACAGTCGGCACAACTCGATCCCGCTCCTCCCCCGGGGAAAGCCGGTGCGAATCCGGCGCCGACCCCGCAGCCGTGAGACCGGCGCCGCCCTCGGCCGCCCGGACGAGTCGGAGCACCCGGGGAGGGGCGAGCGGCCCGTCCGGACGCACGCGCCCGGCACCGTCGAGGACTACGGAACGGCCCCGACCGGGCCACCACCGCTCACCGAAAGGCACACCCGCACCATGCTGACCGCCGCCCGCCTGGGCGCCGCCGCCCTGTCCGCCGCGCTGCTCACCGGCGTCGCCGCCGGCCCGGCCCTCGCCGACGTCTCCCCGCCCACGGTCCCGGACGGCCTGTACGGCAAGAGCGACCCGACGTACGACGGCGTCTGGCGGCAGTCCCTCGCGCTCACCGCGCTGGCGGCGGCCAAGGTCACCCCGGCCGACTCCGCGGTCGGCTGGCTCACCGGCCAGCAGTGCGAGGACGGCGGCTGGCCCTCCTACCGGAACGCCGGCACCGCCTGCGACCCCACGTTCGAGGACAGCAACGCCACCGCCGTCGCCGTCCAGGCCCTGGTCGCCCTCGGCGGGCACCAGGAGGCCGTCGACAAGGGCGTCGCCTGGCTCAGGACCAACCAGAACGCCGACGGCAGCTGGGCCTACAACCCGGGCAACCCCGGTGACGCCGACTCCACCGGGCTCGCCGTCAACGCGCTGTTCGCCGCCAAGGCCGACCCGGCGGGCGTCGCCAAGGCCGGCAGGTCCGCCTTCGACGGGCTCGCCCTGTTCCAGCTCGGCTGCGCCGCCCCCGCGGACCAGCGCGGTGCCTTCGCCTACCAGCCCGACCCGGCCGGCGGCACCCTCACCCCGAACGCCCTGGCCAGCGGCCAGGCCGCGCTCGCCGCCGGCGGCGGCCACCTGCCGGTCGCCACCTCGGTGCACGCCGACTCCGCGCCCAAGGCCCTCACCTGCGCCTCCGACGCCGCGGCCGCCTCCGCCCCGGTCCCGCACGCGGACTCCGGCGAGGCCGTCGGCGCCTACCTCACCGCCCAGCTCGCGGCCGGCGGCGACCACCTCACCCTCACCACCCCCGGCGCCGCCCCCACCCCGGACTACACCGCCACCGCCTGGGCCGCCCTCGCCCTCACCCAGAGCGGCCACCCCCAGCAGGCCGCCGGCGCCGTCGACTGGCTCACCAAGGAGGGCGCCACCTGGACCAAGGGCGGCACCGACGCCGGCGCCACCGCCACCCTCCTGCTGGTCGCCCAGGCCGCCCACCGCGACACCGCCGCCCTGACCGGCCAACTCACCGCCCTCGGCCCGACGCCCAAGGCCGCCGAAGCCGCCGCCTCGGCGACGGAGGCCCCGAAGGAGAAGAAGGACGGCGGCATCGGCCAGTACTGGCTCATCGGCGTCGGCCTCCTCGTCGGCATCGGCGGCGGCCTCGTGCTCAGCCTCCAGCGCAAGCGCACCCCCCACCTCTGATGCGCCCCGCACCCCGCCCCGCCCCGGCGGGCGCCGACGTCCGCACCCGCCGGGCCGTCGCCGCGCTGCTCCTGCCCCTCCTCGGGGCGGTGCTGGTGCTCACCTCCGCCGCCCCCGCGCAGGCCGCCGGCTACCGCTACTGGTCGTTCTGGCGCGGCGCCGAGGGCGGGGCCTGGACGTACCAGCAGCAGGGGCCCGCCGTCGCGGTACCGCCGGACGGCTCGGTGGACGGGTGGCGGTACGCGCTGAGCCCGGACGGCGGGCAGGACGCCGCGCAGCCCCGGACCGCCGGGAGCTTCGCGGAGATCTGCGCGGACACGCCCGCCCAGGAGGGCCGCAAGCGGGTGGCCGTCGTGCTGGACTTCGGGACCGCCGAGGACGCCGGTTCGTCCGCCGCCCCGGTGCCCGGGCAGCGGACCGCCTGCGCCGCCGTCGCGCCCCGCGCCACCTCGGCCGAGGTGCTGGCCGCCGTCGCCCCGCCGCTGCGCTACGACACCAACGGGCTGCTGTGCGCCATCGCCGGGTACCCGCAAGCGGGTTGCGGCGACCGGATCGGCGCGGCGGGCGCGGCCCGGACCGCCGACCAGGGCGGCGGCAGCAGCGGCAGCGGCCCCGACATCGGCCTGATCGCCGGTGGCGCGCTGCTCGCCGTCCTCGCCGGCGGTGCCGTCCGGCAGGCGCGCCGCCGCCGTCACTCCTAGTCCCCCACCCAGGAAACACCGTGAGCAGCACCGCCCGTAGCACCCGGCCGCCCACCGGCCCCCGTCAACTGCACCCCGGGGCCTGGTGGTTGTGGGCGCTCGGGCTGGGCGCGGCGGCCACCCGCACCACCAACCCGGCGATCCTGCTGCTGCTCGCCGCCGTCGCCGGGTACGTGGTCGCGGCCCGGCGCGGCGATGCGCCCTGGTCGCGCTCGTACGGGGCGTTCCTGCGGCTGGGCCTGCTGGTGCTCGGCATCCGGCTGGTGTTCGCCGTGTTCCTCGGCTCGCCGGTCGCCGGCACCCACGTGCTGTTCACCCTGCCCGAACTCCCGCTGCCCGTCTGGGCGCAGGGCGTGCGGATCGGCGGCCGGGTCACCGCCGAGGGGCTGCTCGCCGCACTGTACGACGGGCTGCGGCTGGCCACCCTGCTGATCTGCGTCGGCGCCGCCAACTCCCTGGCCAGCCCGGCCCGCCTGCTGCGCACCCTGCCCGGCGCGCTCTACGAGGCGGGCGTCGCCGTCGTCGTGGCGATGACCTTCGCGCCCAACCTGGTCGCGGACGTCCGCCGACTGCGTGCCGCACGGCGCCTGCGCGGCCGCACCGACAAGGGCGTCGCCGCCGTGCTGAGCGTCGGAATCCCGGTACTGGAGGGCGCGTTGGAGCGGTCCATCGCGCTGGCCGCCGCGATGGACACCCGGGGCTTCGGCCGCACCGCCGACGTCCCGCGCCGGCTCGCCCGGGCGACCGCGGCACTCACCCTGGCCGGGCTGCTCGGGGTCTGCCTGGCCGCGTACGGGCTGCTGACGGCCGGCGGCGCGGGCTGGGCCCTGCCCGTCCTGCTGCTCGGCCTGGCCGCCGCCTTCGCCGGACTGCTGCTCGGCGGCCGACGCTCCGCCAGAAGCCGCTACCGGCCGGACCCGTGGGCCCTTCCGGAATGGCTGACCGCCGGTTCCGGCGCGGCCGTGGCAGCCCTCACCGTCTACCTGGCCGCGCGGGACCCGGCCGCCTTCGCCCCCACCGTCGTCCCACCGACCGTCCCCGCGCTGCCCCTGACCGCCGTGCTGACCGTCCTGCTCGGCCTGGTGCCGGCGTTCGCCACCCCGACCCCGCCCCGGAGGGCATCGTGATCACCTTCGAGCAGGTCTCCGTCCGGTACGCGGACTCCGCCGCGCCCGCGCTCGGCGGCGTCGACCTCACCGTCCCCGAGGGCGAACTCTGCCTGCTGGTGGGCCCCTCCGGCTCCGGAAAGTCCACCCTGCTGGGGACGGTCAGCGGCCTGGTGCCGCACTTCACCGGCGGGGTGCTGCACGGCCGGGTCACCGTCGGCGGCCGGGACACCCGCGAGCACCGGCCGCGCGAACTCGCCGACCTGGTCGGCACCGTGGGGCAGGACCCGCTGGCACACTTCGTCACCGACACGGTGGAGGACGAACTCGCCTACGGCATGGAGTCCCTGGGCCTGCCGGGCGACGTGATGCGCCGCCGGGTCGAGGAGACCCTCGACCTGCTCGGCCTCGCCGACCTGCGCGACCGCTCGCTGACCACCCTCTCCGGCGGCCAGCAGCAGCGCGTCGCGATCGGCTCGGTGCTCACCGTGCACCCCCGCGTGCTGATCCTGGACGAACCCACCTCGGCACTCGACCCGGGCGCGGCCGAGGAGGTGCTGTCCGTCCTCCAGCGGCTGGTGCACGACCTCGGCACCACCGTGCTGATGGCCGAGCACCGGCTGGAACGCGTCGTCCAGTACGCCGACCAGGTGCTGCTGCTCACCCCCGGCGCCCCGCCCGTCCTCGGCGGGCCCGCCGAGGTGATGGCGCACTCCCCGGTGCATCCGCCGGTGGTCGGCCTCGGCCGGCTCGCGGGCTGGCGGCCGCTGCCGCTCTCGGTCCGCGACGCGCGCCGCAAGGCCGCCCCGCTGCGCGCCGAACTGGACGGCCGGACACCCGCCGCCGTTGGTTCTTCGTCCGGCACCCCCATCGCCGTTGCCGACCGCCTCGCCGTCCGGCGCGGGCCGGTCCCCGCCCTGCGCGGCGTGGACCTCGCGCTCCGCCCCGGCGAGATCACCGCCCTGATGGGCCGCAACGGCGCCGGCAAGTCCACCCTGCTCGGCAGCCTGGTCGGCCTGCACACCCCGGCCTCCGGCAGCGTCGAGGTCGGCGGCCGCACCCCGCACCGCACCCGCCCCGCCGAACTGATCCGCGAGGTCGGCCTCGTCCCGCAGGAACCGCGCGACCTGCTCTACGGCGAGTCGGTCGCCGCCGAGTGCGCCGCGGCCGACACCGACGCGGGCGCCGCCGCCGGCACCTGCCGCGCCCTGGTGGAACGCCTGCTGCCCGGCATCGCCGACGACGCCCACCCGCGCGACCTCTCCGAGGGCCAGCGGCTCACCCTCGCCCTCGCCGTCGTACTCACCGCCCGGCCCCCGCTGCTGCTCCTGGACGAGCCGACCCGCGGCCTCGACTACGCCGCCAAGGCCCGGCTGGTGGAGATCCTGCGCGCCCTCGCCGCCGAGGACCACGCCGTACTCCTCGCCACCCACGACGTCGAACTGGCCGCCGAACTCGCCCACCGCACGGTGATCCTGGCCGAGGGCGAGATCGTCGCGGACGGGCCGACCGCGGAGGTGGTGGTCTCCTCGCCGGCCTTCGCCCCGCAGGTCGCCAAGGTACTGGCGCCCGGGCCGTGGCTCACCGTCGGGCAGGTCGCGGAGGCGCTGGGCGCATGAGCACTCGTCCCGTCCCCCTGGGGCGCCGGTCCGTCACCGCGCTGCTCCTCGTCACGGCCGTCGGCGTGACGGCCTTCGGCTGGCCGCTGCTCGCCTCCACCAAGTCGGCGCTGGTCGGCCACTCCGCGGACGCGCCGTGGCTGTTCGCGCTCCTCCTCCCTCTTCTCCTCGCCGTCGTCATCGCCCAGATCTCCGAAGGCCGCTCGGCGGGCGGCGGGGCGCCCGGGCTGGACGCCAAGTCCGTCGCCCTGCTGGGCGTCCTGGCCGCGGCGGGCGCGGCGCTGCGGCCGCTCGGCGCGGGCACGGCGGGGCTGGAGCCGATGTTCTTCCTGATGGTGCTCTCCGGGCGGGTGCTCGGACCGGGCTTCGGGTTCGTGCTCGGCTCGCTGTCGATGTTCGCCTCCGCACTGCTGACGGGCGGGGTGGGGCCGTGGCTGCCGTTCCAGATGCTGGCGATGGGGTGGGTGTGCCTGGGCGCGGGTCTGCTGCCGGGTGCTTCCTCCCTGCGCGGGCGCCGCGAACTCTGGCTGCTCGCGGGGTACGGCGCCGTCGCGTCCCTGCTGTACGGCACGATCATGAACCTCCAGGGCTGGCCGTACATCGGCGGCCTGGCCGGCTCCATCTCCTTCGTGCCGGGCGACCCGCTGCCCGCCAACCTGGTCCGCTTCGCCGCGTACTGCCTGACCACGTCCCTGGGTTGGGACCTGCCCCGGGCCGCCCTGACCGTCGTCCTGTGCCTCACTCTCGGCACCCCCGTCCTGCGCGCCCTGCGCCGGACCACCCGCCGCGCCGCCTTCGACGCCCCGGTCACCTTCCGGCCGCCGGAGCCCTAACGGCGGCACACCCCGCACACCTGCCCTGCGCTGGCGACGGGCCGCCCGCACATCCCGCCCCGACCGGGGCACTCGTGTTGGCGCGGGCCGCCGCTTTCCTGCCTGGGTGCCGGAACGATCGGCACCTTGGCGATCCGCGCCGCCACGATCGCCCCCACGCTGTGCGTGACCCTGTCCGGCAGCGGCGCCGCGATGATCCCCGCCAGCGCGTCTCGCGTCCACCCGCCCGCGAGCAACCCCTCCACCCGCGCGGCCTGATCACTCAAGGGCTTCCCCGCCAATGCCATCCGGGGCTCCCGGCGACCGAGTTCGAGCAGCAGCGCCATGCCGGCCGTCAACTTCTCGGGAGGACGGACGGAAGGCTCTTCCACGTCCTTGGCCTTCAGTTCCTTGGAAGGGCTTCCCGCCTCCCCGCCGCCTGGCTTGCCTGGAGCTGGGGCACCGGCGGCCGGGGCCACGGGAAGCGGCGGCACGGTGTGCACCGCCTTGCCCGTCACCGGCACCTCGTGAACGGAAACGACCGTCCGCACCTGCCCGGTCAGCGGGTCCCGCAACGTACGACGCACGTAGTGCCCCGCCGCCTCCAACTCCCTGAGCGCTCGGGCGACGGTCGTGCGCCCCTCCACACTCTTGGCGGCGAGGGTACGGATGTCCTCCCGTGCCCCGTCCGGCAGGCTGAGCAGGTAGCTCAGCAGCCCGCGCGCGGCCCAACTCAGCGAGTGCTTACGGACGACGTGGCCGTTGTCGAGGATCGTGTACCCGGGGGCATGCTGTGGGATACGGTGAATCTGCATCTTGGAGTCTTCTTCTCCTGGTGCCATACCCCGGGGTGTTGGCGCACCGCCGGGGTTACCTATGTGCTCACGCACCGAGCACCCTCCCGAGCACCCGGCACCGCAATATTCACCGTAATTCGGTAACGCCTCATCAAACTCCATCTCACATCACCTATTCGGGCGGAGCGTGCGCGCACAACCCAGCGCGCCCCGGGCTCGCGAGCCCGGGGCGCGCTTCACCGCACCTCGTCAACCGACCACGTGGTCCGGGTCGTCCAGCCACGCCCGGTGCTCGCCGGCGACGGTGACGGTCAGGCCGAACCGGTCGAGGCCAGGCTCGCCCTGGCGCTGCCACCAGGCGTGGGCGGCGGTCACCTCGTCCCACAGGTCGCGGGGGCCGGACTGCGAGACGGCGTGCCTGCCATCCCAGTCGGCGAGGCGGCAGTGGGCGTACGAGACCCCATCCCAGGCCTCGAACCGGCCGGTGCCGAGCCGGTCGTAACCAGCCGAGACCTCCTGCCGGAACAGGCCAGGCAGCCGCAGCCCGATCGCGAAGGCGGCGTCGGTGTGCTCGGCCACGGCGGCGGGGTCGAGTCCGGACGGGCCGTGCCGGACGTCCTCGATCTCGAACTCGCCGCTGCCGGGGCGTTGGCCCCTCACCCACATGAAGGCGACGTCCTCGACGAACGGCCCGCTCGCAGACCGGCCGTCCTCGGCGACGGTGAGCTTCAGCAGCCCGCCGTTGCAGAACGCCGTGCCGTACGGGACGACGATCACGCCGCCGGGCACCGTCTGCTCGATCAGCGCCGCAGGGAGGCGCTGCACGGCGGCGGTGACGTGGACCCGGTCGTACGGCGCGCCCGCCGGATGGCCGAGCATGCCATCGCCGACAACGGCCTTGACTGGAAATTGATTTGATGCCAGACGGTGCTGCGCGGCGACGGACAGTTCGGCGTCCAGCTCGACGGTGGTGACGTTCGCCGCCCCGAGCCGGCGGGCCAACAGCGCGGCCGTCCAGCCCGTGCCGGTGCCGATGTCCAACACCCGCACGCCGTCCGCCACCTGGAGATGCCGGAGCATCCGGGCCACGACGGTGGGCATCGAGCCGGCCGAGGACGGCGTGCTGCCGTCCTCGTCCAGCCGGGTCACCAGGGGGAGGTCGGAGCCGACCAACTCACCCCACTCGACCGGGCGTTCCGTCCGATCGATCCACTCACCGCCGTGGTGGATCCGATCCGGAACGAACAGCCCGCGCGGCACGGCCCGGAACGCCCGCTCCCAGTCAGCCGACAGCGCCCCGGATTCCAGGAGTGCGTCGGCGAGCGCGTTCCACTTCACGTAGCTGCTCCTCTCAAGGCTTCGACCGCTTGGGCAGGTTGGTGGGCGGGGCGTCCCGCCTGCCGTCCTGCGACGCCGTGTCCGGCTTCCCGGAGTGGCTGCCACCCTTGCCTCCGCCCGCCGTGCCGGGCCCGTCACCGCCGGGCCCTCCGCCGTGCTTTCCCATCTGCCTGCTCCTCTCGACGCGTTGGAGATCGTGGTCGCCGGCCCACCGGTCCGGCGGGCGGGGCGTGCGCGGACCCGCCGGCTTCGGCGGGGGCGTTTTCGGCTCCTGCCAGGACATGGCGGCACTCCTTTCAAGGCGGAAAGCGGAGGAAGAGACGATCCCGGCCGCGCCGCCGGCCCGGCGGCGCGGCCGGGATTCAGTGGTGCGGCCGGAATTCAGTGGTGCGGCCGATCAGCACCAGGCCCGCGACGACGACATGCAACTCAGCGGCCGGTTCACCGCGACGTCGGATCGGACATCGGGAGATCAGCGTGCACGACCTTCCCGAACGGACGGAGGCTGACACCCCAGCGGCCTTGAGTGAGCCGGTGGACCAGCGCAAGCCCGCGCCCCGACGTCGCGTAGGGCCCGGCCTGGATCGTCACGGGCATCGTGCGGGAGCCGTCACCGACGAGAATGCGGACGATCCGGTCGCTCGGGCGACGCACGGCGACAACCATGTGCGTCTGGCAGCCGGTCTCGACGGCGTTGGTGGCCAGCTCACTGACGATCAACAAGGCATCGTCCACCAACGCGTCCAGCCCCCAATCCCGCAACTTCGCGCCAACGACGCGACGCGCAGCGCCCACAGACTCAGCCTGGTACGGCAGGCAGGCAGTAGCCGGCCTGGTGGCCACCCGAGGGATGACATCGAGGTCGGTGCCAGTGGTCACCGGAGGGCAGGTCGGCTGCTTCCGATTCAGGTCTACCTGGGCTGATGGCATAGGCGGAGACATCGAGGTCACTCCCTCGGGTGGTCTGGTCGATTCCTCCCTAGCGTCTGATCTGCCGGCGAGGTATTCCTAGTTCACTGCCCCGAGACCGCGCATGGGGCTTGTGCGACCGGACGTTTCACCGGACTTTTGGTTCCGGCAGGCATGTCCGGCGGAAGAGCGCGTATGACGGCTGGGGGTTCTGTGGCAACGCGATCACTGGGCGAGTTGCGGAAGGCTGCCGGCTACACGCAGGAGAACTTTGTTTCCGCGTTCTTGGACATGGCACGACGCATGGATGTCCGCTCTACGGTGAGCGTTCGCCATCTCAGGAGATGGGAGTCCACCAACCCTCCGCTGCCTCACCCTGGCCAGCAGGCTGTACTCGAAGCTCTGCTGGGTGTCCCCCTGGCTGAACTCGGCTTCGCAATGCCGCAGGAACGGGCAGCCGTCGCATCACAGGGCAGGTGTCAGGAGGACGCCGTGCAGCGTCGGCGGTTCGTTGTAGATGTCGGAGCGCTTCTTGGGGCTTCCGTCCTGCCCCCCGCGAGGAGGGGTCGGCGAATCGGTGCTGCCGATATTCAGACCTTTCGATCGAAGGTCGCCGACCTGTACACCATCGACCACTCGCAAGGTGGCCGCGTCGCCCGGCAAGCTGCCGTGAGCGTGCTCCAGAGCATCGAGAAGGCCATGACCGGAGGCGCCTATCTCGCTCCCATCGGACGCGATCTTCACGCGCTGGTCGGAACGTTGCACTCCCACCTCGGATGGATCGAGTTCGACGCGGGGAGATCGGCTTCCGCCCGTGCGGCGTGTACCGAGGCGCTGACCTCCGCCCGCCTGGTCGGCGATCCACTGTTGGAGGTTCGCGCCCTCGACAGTTTGTCCTTGCTGGCGGTCGAGCAGAAGCGGCCATGGGAGGCGGTCGCTGCCGCGACCGCCTCCGGGGAGATCGCTCAGACACAGGGCGGACCCAAGGTGAAGTCAGTGGTCGCCCTGCGACAGGCTCGGGCTCTCTCAGCTGCTGGTGACTACGCAGGTGCTCGGCGAGCCCTCTCTCGGGCAATGACATGGCAAGACCGATCGGATGGAGACACCGACGCACCTCCATGGACGGCGTTCGCCGGCCAGGTCGAGGTGGACTATGCCACTGCTGCGTGGCACGTGGAAACAGGACAACTCGCATACGCGGTCCCGTTCCTTCGGTCAGCAATCGAACATCTCGGTCCGACTTACAGCCGAAATGCAGCGCTGTACCGGGCGCGGCTGGCCGAGGTACTGATGAGGGCTGGAGAGGTCGAGGAGTCCTGCGCAGAGGCGGTGACCAGTGCCAGCGCGGCGAAAGGGATGACTTCGGCCCGGCTGACGGACCGGCTGCGCATGGTGGCGTCGCTGGCGGCCCACATGGATACGGCGGTAGCGCGAGACTGTGTTGAGGAACTTCGGGTACTTGGGGTTTCGGCCCGGAAGCAGAGGGCGGTGTGACAGTGACGGTTCAGCTCCTGAACGGTGAGCAAACTGCCGAGCTGGAGTCGGAGTTGAAGCAGGTGTTCGCCGAAGCATTCGCGGAGCCTCCCTACGGTGAAGGTCCGGCCGATGTGGAGCGAGCGTTTCGGCGGTTCCGCTCCCAGACACGGCGGCGCGGGTTCCGATCAGCGATCGCCTCCGACGACGACACCGTCGTGGGGATGGCCTACGGCTACCCGCTGTCGGCGGGCACCGGGTGGTGGGACACCCTGACCGATCCCGCGCCCGCCGATCTCAGGCACGAGGACGGCGAACGGACCTTCGGCCTCTTCGAACTGGCGGTCCGGCCTCAGTGGCGCCGCCAAGGCATCGCCTCCCGCATGCACCATGTCCTCATCGAAGCGCTCGACGACAGCCGAGTGATGCTGAACACCCGACCGGAGGCGACGAACGCCCAGGCCGCCTACCGGGCCTGGGGCTACCGGCGGGTCGGATCAGCAATTCCCTGGGAGGGCGCGGCCCGACACGATGTGATGGTCCTCGATCTGCCCCACCCGTAGCCCGACTCGCCGAACCGCTCAGACCGGCAACAGTCGGAGCAAGAACTGAGCGTCTCCGGGCCTACGCAAGCCGGCGCAGGGCCCGGCCCGCACTCAGGCCCTCTACCTGGAGCACGGCGTTCCCCTGCCGTAGCGTGGGTTCCCTTCCCCAGGAGGCGTGTTGAGCGAGATCATCCTCATGTCCGACCCGAAGGTCGCCGCGATCCCCGCCGGGGAGAGCGACGAACAGCTGCTGGACGTACGGAGCGGCACCAGGCTCCTCGTCGACGAGCGCAAGCAGGACGGCGACGGGGCCTTCGCGCAGCTGCGGGCCGGCGTCCTGGACCGGCTGCTCGACGCGCAGGCCGCTCTGCCCGACGGCCTGCGGCTGCTGTTCGTGGAGGGTTACCGGCCACCGGCGCTCCAGAGCCGCTACTTCGACGAGTACGCCGCCGAGTTGCGGGCCGCGAACCCCGACTGGCCGGACGACCGGATCAGGTCGGCGACGAGCCGCTACGTCTCACCGCCGGAGATCGCGCCGCACAGTGCCGGGGCCGCCGTCGACCTCACCCTCGTCGACGCCGACGGCCGTGAACTCGACCTCGGCACCAGGGTCAACGCCAGTCCGGAGGAGAGCGCCGGGGCCTGCTACACCCACGCCGAGAACGTCGGCGCGCAGGCCCGCGCCAACCGGCGGCTGCTCAGCGACGCCCTGACCGGCGCCGGTCTCGTCAACTACCCCACCGAGTGGTGGCACTGGTCGTACGGGGACCGCTACTGGGCGCTGGCCACCGGCGCGCCGTCCGCGCTCTACGGACCGGCGCACCGGTAGCCGGCGGCGGCCACGACACGCGGCCGCCCACCGGTACCCGATCGTGGCCTCGGCCTCGGGCCAAGATGGCGTCGACACCGGAGCAGGCCCGAGGAGCAGAGCGATGACCGAGCAGAACCCCGAGCAACTCCCCACCGTCGCCGTCGCGATCGTGGTCAAGGACGGCCGGGTGCTGATGGTGCGGCGGCGGGTCGCCGAGGGCAGGCTGTCCTGGCAGTTCCCCGCCGGGGAGGTCGAGCCGGACGAGTCCCCGGAGGAGGCGGCCGTGCGCGAGACCGCCGAGGAGACCGGCCTCCACGTCGCCGCCGCCCGGCTGCTCGGCGAGCGGGAACATCCGCAGAGCGGGCGGCGGATGGCGTACACGGCCTGCGAGGTGGTCGGCGGCACCGCCATGGTGAGGGACTCCGACGAACTGGACCGGGTGGTCTGGGTGTCCCGCGCCGAGCTGGCCGAGTACGTACCGCTCCCGCTGTTCCCGCCGGTGCGGGAGTACCTGGACGGCACGCTCGCCGGGTAGGGCACACGCGGCGGCGGCTCCCCTCGCAGCGGCGCGCCGGCGGTGGCCCGGAACTCCTCGCCGGTGGAAGGACGTTCGGCCGGGAGACCCCTCGTCCCCCGCCCCGGAAGGAATCGCGTGACACCCACGCACGGAGCCCCGTCCGACCACGCCGCACCGCGAGCACGCCGGTGGGGACGGGACCCCGTCACCGACGAGACGGTCGCCCGGCTCCGGGTCCAGGCCCGCACCGACCCCGCCTCGGGCCTGCCCGCGCTGGCCGAGGCGCTGCGGGGCCGGGCCTACGGCCGGCCCAGGCCCCGGCCCGAGGACGCCGTCCCGTTCCTGGAGGAGTCCGCCGGCATCTACCGCGCCCTGGTCGCCGACGGCGGCACCGAACACCTGGCCGCTGCCGCCCGCGCGCTGTCCTCCCTCGCCCTGCACCACTCCCGAGCGCATGCCGACGGCCCCGCCCTCGCCGCCCGACAGGAGGCGGCCGACCTGGCCTCGCGCGCCGAAGCGGCCCGGCCGGTGGAGGGCCTCGGCCAGGCCGCCGTCCTGCACGCCGACCTCGCCCACGGCCTCGCCGAGGAGGGACGGTTCGACGAGGCCGTGGACGCCGCCCGCGCGGTGGCCGACCGCTCCCGGGCGGTGACCGAAGCCGGCGGGAGCGACCTGACGTGGCGACTGCTCGACCTCACCGCGCTGCTCCGCCTCGCGGACCGCACCGAGGAGGCCGTGGCCATCGAACACGAGGCCCTCGCCTGGCTGCGCGAGGGCCGCACGGAACCGGCCCGCAGTCCCGTCCCGGCCCTACGGGCGGCCGGCGCCGCCCTGTGGTTCGCCGATCTGGGCCGCACCGAACAGTCGCACCGGCTGCTCGCGGATGCCGCCCGCTCCTGCGAGCGCCTGCCCGCCCGCGGCGACGCCGGCGACTTCGGCTTCAACGAGGGCCTGCGGAGCGCCTTGTTCGCCCGCTCCGGCGTACGGGACGAACAGGCCGCGGCCGACGCCCCGGACCCGCTCGCGCTCGGCGTCGACCCGGGACGGCGCCTCCAACCGGTGCTGGGCCTGGACCTCCACCACTGGTCCTTCAGCCTGCGCGCGTCCTTCGAGGACGGACTGGTCGCCCTCGCGCGGGCCGTCGAGGCCATCACGGGCAAGCCCGAGCCCACCGACCGCCTGCCCGACGAGGAGGGCCCGTCCGAGCACGCCGACGGCCCACTGCCCCTGCCGGAGGACCGCGACCTGCTCGCCACCCTCGGCACCCTCACCCGGCGGCTCGACCTGCGCCGGGCGGTCCGTGGAGACCATCCCAGCTCCTACGCCCACCTCACGCTCCCCCGGCTGCGGCGGAGCGTCCGGATCGAACGCCGCCTCCACACGACCGGCCCCGCCCACGACACCCGGCGCCTGGTCAGGGCGCTCACCGACCTGGCCATGGCCCAACTCGTCCACGGCGACCACGCCGGGGCGACCGGCACCCTGCACGAGGCCCACGCCCTCGCCGTACGGACGGAGAACCCGACCGGGCGCTGACCTCCGGTGGCGGCAGGCGTATTGCCCACCCGGAGCAGGTGGGCGTACCGGCCGTCCCGGGCCAGCAGTTCGGAGTGGGCGCCGCGTTCGTGGTCCGCCCGGGTTGGACGGGCCTCCGAAACCGGCCGGAATCCCCATCCGCCCCGTACACCCCCTACCCTGTCCCGCAGCACGGACACGGGTACGGACCTTCGGGGGAACCGGGGAAACCAGTGGAACTACGTCAGTTGCGCGTCTTCGAAGCCGTCGTCACCCACCGCACCGTCACCGGCGCGGCCGTGGCACTCGGACTCGCCCCGGCCTCCGTCTCCGAACAGGTCCGCACCCTCGAACACAGCCTCGGCACCGACCTGTTCGACCGGGCCCGGCACGACCTGACCCTCACCTCGGCCGGGGAACGACTACTGCCCTGGTCCCGCCGACTCCTCGACCAGGCCGAACAGGCCCGCCGCGAGGTCGTCGTGACCCGGACCCGCCTGCGCCTCGGCGTCCTGGCGGCCGTCGCCGCCACCCACCTCCCGACCGTCCTGGCCCGCCTCACCGACCGCCGCCCCGACCTGGACATATCCCTCCACACCCATGGCACCCGGGACGTCCTGCTCGACGGCGTCGCCGCCGGAGCCCTGGAAGCGGCGCTCATCCTCGACGCCCCCGGCCCGCTCGGCGCCCTCGGCTTCCCCCTGCCACCCGCCCTGCTCGACCACCTCGACCTCCAGGCCGTCCCCCTCGCCCTGGTCGCCGCCCCCACCCACCCGCTCGCCCGCGCCTCCACCCTCACCCCCGAGAACCTCCGCGGCCACCGCCTCCTCGTCGACACCCCCGCCTGCTCCTACCACCTCGCCGGTGAACGCCTCCTCGGCCACCACGTCCAACGCCTCCGCACCGGCGCCGTCCCCACCACCCGCGCCTGTGCCGAACAGGGCCTCGGCATCGCCCTCCTCCCCACCCACGCCGTCCACGACCACCTCACCGCCGGCACCCTCACCCGCCTCCCCCTCGACCCCCCACCCCTCCACCTCCGCCTCCTCTGGCGCGCCGACCACGCCCCCCTCCCCGCCCTGCGCCCCCTCCTCCGCACCACCCCGGCCTGAACTCCCCCGGCCCCCTCGAACAGCAGCGCGCCCCGGGTTCCGCGGAACCCGGGGCGCGCAACTGCCGGACGAACCTCAGGCCTTGGGGCCCGCCGACTGGACGACCTCGAAGGACCAGAGGGTGGAGCCGGAGGCGGCGGGGCGCTTGGGGGCCTCGCCGGAGGGGCCGTTCTGGTGGGCCGCCTTCATGGGGCCCTCCATCCAGGCCTTGAAGTCCTCCTCGCTGCGCCAGCGGGTGTAGACGAGGTACTGGTCGGTGCCCTCGACGGGGCGGAGGAGCTCGAACCACTCGAAGCCGTCCGAGTTCTCCACCGCGCCGGCGCGGGAGGCGAAGCGCTGCTCCAGCACCTCGCGCTGCTCGGCCGGCACCGTCAGCACGTTGATCTTGACGACGGACATGGGGCTCCTTCTGCTCCGGGGACTGCTTACGGCAGCAGTCTGCTACACCTCACGGCCGGGGCGGGCCCCCGGCCGTCCCCGTGGGCGCGAGCGGGTCGGGCTCAGGCGATCCACGGCGGCAGGACACGCTGGTCGTCGCGCGGGGCGAGGCCGCAGGCGCCCTCGGGGGTGCGGGCGTCGGGGTTGTAGGCGTGGGCGGGGGACGGGGAGGCGACGACGGCGGTGAAGCCGGTGTCGGTGGCGATCTGCCGGACAGTGTCGGCGGGGAGGACGGCGGTGTCGCCGGCGGCGAGGGTGAAGGCCTCCCCCGCCAGGTCGACCCGGGCGGCGCCGGTGAGCAGGGTCCAGATCTGCTCGGTGTCCATGGCGTGCAGCGGGCCCTTGGCGCCGGAGGCCATGTCGACGTGCCAGACGGCGAGGGCGGCGGAGCCCTGGGTGGGCGAGGCGTAGGTGGTCATGACGGCGTTCGGGGTCGCGGTGCGGCGGGCGTCGGTCCGGCGGATCACGGGCATGGTGAAGGAACCCCCTAAGATGGTCAATGAAGTTGTCTATATGGTCAATGAGGTTGTCTATCGTGTCAAGTGAAGCGCCCCCGCCGGGCTTCGAGCTGCCGCTGCGCCTGCTGCTCGCCTTCCGGACGATCATCGACGAGCTGCACGAACGCATCGCCCGCGAGGGCCATCCCGACCTGCGCCCGATGCACGGCTTCGTCTTCCAGGCGATCGGCCCGCACGGCACCACCGCCTCCGAACTCGGCCGCCGCCTCGGCGTCACCAAGCAGGCGGCGGGCAAGACCGTCGACAACCTGGAGCAGCTCGGCTACGTCGAGCGCGCCGCGGACCCCTCCGACACCCGGCGCAAGCTGGTCCGGCTCACCGGGCGCGGGGTGGACTGCCTGGTCCGCTCCGCCCGGATCTTCGACGAGCTGCGCGAGGAGTGGGCAGCGACCCTGGGCGAGGAGCAGCTGCGGCAGCTGGAGGACGGCCTGCGCCGGCTCGCCCCCGGCGACCCGTTCCGCCTCGACACCCCGCGCTGGTTCGGGGCGCCCTAACCCCGGCACCGAGGTCAGGACCCGGGGAGCCCGAGGGTCGCGAGGGTCTGGTTCTTGTACGCCTTCACGCCGGTGATCTCGGCGCCGAACCACTCCGGCACCGAGAACGCCTCCGCCTCGGCCTCCGAACCGAACTCGACCTCGACGGTGCGCAGCCCGGCCAACTCCCCCTGGTAGACGTCCGCGTAGACGGTGACGCCGGACGCCTCGAAGGTGTAGCGGTCCTTGACCAGGCGGGCGCCCTCGGTGGCCGGCCAGAGCTCGGTGAACTCCCGCTCCCCGAGCTCGCGTTCCACCTCGATCCGTACGGGGGATCCCTCCGAGGAGGAGGCGCTCCGCTTGACGCCGAGGACGCGGCTGTCGCCGATCCGCCGCAGCCGCACCTCCGTCCCGTCGCTCTTGATCGCGATGTACCCCTGCTCGATGCGCTGCCGCACCGCCGTGCCCGGCGGCTCGAAGGCCTCCAGCAGGAACTTGCGCTCGATTTCGAGCGGCATGCCGCACCACCCTTCCCTGCCACACCCGACGGGCCGACGCATGGTCAGAACGACCGCCCCTCCCCACGGTACGGCGGCTCCGGCCCCGAGGAGTCCGGCCGGTCCCGCAGGTCCGCGCAGAGCGAGGAGCTGAGCCGGTTGAGCACCCCGGCGAGCTCGGCGTACCGCTCCTCGTCCCAGTCCCCCAGCAGTTCGGCGAGCTGGGCGCGCCGGGCGGCGACCAGCCGCAACGCCACCTCCTCCCCCGGTTCGGTGAGCCGCAGCGGCAGCCCGCCGGACCGCGCCGCCAGCCCCCGGCCCTCCACCTCCCGGGCGGCCTCCTCGACGACGGCCACCGGGACGATCCGCCGCTCGGCCAGTTCGGCCGGCTCGACCGAGCCGTGCTGGTGCATCTGGAGGAGCAGCCAGCTGGAGGCGGGCCGCAGGTCCAGTCCGGCGGTCTCGGTGATCCGCCGGAAGAGGTCGCGCCGGGCCTCGCGGCCGTTCAGCACCGAGAGCGCGCGGGCGATCTCGTCCAGCGAACTGCGCTCGACCGGATTGACGCCGATGGACTCGCTGAGGTCCGGCGCGGTGACGGTGGAGCGCAGCTTCTGCTCGCGCAGGAACAGCGACAGCACGAAGGCGACCACCGCGACCGGCACCGCGTACAGGAACACCCGGGTGATCGACTCGGCGTACGCGTGGTAGACCGCCGGCTGGACGGCGGCCGGCAGTTGGGGGATGACCCGCGGGTCGGCGGTGATGGCCTCCGGCTGGAAGCCGGGCGGCAGCGGCACCCCCGCCAGCGCGTCGGCGAGCCGGCTGCGCAGGCCGCTGGCGAAGACCGTCCCGAAGATGGAGACGCCGAAGGAGGCCCCGATGGAGCGGAAGAAGGTGGCGCCCGCGGTGGCCACGCCGAGGTCCTCGTAGCCGACCGAGTTCTGCACGATCAGCACCAGCACCTGCATCACCAGGCCCAGCCCGAGGCCGAAGACCAGGAAGTAGAAGCTCATCTCGGCGGTGCTGCTGTGCTCGTCCAGCCGGGAGAGCAGCAGCAGCCCGACGGTGGTCACGGCCGTCCCGGCGATCGGGAAGATCCGGTAGTGGCCGGTGCGGGCGACGATCTGGCCGGAGCCGATCGAGGTGAGCAGCATGCCGAGCACCATCGGCAGCATGTGGATGCCGGACAAGGTCGGCGAGACCTGCTGGACCACCTGGAGGAAGGTCGGCAGGTAGGTCAGCGCGCCGAACATCGCGAAGCCGACGACGAAGGAGATCACCGCGACCAGGCTGAACGTCCGCGAACGGAACAGCCGCAGCGGCAGCACCGGCTCCACCGCGGTCCGCTCGACCTGGACGAAGGCGAGCAGCAGCACCAGGCCGAGCACGCCGAGGCCGACGGTCTGCCAGGAGGTCCAGGCCCAGGTGGTCCCGCCGAGCGAGGTCATCAGCACCAGGCAGGTGGCGACGGCGGCGATCAGGACGGTGCCGAGGTAGTCGATCCGGTGCTCGCGCCGGACCTCCCGCCCGTGCAGCACCGTCGCGATCACCACCAGGGCGACGATGCCGATCGGCAGGTTGATGTAGAAGACCCAGCGCCAGCTGAGGTGGTCGACGAACACTCCGCCGAGCAGCGGCCCGAGCACGCTGGTGACGCCGAACACGGCACCGAAGAGGCCCTGGTAGCGGCCGCGGTCCCGGGGGGCGACGAGGTCGCCGACGATCGCCTGGGAGAGCACCATCAGCCCGCCGCCGCCCAGGCCCTGGAGCGCGCGGAAGGCGATCAGTTCGCCCATGTTCTGGGCGATCCCGCACAGCACCGAGCCGAGCAGGAAGATCACGATGGAGGCCTGGAAGAAGCGCTTCCGGCCGTACATGTCGCCGAGCTTGCCCCACAGCGGGGTCGCGGCGGTGGAGGCCAGCAGGTAGGCGGTGACCACCCAGGAGAGGTGGTCGAGGCCGCCGAGGTCGCTGACGATGGTCGGCAGCGCGGTGGAGACGATGGTCTGGTCGAGGGCGGCCAGCAGCATCGCCAGCAGCAGAGCGCCGATCGGCACCCAGAGGTTGGGGACGGTGACCGCCGGCGGGCCCGTCCCGGCAGCGGCGCTCCGGTCGGACGCGGCGTGCGGCTCCGTCATGACGTCTCCGTCATGGCTTCTCCGTCGGCCATGGCTTCTCCGTCGACATCACGCGACGTCTCCGTGGGCATGGCGTCTCCGTGGGGGGTCGCGGGCCCGTCGGCCGGGCCGGCCAGATGATCACTCCCAGCTCACAACGCTCGCTGGTTCGTCCCGATTTGTTCCACCGGGTTGAGCCGAGCGTAAGCGCCGGGGACAACCGCCGCGCCCCGGGCGTTCTCCGGAGAGCCAACCGGCACCAATCGGCACAACCTCCCCGCGGGGGGACGGACGCCCCTGTCCACCCTTCGGGCGGTCCTGCATAATCAGGCGCGATCGTGCGCCCGGTTCCGCCCGGACGGCGCACCGAACGACCGAACAGCCGAACGACCGAACAGCCCGACGACCGAACAGCCGCCCGCGAAGTCGACGCGAAACCGAGGAGGACCGGCCGATGCCGGACCAGCACTGCCCGACGTGCGGCACCGCACGCTCCACCGGGTGCGGCTGCGTCCCGGACCCGAGCCTCACCGAGACCGCCGTCCTGCCCCACATCGAGGGCCCGCCGCTGGTCCGCCCGTACGTCCCGCAGACCGCCGACCAGCTGGCCGACGAGACCCACCCGAACGCACCGGTGGTGGACCCGTTCGCGACCACGGTGCTGCCGCCCGTACCCCCGGGGCAGCCCGGGCCGCCGGCCGCTCCGCCGCTCGGACCGGACGCGGACGCGTACGCCACCACCGTGCTGCCGCCCGTCGCCCCGGGGCAGGCCCCGTTCGGGCCGGGCGTCGGTGCCCACCCGGGCGCCGACGGCTACGCGGACGCACATGCCTACCCGGGCGCCGACGGCTACCCGGCAGGCGACGGTTACCCGGCGGCCGACGGCTACCCGGACCCCGGCGCCCACCCGGAGGCGTACGCCACCACCGTGCTGCCGTCGGTCCCGCAACCGCGAACGCCGGCCTCGGGGCCGGCCGGGAACGAGATCGGCCTCTTCTCCGTCGGCCCGGCCTCCGACACCGGTCAGGCCGCGCCCGGGCCGGAGGCCGGTGGCGGACGGGCCGCCAGGAGGGCGGCCGAACAGGCCGACCGGCACCCGCTCGCCCGGCGCAAGGGGCTGCTCGCCGGGGTCGGCGCCGCCCTGGTGGCGCTCACCATCGGTGTCGCGTACGCCGTGACGCCCTCCAACGAGCCGCCGGCCAAGCAGGCGCAGCCGCTGCCGACGACCACCCTGGCGCCCGCGCCGGTGGACCCGCCCACCCTGGCGACGCCCGTCCCGAGCGCGGCGGCGCCGACCAGCGACGCGCCGAGCCCCACGCCCACCCCCACCCGCAAGCCGAGCCCGACGAAGACGGCCACCCCGCCCCCGGCCGTCGCTCCGACCGCCGAGGCCCCGGCCGCTCCCCCCGTCACGGCTCCCACGCCGACCGCACCGGCACCGAGCACCCCCGCCCCGACCCCGACGCCCACCGCCAGCTCGACGCCGCGCGTCCTGCAGTACGGAATGAGCGGCCCCGACGTCACGGCCCTCCAGCAGAAGCTCGCCGTCGTCGTCTGCTGGGCGAGTGTGCCGGTGACCGGGCAGTACGACGACACCACCGTGAACACCGTCGGCTACGTCCAGTGGATGTGGGACGTCAAGGGCGACAAGCGGGGCATCTTCGGCCCCAACACCCGTGCCGCCCTGGACAAGCACAGCACCTGCTGACCGGAACGGCCCGGCCGGCGGTCACCCCTCGGGCCGACCGCCGGCCGTCCCCCGGATCAGCCGGTGATCGCTCCGAAGATGCTGATGCCCGCCAGCACGACCATGATCGTCGCCGCCACCCGGATGATCAACTTCATCGGCACGTACTTGAGCAGCTTCTGCCCGCCCACGATGGCGACCCCGCCGACCGCGCACAGCGCCAGCCAGGAGCCGAGGCCGACGGCCAGCGGGTCGGCGTACTTGGCGGCCAGGTTGGCGGTCATGATCTGGGTCAGGTCACCGAACTCGGCGATCGCGACGACCACGAAACTGGCCCCGGCCACCTTCCAGAAGCTGTTCGAGGACGGCTCCTTGGCCGCGTGCTCGTCCTCGTCCTCGCCGCCGTGGAACAGCAGCATCGCCGCGCCGACCAGGAACAGCAGGCCGGTGACGCCCTCCACCCAGCGGTGCGGCAGCAGCGTGAGCAGGTGCCCGGCGACGAGCGCGAGGCCCACTTGGAGGGCGAAGGCGGCGGCGATGCCCGCGAAGACGTAGCTCGCGCGGTACTTGGTGCCGAGCACCAGGCTGGCCAGCGCGGTCTTGTCCGGCAGTTCGGCCAGGAAGATGATGCCGAAGGTCAACGCGGCAACGGTGATACTCATAGGAGTCCTCGGTCGGGCTGCCCGGCCTCCGCAGGTCCGTCAGGGGACGCTTCGGCCCGACAGCACTGGTCATGGTCACAGCACTGCGGCCGAAGGTCTCGCCGGCACCGCTCATCGAGCGGTACCCCGGGCGCCGGGCCCCTGGGGGCCAGTATGTCGACGGTCCGGTGGAGGGCTACTCCCCTTCAACGGCCCCAAGCGTACCCGACGGCGTCGAGCGATCCGCCCCGGGAGATCCACGGAGGTCGACGCGGATCGACGGGGATCGACGGAGTCCGACGGCGGCCAACGGCGCTCGACGGCGGTCGACCCCCTACCGGGCGCCCCCGTCCGGCTCGGCCGCGATCAGCCCGCGCCCGACCAGTTCCAGTACCACCACGATCGCCACCGACTCCACCGCCAGCAACCCGATCAGCACGAACAGCTGCACCGCCCCCGCCTGGACCGGCGAGGCCCCGCCCAGCAGCATCCCGACGAAGGCCCCGGGCAGGGTGACCAGGCCGACCGTCCGGGTCTGGTCCAGCGCCGGGACGAGCGAGGTCGCCGCCGCCGTCCGGCAGATCTCCAGCCGGGCGTCGCGCTCCTCGAAGCCGAGCGCCAGCGCCGCCTCCACCTCGCCGCGCCGCAGCCGCAGCTCGTCCAGGGCCCGCCGCCCGGCCAGCGAGGTCGCGCTGAGCGCCCCGCCGATCAGGATGCCCGCGACCGGGATGACGGACAGGCCCTCGGGCGGCAGCAGCCCGACGCCCAGCAGCAGGGCGAGCACCGGCAGCACCCCGGCGCCGATCGGGGCGGCCGCCCAGACCCAGGCCGGGCCCGGGGTCATCCGCCGTCCGGCGGTGCGCACCGCGACCGAGAACATCAGCACCACGAACAGCGCCGACCACCAGAGCGAACCGACCACCCAACTGATCACCGCGGCGACGGCGGCCAACTGCACCACGGCGCGCAGCCCGGCCCGCAGCACCGCGTGCCCGTGGCCGAGCAGTCCCCGCCCGGCCACCGCGACGGCGGCCAGCAGCAGCACGGCCGTGACCACCCCGAGCACCGGGGTGACCGGCAGCAGCTGGCCACCGGAGGCCGCCAGGTCCGCCGGGGCCATCAGATCCGGCCCCTTCGGATCCCACCGGTGCAGGTCCCACCCGCAGAGATCCCACCCGTGCAGATCCCATCCGTCCAGATCCGGCCCATCGGGCGCGGGCCCTCAGATCCAGCTGGTGAACCACATCCGGTCCTGCCAGGACGACATCGGGATCACCTCCGCCGTGTACAGCGGGTAGAAGAAGGCGAAGCAGCCGACGATCGCGAGCACGATCGCCCCGGCCCCGATCGCCCCGATCCGGCGTCGCTCGGGGGTGCATCCGGGCGGGCCGAGCACCGCCCCGAGCATCTGGGCGACGGCCAGGCACAGGAACGGCACCAGCACGACCATGTAGAAGGAGAAGATCGTCCGCTCCTGGTACCGGAACCAGGGCAGGTAGATCCCGGCCACCGCGCACAGCACCGCGCCCGAGCGCCAGTCCCGCCGGAAGAACCAGCGCCACAGCAGGTAGACCAGCGCGAAGCAGGCCGTCCACCACAGGAAGGGCGTACCGAGGCCGAGGATCTGCGAGGCGCAGCCGCCCGAGGAGGTGCAACCGCGCTGCCCGTACGGGATCTGCTCCCAGTACATCGAGACCGGGCGGCCGTCGACCAGCCAGGCGAAGGGGTTGGACTGGTAGGTGTGCGGGGTGCTCAGACCGGTGTTGAAGTCGTACATCTGCGAGTGGTAGTGCCACAGGCTGCGCAGTGACGCGGGCACCCAGCTCATCGGGACCTGCGGCAGCGGGATGCCGAGGACGCTGTCCGGGGAGAGCCCGGCGCGCCCGTCGGCCCAGTGCCGGTCGTAGCCGCCCCCGCCGGTCGGGCCGGAGCCGCCGGTGGCCAGCCAGCCGCTCCAGGCGCCGACGTACACCACCAGGGCGGAGCCGACCATGGCGAGGAAGGCGGGGGCGGCGTCCCGGCGCAGCATGGAACGCCAGGGGCG
The DNA here is from genome assembly GCF_055589745.1 of Kitasatospora sp. NPDC041917. Classification (NCBI taxonomy): domain Bacteria; kingdom Bacillati; phylum Actinomycetota; class Actinomycetes; order Kitasatosporales; family Streptomycetaceae; genus Kitasatospora; species Kitasatospora sp. NPDC041917. Next base: position 274,124 of record NZ_JBVJBI010000006.1, on the reverse strand, counting down.
GCGGGCGCCGGCGGCGCGGCGGCCGGACTGGTCCCACAGGACGGTCAGGACGCCGAAGGCGGCGAGGATCGGGGCGCCGTTCCACTTGACCGCGCAGGCGGCGCCGAGGAGCACCCCGGCGGCGATCCGCCAGGGGCGCCACCCGAGCCGGACGGCGTCGCCGCCGACGGTCTCGGCGGCGACGGCGAGCCGGGCGCGGACGTGGTCGCGGTCGATCAGCAGGCTGCCGAAGGCGGCGAGCACGAAGAACATCTGGATGCCGTCGAGCAGGCCGACCCGGCTCATCACCAGTTGGAGGCCGTCCACCGACATCAGCAGCGCGGCGGTGCAGCCGATCAGGGTGGAGCCGAAGAGGCGGCGGCCGATCCGGGCCAGCATCAGCACGGTGACGGTGCCGAGCAGGGCGGTCATGAACCGCCAGCCGAAGGGGTTCAGTCCGAACAGCTGCTCGCCGACCGCCATCACCCATTTGCCGAGCGGCGGGTGGGCGATGAACTCGGGCGCGGAGGTCAGCGGGATCGACTGCGGGGCGGACAGGATGTCGGCGTTGGCGTGGTCGGGCCAGGTGCCCTCGTAGCCCTGCTGGAGCAGGGACCAGGCGTCCTTGGGGTAGTACGTCTCGTCGAAGACGAAGGAGTCGGGGTGGCCGAGGTTCCAGAACCGCAGCAGGCCGGCGAAGAGCGCCACGGCGATCGGTCCGAGCCAGCCGGAGCGGTCGGCCGCCCAGCGGACCAGGCCCCCGCGCGGGGCCGGTGCCGGGGCGGCGGTGGCCGGGGCCGCCGGTGGGTGCGTGAGCGCCGCTTGCGTCATAGCCTCGCCGATTCGCCTGTCTGCTCTGTCCGGGTCCTGGCTCCGCCCGGGTCGTGCCGCTCCGGCCGGGGCAGGGCGGTCAACAGCCACTGACACTATGTGGCGGTGCGCGCGAAGCCAAGCGCGACGGGCGCCGACCAGGTGACCTGGTCGGCGCCCGTTTCGAACCCCCTTGCCGCCCGTTCCGCTACGCGGCGGTCTGCAGCTCCCGGACCGGGACGGTGTGGACCACGGCCGGGGCCGCGTTGTCCTGCTCCGGCGTGAGGTACGGGCGCAGCCGCAGCGCCATGGCGACGATCAGCAGCGTGGAGCCCGCCATGGCCGCCAGGTAGAGCGGCCAGGTGCCGGAGCCGACCAGCAGCACGCCGACGGCCGGGCCGACCGCGATCGCGATCTGCTTCACCAGGGCGTACCCGGCGTTGTAGGTGCCGAGCAGCCGGGCCGGGGCGAGGTCCGCGACGATCGGGCCCATGGTGGGCGCGAGCAGCGACTCGCCGACTCCGAAGAGGGCGTAGATCGAGACGATGGCGACCGTGGCGGCCATGGTCTCGGTCCGTATCAGGCCGGCCACCAGGGCCATCGCCCAGGCGCCGAGCCAGACCACGCCGGCCGCGGCCATCGCGGTGGTGCGGCGGCGCTTGGCGGTGATCCGCACCATGAACATCTGCAGCACCACGATGGTCAGCGCGTTGGCGCCGATCGCGAAGCCCAGGGTGGAGGGTGCGGTGCCGACGGTGTCGGTGGCGAAGGCCGCGACGCCGGACTCGAACTGGCCGTAGCAGGTGAAGAAGATCAGCCCGGCGAGGATGCTGAGCCGCACCATCGCCTTGTCGGCGAGCAGGGCGCGCAGACCGGTCGGGCCGTCGGCCTTCCCGTGGACGGCGGTCAGCTGGGTCCTGGGCATCCGGGCGGTGCCGGTGACCAGGGCGAGGCCGAGGAACGTCACCGCCTCGATGGTGAACAGCCGGGTCAGGCTGGCCGGGTCCGACACGTTCACGATCTGCCCGCCGACCAGCGCACCGATGCCCATGCCCAGGTTGACCAGGGTGAACTGGAGCGCGAAGGCGTGCGAGCGGGTGGCCGCCGTGGAGCAGCGGACGATCATCGTGGCGAGCGCCGGCTGGCAGGTGGTGACACCGGCGCCGAACAGGAAGGAGGAGACCAGCAGGGCCGGGGTGCCGGTGGCGTGGCCGAAGGCGAACGCACCGGTGGCGGCGAGCGCCGTACCGGCCAGCAGCACCGGGCGGGGACCGTACCTGTCGATGCCGCGGCCAGTGAACGGCAGGACGGCGAGGGCCGCCAGCGCGAAGACGGTGAACACCATCCCGGCCGCCAGCGAGCCCAGCCCGCGCACCTGGTCCACGTACACGAACATGTACGGCATCGTGAACCCGCTGCCGAACGCACTGAGCGCGTTGCCGATCTGGACGCGGCGCAGCGGGCCGCCCGCTCCACGCCGCTGCTGCCTCTGCTGCTTCACCGTGCCGGTCACCGTGCACATCCCTTCCTGGTTTCAACTGGATACTCTTAAGTCCAGAAGATTTCAGAGCTAAAGTTTGACGAGATAAAGTCTTAGCACCCGAAGACTGCGGAGTCAAAGGCTTAAGGAGTGCACCCTCGTGCGACACTGGTCCGCATGACTACGGACAAGCCGCCGCCGGCTGCCGGCAAGCCCGCCCCGGCCACCCCCCTGGAGTTCGGCATCGCCGAGCAGGTGGCCCTCTACCAGCGGGAATTCCCCACCGTCGACCCCCAGGTGGAGACGATCGTGCAGACCCTCAACCGGGTCTCCCGGCGGATGGGCGTGGCGTACGACCGGCAGCTGACTGTGCTCGGAATCACCTCCGCCGAGTGGGAGGTGCTCAAGGCGCTGGTGGTGTCCGGCAGCCCGTACCGGCTCGGGCCGGGCGAGCTGGCCAAGCGCCTCGGGCTCACCCCGGCGGCGATGACGCACCGGATCGACCGGATGGTGGCGGACGGGCTGGTCACCCGGGAGCGGGACGAGACCAACCGGGTGCGGGTGATCATCGAGCTCACCGAGACCGGCCGCGACAAGTGGCTGGAGTCGATGCGGATGGCCGCGGTCTTCGAGGAGGAGCTGCTCCAGGACGTCGTGGGCGAGGAGCGGACCGCGCTCTCCGCGATGCTGGGCCGGATGCTGCGGCGGATCGAGGAGAGCCGGCCGGACGCGCTCGGGCGCACCGCCGGCCTGGACTGACCCCGGGAGGCCGGGGAACGCGAAACGGGTCCGGCCCGCCGGGAGGATGCTCCTCCCGGCGGGCCGGACCCGTCGCTTCAGGTGCTGCGAGGATCCGTCAGGCCCTCGGCGGTCCGGTGGACCGTCAGCAGGGGCCGTTGTCGGTCCAGACGCCCCACTGGCCGCTCAGGCTCGGGTCGTCGCCCTTGGTCCACCACTTGTTGGTGTAGTAGTGGCCCTTCCACGAGACCTTGGTGCCGCCGGCCGCGTAGGTGGTGTTGGTGTCCCAGCTCGGGGCGGCCGGGCAGGAGGCCGGCGTGGTCGGGGTGCCGGTCGGGGTGCCCGTGGGGGTACCGGTCGGCGTACCCGTGGGGGTGCCGGTCGGCGTGCCGGTGGGGGTGCCGGTGGAGGTCGGGGTCGGCGTGCCGGTCGGCGGGGCCGGGCAGGCGGAGGCGGAGCCGTTGGTGGCGCTCACCATCTTGTCGAACAGGGCGGTCTTGGTGCCCAGGTCGTACAGCGAGAAGGCGAAGGAGCCGCCGAGGCCGTTGCAGTGCGCGTAGTCGAGCTTGGCCTGGATGGACTTGGCGTCCTCACCGCTCCAGAAGGTGTTGCCGTCGTAGAAGTACGTGGCCTGGGCCCCGTCGTCCCAGAAGGTCTTGGACGGGTTGTCGACGAAGCCCGCGAGCTCCTTGTACATCTGGATGCCGGGGACGTTGCCGGACATCGCCGCGCCGGCCGCCGGCTGGGTGGCGGGCTGGTACAGGCCGTGCTTGCCGTTGTCCTTCACGCCGGTCCAGCCGCGGTAGTAGAACGGCACACCCATGTTGATCTTGTTGGCGGGGAAGCCGCCGGGGATGCCGTACTCCTTGTCACCGGCCGTCCACGCCTTGATCGCGTTGTCGATCGAGTACTTCCCGTTGCCCGGCTTGGCCGGGGTCGACGGGTCGTCCGGGGTCGAGTAGAGCGCGGCCTGGTGGTTGGTCGGCCCCTGGGCGTCCCAGCCGCCGTGCATGTCGTAGGTCATGACGTCGAGGAAGGTCAGGTACTGACCGATCTTGTCGGTCTCGACGTTCATGATCTTGTCCTGGCCGGCGCCGACCGCCGCCGACAGGGCGTAGGTCTTCTTGTCCGCCGCGCCCTGCGCGTCCAGCTGGGTGCGGAACTCCTTCAGCAGGGCGGTGAAGTTCTGCTTGTCCGCCGGGCTGGAGAGGTTGCCGGTGTGGCCGCCGCCGCCCGGGTACTCCCAGTCGATGTCGATGCCGTCGAAGACGCCGGCCGCCGAGCCGGGGCCGCCGAAGCCGGCGTCGCTGGGCAGGTTGCCCTTGATGAACATGTCGATGCAGGACGACACCAGGTGCTTGCGCGAGGCGTCCGTGGCGGAGGCCGGCGAGAAGTACTTGGAGTAGGTCCAACCGCCCAGCGAGAGCAGGACCTTGAGGTTCGGGTTCTTCGCCTTCAGCTTCTTCAGCTGGTTGAAGTTGCCCGCGATCGGCTGGTTCCAGACGTCGCCGACGCCGTCGACCGAGATGTCCGCGCCGAAGCTCTTCTGGTAGTCGGCGAACGCGTCGCCCGCGCCGTCACCCGCGTTGGGGTTGTTGTCGTTCCCGTCGGCGGCCTTGGTGGCCTCGAAACAGCCCAGGTCGGTCGGGTGGATGTTGGCGAAGGAGTAGATCATGTAGTCCAGGTTCTTGGCGACGCCGGTGTCCTGGATCGTCTTGGGGTAGTACGCGTTCGCGTAGACCGACCACTGGTCGAAGTAGGCGACCTTGATGCCGCCGCTGGTGGCGGGCGCGCCGGTGGAGTTGGTGGTCGCGGCGTTGGCCGCGCCGCCGCCGGACAGCGCGAGGCCGGCGCCGAGCAGCAGGGAGGCGGTGGTGCCGGCCGCGATGGCGGCCATGCTCTTCGGGCGGCGTCGGCGGCCGCCCTGCGGCGCCGGGGTCCCGGCCCTTTCAATGCGTGAGCGCAGCATGGGTGCGTGACTCCTGGTTGTGGGGGTTCCCGTCGTCCCGGGGGCGCGCGTCCGGGGTGGGGCCGGACGACCGGGACATGACAGGTGTGGGTGGGGAATCGAGCGGGATCAGACCATGACGGACTACCGGGATGTGCCGAACCGGCGCCCGCGGCACGAGGCCGCTGACGCCGGTTCAGGGGCTCCCTGCACCTGGGCAATAAAAATGGACTAGACCAACTCACCCGTCAAGGGGTGCCGTTGGGCCTTGAGACCCGCTTAAGGTTCCACCCCCGCGCCGAGCTGGGCTGCCGCGTCCCGGGACGGCCCCGGAGTCAGTAACGGACGGCGTTGGCCACCTCGGCCTTGACCGTGCCGGAGAGGTCCCGGTGGGCGTGCGCGGTGGCCTGGGAGCTCTGCCCGACCGCCACGTCCTGAATGGTCACCGCGGCCGCGTCCATCACCTTGCCCGACTCGTCGGTGAAGTTCACCTGGATCACGTACCGGTACGACTGCTGCCCGTGGTTGGTGACGGTCAGCGGCACCTGCGGCTTGCCGTCCGAACCGGTGGTCACCGCCCCGGCGGTGACGTCCCCCTTGGCGTCCAGCCCGCCCTTGATCCCGGAGACGGCCGAGGAGGCCGCCGACACCGCTGCCGAGGCCTGCGCCTCGGCCGAGGCGATCGCGGACCCCGCCCCGCCGGCCGCCGAGCCCAGCGCCGAGGCGGCGGAGGCGACGGCGCTCGCGCCCTTCTCCACCGCGGACGCCGCCGCGGAGGCCACGCCGCTCACGGTCTTCCCGGAGGAGGAACAGCCCGCGAGCGCCGCCGTACCGACCACCGCCGCGACCAACACCCCCGCCACCGCCCGGCGTTGGTGACGCACCGGTGGTGCGTCCAGGTCCTGCGCGGTGACCCTCGGCGGGGTCGGGGAGCTGGCTCGGGTGAGCGGCTGGCGGTCCATGCGGTCCCTCGTTTCCGGTCGGCGCCGGGCTGCCCGGCGCACCTCCACGCCCACCCTCCGAGGGCCGCGGAGCCGCCGCCAGCAGGGCTGCTGCCTCCGGGTGAGCCGGGCCGGGAGAGCGCGTCAGGACAGCCCCGAGCCCTCCTGGGAGTCCGACTCCACCGCGGCCCGCTCCTCGCGCAGCCGCACCAGGTGGCGGCGCCGCGCGACGACGCCGTACGCCCCGGCGGCGCTCGCCACGAAGGAGGCCAGGCCGAGCCACGGCCGGTCGAAGACGTGGCCGGTCAGGTGGTCCAGCGAGTACCGGCCGGCGCCCGCCAGGCCGAGCGCCAGCCCGGTCGCACCGAGGAAGGCCGGGTACTCGTAGCCGCCGGACATCGCGAAGAAGCCGGCCGGGGCGTGCACCGACACCGCGCCCGCCATCGTCCCCGCCACCACCGCGCCGGCCGCCGGGGTCGCCAGCCCGGCCACCAGCAGCGCGCCGCCGCCCGCCTCGCCGAGGCCGGCCGCCAGCGCGCTCTGCCGGGCCGGGTGGAAACCCATCTGCTCCATGGCGTGGGTGGCGCCCTCCAGGCCGCCGCCCCCGAACCAGCCGAACAGCTTCTGGGTGCCGTGCGCGATCAGCACGCCGCCGACCGCGCCGCGCAGGGCCAGCAGGCCCAGGTCCTTACGGTTCAGGCACATGTCGCATCCTCGCTTCCGCGGCGGAGTGACCCCGCTCGGTGACAGTGGTGACGGTCCTGCCTCCATAGCAACCGAGGGCGCCCGTCCCTTCGAGCCGGGGCCGCCATCCGGGCGAATTCGGCCGCGACCGGGAATGAACCGCCGGCGGGGTGATCCACGCCGCGCCCGGCCGCGGGGCGTGGCGGACCGGCTGCCCGGGGCCCCGAGGTCATGCTTGGCCCATGTTCGTCTTCAACCTGGGCAGCGCCTTCATCACCTTCTTCGCCGTGGTCGGCCCGCCGAAGACCCTGCTGGCCTTCGCCCGGCTGGCCGGGACCCGCAGCAACCGGGAGCTGCGCCGGCTGGCCGCGCTGAGCACGGCCATCGCGGCGGTGATCGGCCTGGTACTAGGCTTCGGGGCCGACGAGCTGACCACCCTCTTCCACATCAGCGACCAGTCGCTCCAGCTCGCGGGCGGGGCGATCTTCTTCGTCTACGCCGTCGCCCTGGTCTTCGGCGTCCACCTCGGCTCGGACGCCGACGACGACGAACACCTGTCGAACCCGCTGGTGGACGGCATCCGCGAGCTGCTGCTGCCGTACATCGCCAGCCCGCTCGCCATCACGGCCGTCCTGGTCGCCTCGCTCAACCAGGACAACCTGGGCTGGAAGGCCGCCGTCTCCGGGGCGTACGTGGCCGTCGCGGTGATCAACTACCTCTGTGTGGCGGTGCTCGCGCCGCTGATGCGACGCACCCACCGCACCTCGCTGGAGGTGCTGTCCCGGCTGCTCGGGCTGCTGCTGGCGGCGGTCGGCGTCGAACTGTTCCTGGAGGGCCTGGCCGGGCTGGGAGTGCACCTGCCGGAGGGGCACTGAGCCCGCCACCGCACCCGCACCCGCACCGGGCTGACGGGCGCCGAACGGCGCTGACCGGCCCTGAACGGCGCCGAGCCCGGCGCCCGCCCGGGTCAGCCGGCCGCGAGGCGTGCCAGCACCTCGCCGATCCGCTCGCGGACCAGTGGATCGGCGACCAGCCCGTCCGGGCCGACCGCGCCGCGCTCCAGCGGAAGCCGGACGCAGGCCTCGTCCAGCACGGCCGCGCCGGTGTAGCCGAGGACGGTGCGCAGGGTGGCCTCGGCCCCCTGGCCGCGGCCCGGACCGGCGGCGTTGATCCAGCCGGTGGGCTTGTCCGAGATCTCGATCCCGCCGACCGTCCAGTCCAGCAGGTTCTTGAACGCGCCCGGCAGCGTCCCGGCGTACTCGGGGGTGCAGACCAGCAGCGCGTCGGCCGCCTCGATCGCGGCCCGCAGCTCGGCCACCGGCTCCGGCAGCGGGTCGGTGTCGTGGTCCGGGTTGAAGTGCGGCAGCCCGGCCAGCCCGGCGTAGTACGTGGTCCGCAGGCCCGGGGCGGCCGCGGCCACGGCGGCCACGGTGCGCAGCACGGTCTCGTTGGTGGAACCGGCTCGCAGGCTCCCGGGCAGCAGCAGGATGTGGCGCTCGTTCGGCATGCCGGGCAACCTACTCCTTGACGTCCGCGTCAAGGACAGCCGCCCGCCGCCCGCCCCGTCATCGGCACCGGCCGTGGACCAGTGACAGTGGCAGCGGCAGCGGCAGCGGTCAGCGCGGCACCACCGGCCGCCAGGGCACCGGGCTGGAGAGGATCATCGAGCTGGACGGCTGGCCGTAGCTTCCGAGCCGGTCGCACACCGCCTCGAACTCGGCCATCGTCGACACCGCGACCAGCAGCACGCAGCACGCCCCGCCGGTGACCCGGTGCAGCTGGACCACCTCCGGCCAGGTCGGCACCTCCGGATCGCGCAGCACGCAGCGCGGGCCGTAGCACTGGATCTGGACCAGCGCGGTGATCGGCAGCCCGGCCCGGGTGAGGTCCACGTGGGCGTGGTAGCCGCTGATCACCCCCTCGGATTCCAGCCGGCGGACCCGTTCGGCCACCGCGGGTGCGGACAGGCTCACCCGGCGGGAGAGTTCGTTGTACGAGAGCCGGGCGTCGGCCTGGAGCTCGGCGAGCAGGCGGCGGTCAACGGCGTCCAAGGCGACCTCCCGGGTGGTCGGGATCAAGGGATTTCCATTCGTAAAGCGAATCGGCGGAACGCATCGCGAACGACAGCTCCGAAGGCGGTTGCGATGCCCGTCGACCATTCAAACGGGGGGCACCGCCGCCGCACAATGGGCACCCGGTGGAACCCGGCAGTCCGGCTGGTTCACCGGACCGGGCGATGCGGCCCGGAGGATCAGGAGGATCGGGATGGGGCACGACACGGTGGAGACACCCAACCTGTCGTTCGGCCGGGGCGGAGCACCGGGCCGGGGCACCCCGTACGCCCAGTACGTGCGTCTGGAGGAGCTGCACGGCCTGCAGCACCCGCGCAGCAAGGAGCCGGCCGAGCTGTCGTTCATCGTCACCACCCAGGTGATGGAGCTGCTGTTCGACCTGCTGCGGCACGAGTGGACGCTCGCCCGGCAGGCACTGCGCGAGGACGACCTGCCCGCCGCGCTGGCCGCGCTGCGCCGGGGCACCCACGTGCAGGACGTACTGGTGGAGTCCTGGGACCTGCTGGCCACCATGACCCCGCACGAGTTCAACTCCTTCCGCTCGCTGTTCGGCGAGGCCTCCGGCTTCCAGTCCGCCGCCTTCCTGCGGCTGGAGTTCCTGCTCGGCAACAAGAACGCCGCACTGCTGAAGATGTACGACGGGATGCCCGACACCCAGGCCGAGCTGACCGAGGCCCTGCGCTCCCCCGGCCTGTACGACGAGGCGCTGGCGCTGCTGGCGCGCCGCGGCCTGGCCCCGCACCGGGCGCCCTCCGAGGAGCGCCACCAGCCGTCCGCGGAGGTCGAGGCGGCCTGGCGGCGGGTGTACACCGAGCCGGAGTTCGCCGCGCTCCAGCCGCTCGGCGAGGCCCTGTTGGACGTGGCCGAGCGGGTCACCCGCTGGCGCCAGCGCCACCTCTCGGCGGTCAAGCGGACCATGGGCGGCAAGCCCGGCTCGGGCGGCTCCAGCGGACTGACCTGGCTGCGCAAGTCGGCCGAGCAGGACGTGTTCCCGGAGCTGTGGACGATCCGGGACGGGCTGTGACGGAGCGGGCCGTGACGGAGCTTGATGCGACAAGGCTTGATGCGACAGAGCGCGATGCGACGGGACGGGCAGGGACGGAGCGGGCTGTGGGCGAGGGGCACGAGAGGACGGGCATGACCACGCGCGAGGACTGCGCGGCGCTGGACGCCGTCGACCCGCTGGCGGCGTTCCGCAAGGAGTTCGCCCTGCCGGACGGGGTGATCTACCTGGACGGCAACTCGCTGGGCGCGCTGCCGGTGCGCACGCCCGAGCGGGTGCGCCGGGTGGTCGAGGAGGAGTGGGGCCGGGAGCTGATCCGCAGCTGGAACGACGCCGGCTGGTTCGAGCAGCCGTACCGGCTGGGGCAGCGGATCGCGCCGCTGATCGGCGCCGGTCCGGCGGAAGTGGTCGTCTGTGACACCACCTCGGTCAATCTCTTCAAGGTGCTGTCGGCCGCGCTGCGGCTGCGCCCGGGCCGGCGCACCGTGCTCGGTGACGCCGAGGCCTTCCCCACCGACCTGTACATCGCCGAGGGCGTGACCGGTCTGGTCGAGGGCTCGCGCAGTGCACTGATCCGCCCCGAGGAGCTGGACCGGCATCTGGACGGGGACGTGGCCGCGGTCGTCCTCTCGCACGTGGACTACCGCACCGGCGAGCTGCTGGACATGGCCGGCATCACCGCCCGGGTGCAGGCCGCGGGCGCCCTGATGATCTGGGACGTGTGCCACTCGGTGGGTGCGCTGCCGGTCGAACTCGGCGCCGCCGGCGCGGACTTCGCGGTCGGCTGCACCTACAAGTACCTGAACGGCGGCCCCGGTTCGCCGGCCTTCCTGTACGTCGCCGAGCGGCACCTGGCGGCCGGTCCGCTCCAGCCGCTGAGCGGCTGGTTCGGCCACGCCCGGCCGTTCGCCTTCGAGCCCGGGTACGACCCGAAGCCGGGCATCGGCCGGTTCCTCACCAGCTCGCCCTCGCTGCTCGGCCAGGCCGCCCTCGACGCCTCGCTGGACGTCTGGGAGCGGGTCGACCAAGCGGCGGTGCGGGCGAAGAGCCTGGCGCTGACCGACCTGTTCGTCTCGCTGACCGAGGGGCTGGACGGCGTCGAGGTGGCGACCCCGCGCGAGCACGCCCGGCGGGGCAGTCAGGTCGCGCTGCGGCACGCCGACGGCTACCCGGTGGTGCAGGCCCTGATCGAGCGCGGGGTGATCGGCGACTTCCGCGCACCGGACCTGATGCGCTTCGGCTTCACGCCGCTCTACGTGTCGTACACCGAGGTCTGGGACGCGGCCCGGCAGCTGGCCGAGGTGCTGGAGAGCGGTGAGTGGCGGGCGGAGCGTTTCTCCCGCCGGGGCGAGGTGACGTAGGCCGGGGACCGGGACCGGGCCTGCCTCCTTTGCCATTAATAATGCGCAGCATTAATCTTGCGCGCATGGCAAGGACATCGGCGGGCCACGAGACCCGCGAGAGGCTGCTGCGGGCGGCGGAGGAACTCTTCGCCACCCGCGGCGTGGAAGCCGCCCTGACCAGGGACATCACCCGACTGGCCGGACAGAGCAACCCGTCCGCCGTGCAGTACCACTTCGGCTCCCGCGAGGGCCTGCTCGACGCGATCATGGCCGGCCGCCAGGAACGCGCCGAGCAGGCCCTCGCGCCGCGTCTGCCCGCCCTCGCGGACGCGGACCTGCCCGGACTGCTCGGCGCCCTGGTCGCGGCCGAGGCCACCGAACTGCGCACCGAACAGGGCCGGCACTGCCTGCGGATCTCCGCGCAGGTCAGCCACAACAGCGGCGTCCGCACCCGGACCCCGCACCCGACGCTGGCCGGCGGCGGCTACTGGCGCCTGATCGAGCTGGTCGAGGACCGTATCTCCGCCCTGCCGGAGCCGATCCGGCTGGAACGGATCGACCTGGTCCTCACCCTGATCGGTGCGGCCCTCGCCGACCGGGCGCAGCAGTACCTCACCGGCTCCACCCCCCTGACGGACGAGGAGACCTTCCTCGCCGACCTGGTGACGATGTCCGCCGCCATGCTCTCCTCCCCCACCCCCCGAAGGAGCAGGTCATGAACGACCTCACCGGCAAGACCGTCATCGTCACCGGCGGCGCCCGCGGCCTGGGCGCCGAGGCCGCCCGGCTCGCCGTCGCGTCCGGCGCCAACGTGGTGATCACCGACGTCCTGGAGGAGGACGGCAGGACCACCGCCGCCGAACTCGGCGAGCGGGCGCGGTTCGTACGCCACGACGTGACCTCCGAGGAGGACTGGCAGCGCGTGGTGGACTTCGCGGTGGCGGAGTTCGGCGCCCTGCACGGCCTGGTCAACAACGCGGGGATCTCCACCGGCACGCTGCTCGCGGACGAGAGCGTCGAGCACTTCCGCAAGGTCCTGGACATCAACCTGACCGGCGTGTTCATCGGGATGAAGACCGCCGTCCCGGCGATGCGCGCGGCCGGCGGCGGCTCGATCGTCAACATCTCCTCGGCGGCCGGCCTGATGGGCCTGGCGCTCACCGCCGGCTACGGCGCCTCCAAGTGGGGCGTGCGCGGCCTCAGCAAGATCGGCGCGGTCGAGCTGGGCACCGAGCGGATCCGGGTCAACTCGGTGCACCCGGGCATGACGTACACCCCGATGACCGCCTCGGTCGGCATCCGGCGCGGCGAGGGCAACTACCCCAACACCCCGATGGGCCGGGTCGGCGAGGCGCCCGAGATCGCCGGCGCCGTGGTCTACCTGCTCTCCGACGACTCCTCCTACGTCACCGGCGCCGAGCTGGCGGTGGACGGCGGCTGGACCGCCGGCCCGACCGTCAAGTACGTCATGGGGCAGTGAGCCCCCCGGCCGCCCGGGCCGCCGTGACGCAGCTCATGTCCGGGCCGAGTTCGACCGGCGTCACCCCTGGGGAAGCTTCCGACCGACGGAACGTCATACCCTGGGGAGGTAACGCGTGACGCTCGAACTCGGCCCGCTCAAGCCCGAACCGGCCCCACTGGTCCTCGGCCTGGCACTGTTCTTCCTGCTGCTGTGGGTGCTCGGCCGCCACTTGCTCCCCCGGATCGAACGGGTGCAGTCCGAACGCTGGGAGGCCACCGAGGGTCGCACCGAACGCGCCGAGGCCCTGCTCGCCGAGGCCGAGGCCACCCGGGAGGCCCGCCTGCGGGAGCTGGCCGAGGCCCGCCACGAGGCGGCCCGGATCCGGGAGGAGTACGCCGAGCGCGGCGCGGCGACGATGGTCGCGGCCCGCGCGGAGGGCATTCGCGACCGGGACGAACTGCTCGCCACCGGCCGCGCCCGGATCGCCGCCGACCGGGCCGAGGCGGCCCGCCTGCTGCGACAGGACGTCGGCGAGCTGGCCGTCGCCCTGGCCGGCCGGGTGATCGGCGAGCCGGTGGACGCCGTCGCCGCACAGCGCCGCACGGTGGAGCGCTTCTTCGAGGCGAACTAGCGGAACCGGCCGGCTCTCGTCAGCCCGCCGTCAGCCCCTCGTCAGCTCCTCGACCAGCGCGCGGTACACCGCGAAGGCCGGCTTGGGCGTGTAGTCGTCGCGCATCAGGCCGAAGTGCGGGAACAGCCCGGCGCCCGCACTGTCCGCGTCCCGCAGGGCGAAGAACGCGTAACCAATGACATTGAGTTCGGTGGCGAGCCCGGCGACCGTCCGGACCACCTCCGCCACCACCCCGGCCTGCCGCGCCTCGCTCCGCCCGGGGCCGGTGGGCCAGCCGTTCTCGCAGATCCGCAGCGGAACACCGGGCCCGATCCCGGCTCCGGGCAGCGTGTCCCGGCGGAAGCCGGTGAGCACCGCCCGTACCGCGTCGGCGAGTCGACCGGGTGGGACGGGACGGAAGACGTCCGGGAAGAAGTCCAGGCCTACGTAGTCCAGGGCACGGTGGAAGCGCTCGTCGGCGAGCCGGCCGAGCTCGGGCCAGAAGGTGTCCGCGGAGTCGAAGGAAGGCACCGCGTTGAAGCCGACGGCCAGCCGGTCGAATCCCCGGGCCAGCGCCTCCTCCTTCGCCGCGATCACGCCTTCGACCAGCGCCCGGCGGACGTTGGGGATGCTGCCGTCCACGGGCGGGAGGTCCAGGTTGGGCTCCTCGCAGATCTGGAGCAGCCCGAGGCGGTGTCCCTCCGCGCGGACCGTCCGCCGGACGAAGTCCAGCCAGCCCGCCAACTCCCCGCCACGATCCCGGTACTGGACCACCAGGTCGAGCCGGCGTCCCTCGACGGCGTACTGCTCGGGCCGCGCGGGGGTGTGCTCGCCGCCCGGGTAGGAGCGGTAGGCGCGGACCAGGAACTCCGCCGCACCGCCCTGGAGTTCGCGCAGGGCGGCGGTGATCCGGGCCGGGTCGTCGGGGCGGACGGGCGCGATCACGCCGGTGTCGTCACCGGCCAGTCCGCCGGGGTAGATGCCGAAGGTGAAGGTCATGCCGCCACCGTAGCGGATATTTTTGGTGTCACTGCAACTTTGGAGTGACACCATGCACTGCGGATAGGATCCGGCCATGGGACTTCGCGAACTCAAGAAGCAGCAGACCCGGGAGCTGCTCTCCGACACCGCCATGGGCCTGTTCGCCGAACGCGGCTTCGACCGGGTCACGGTGGTCGAGGTGGCCCGGGCCGCCGGGGTCTCACCGAACACGGTCTTCAACTACTTCCCCACCAAGGAGGACCTGTTCTTCGACCGGCAGGAGGAAGTCGTCGCCCACCTGGCCGGGGTGGTCCGGCGCCGCCCCGCGGGCAGCTCGGCCGTGGACGCCGTCCGGGCCGACCTGCTGGCGGCCTTCGCGAGCGGGGAGCCGACGGTCGGACTGCATCCGGGGATGGCGGCGTTCTGGCGGATCGTCGAGGACAGCGCCGCACTCCGGGCCCGGCTGCTGGAGCTCGGCGAACGGGCCGAGGCGGCGCTCGCGGCCGCCCTGGCCGAGGAGTCGGGAGCCGCGCCGGAGGACCCGCTCCCCCGGATCGTGGCCGGAGCCGTCACGGGGGCCCACCGGGCGGTGCTCGGCGAGATCCGGCGGGCCATGGTGGCCGGGGAGCCGGCCGAAGCCGTGCGGGCCCGGGTCGAGGCGGCGGTCGACCGGGCCTTCGGCCTGCTCGCCTCGGGCCTCGCCCACTACCCGTCCGAGCGGTAGGCGGCCGGGGCCGGGGAACGGCGCGCCGGAGGAAACGGGAGACGCGGACGGGGGCCACGAACGGGGACGGGCCGGGACCGGGGGCCGGGGGCCGGAACGAAACCGGGACGGCGCAGGCCGCCCGGTCGAGTCGACCCGGGCGGCCTGCGCCGCTGTTCGGCTGTTCGGCTCCTCAGCCGTACGGACCGTCAGCCGTGGCGGCCGCGACGACGACGGGCGGCCAGCACGGCCAGGCCGCCGAGGCCGAGCAGGCCGACGCCCGCCACGCCGAAGACCACCGGGGCGTTGCCCGCGCCGGTGGAGGGCAACTCACCGCCGCCACCGGGGTGGTGGCTGGTCGGCTGCCCGGTCGGACGGTGGCTGGTCGGGGCCGGACCGGCACTCGACGTCGTCGCACTGGCCGACGGCGAGGTCGGCGCGGGTGAGGTCGGCGACGGGGACGTCGGGGTGGGAGACGTCGGCGACGGCGACGTCGGGCTCGGAGACGTCGGCGACGGCGACGTGGGGGACGGTGAGGTCGGCGACGGGGACGTCGGGCTCGGAGATGTCGGGGACGGCGAGGTCGGCGAGGGCGAGGTCGGCGAGGGCGAAGGCGTCGGTGAGGTCGGCGACGGGCTGGGCGTCACGACGCAGTCCGGCAGGTCGCCGTCGAACGGGTAGCTGTGGATCTCGTAGCCGCCGGTGCCGGTGTGGATCAGGTTGCCCGCGAGGTACACCCGGCCGTTCATGCCCGGCTGGGCGATGGTCGTGGTGCCGCCGGGGTTGCCGGCCATGACCGAGCCCTGGAACTGGGCGCTGCCGAGGATCTGCGCCGAGGTCGCGGTCGGGAAGTTGTACATGAGCTTCGAGCGCATGTCGGTGGTCTGGTCGCCGGCCAGCCCGGTACCGGTGTAGGTGTTGATGATCGGGCTGTCCCCGAGCATGTTCACCACGACGGTGGCGCCGGCCGGGATGTTGTTGAAGACCAGGCCGATCTGCCCGCCGGACGGCGAGGCGAGGTTCTGGGTGACGTTGAAGACCTGCTTCATGCTGGTCCCGTCACCGGTGAAGGTCGCCTGACTGGAGGAGATGTCGACGGTGCCGGTCGCGGTGGCCCGGCCGACGCAGTCGGAGACCTCCTCGATCTGGGTCAGCACCGTCTGGTACGGCGCGGCGGCGTTCGGGTCCTGGATCGACTCGCCGGTGGGGTCGATGTTCACGGTGCCGGTGACGGAGCCCGCGTGCCGCAGGTTGCCGAAGGCCGGCCCGTGCGAGTCACTGCCGCCGATCAGGATCGCGTTGCCGGTCACCACGTCGACGTTGCCACCGGTGGTCACGAAGTCGCTGCCGTTCGGCGGCACCACGCGCGAACCGACACCGACGACGCCCATGTTGTAGATGCCGCCGCCGTTCTTGTCGACGGTCAGGTTCCCCAGCGCGACGATCTTGCCCTCGGCCTCCGCGGCCCGGCCGTTCACGGTGTAGTTGCCACCGGTGAAGACGTTGATGGTGGAGTCGCGGCCGGTGAAGTCGCCGTTGTTGGGCGGCGGCCAGGTGGCGGGGCAGTCGGGTCCCGTGCAGGCGCCCAGCGGCGGGGCCAGCGGAGCGGCCGAACCGACCGTCAGCACCGCGGCCAGCGGCAGCGCGGTGACGGCGGTCGCCACCGCGATCCTGATGGCCCGGCGCCCGCGCGTCGCCGGAGTTCTCACGGCGGTCGTTCTGTGATCCGGCGAACCGGTGGCCTGATCCATCGACAATTCCTCCGTGCACGAGAAAAGGGCGAGACCGGATGACCCGCCACGTTCCATACGATCTGCTGGCGATCCCATAGATCCGGGATATCCAATACCAAAACGGACTTATCGCAGCCTACAGACCCTCAGATCGGATCCGAAACTCATACGTACGGAGCAGGGATCCCCAGGGCGGGCGGCGACCGGCGGCGAGGGCCTAGGTTGGGAGGCATGACCACCGAGGCCCAGGAACAGAGCGCGCCGCTCGTCTCCGTCGCGTCCGCCGACGCCGTACTGCGGCATCCCGAGGCGGGCGAGCACCTGCTGACCGCCATGGAGCGGGAACGCGCCGCGCGCTTCCGGCACGAGTCCGGTCGGATCGACTTCACCGCCGGGCACCTGCTGGTCCGGCTCTGCGCCGCCCGGCTGCTCGACGTACCGGCGGCCGGCCTCGTCCTCGCCCAGCAGTGCCCGGACTGCGGGCTCGCCGACCACGGCAAGCCCTACCTGCCGGACCACCCCGGGGTGCACGTCAGCCTGTCGCACACCCGGGGCGTGGTCGCCGCCGGCGCCGGGTTCCAGCCGGTCGGGGTCGACGTCGAGCTGTCCGACCGGGGCGGCTCGCTGCGTTCGGTCGCCCGCCGGGTGCTGGCCCCGGCCGAGCTCGCCCTGGTCGAGGCCGACCCGGAGCCGGAACAGGCCTTCCTGCGGCTCTGGGTGCGCAAGGAATCGCTGATCAAGATCGGACGGGCCACCCTGGACACCCTCGGCCGGGTCGACCTCTCCGCCCTGCCGCTGTCCGTCCCGCCGGGCCCGCCGCTGCGCAGCCGGTGGGAGGACCTGCACCTGCTCGACTGGACCGACCCGGAGCACGCCGCCGCCGTGGGCGCCGTCAGCACCGCCCCACCCCGGATCGTGGAGCTCACGGCGGCGGGCTGAACGGCCGGGCCGGAGGGGGCTCGGCACCGGGACGGAGCCGGCTCGGTGCCGGAACGGGACGGGACGGGCCGAGTACCGGGCCGGAGCGGGCTCCCCGGCGCCCACCCGCGCGGTGGGCCGGGAAGTAAGCGGTGTTAGCGTGCCTGGTCGTGGGCACGCCGAACGCGGGTGCCCGCCCACCAGCTGCCCACCGGATCCAAAGGGTGCCCCGCCATGGCCAAGTTCCTGCTGAGCCTGCACGTCCTCGTGTCGGTCCTGTTCATAGGCCCGGTCGCGGTGGCCGTCAGCATGTTCCCGCGCCGGGCGAAGGCCGCGCTGGCCGGCGGCCCGGACCGGGCCTCCGACGCCGGCGTGCTGCGCGTGCTGCACCGGATCACCCAGGTCTACGCGCTGCTCGGGGTCGCGGTGCCGGTGCTGGGCATCGGCCTGGCCCAGGTGATGGACGTGCTCGGGCAGTCCTGGGTGATCGTCTCGATGGTGCTGACCGCGATCGCCGCGCTCGCCCTGCTGCTCTTCGTGCTGCCCGGCCAGCAGGCCGCGGTGGACGCGCTCGAACTCGACCCGTCGGACGAGCAGCACACCAAGGCCGTCGGCGGCCTGAAGATGCTGCCGATGACCGCCGGGGTGTTCAACCTGCTGTGGGCCGTGGTCGTGGTGCTCATGGTCATCCGCCCGGGGTCGAGCACCGGCGTCTGAGGCCCTGCTCCCCGGTCCCCTGCTCCCGCCGCGCCCTCCCGACCACCGCGCCCCCTCCCGCCGACCGGGCCCGTTCGAGTACCGTCCTGGGCCATGACGATCATGGCGGGCATGGGCAGCCCGACGGGAACCGGTGTCGGCCCGCTGCTGCGCGGCTGGCGGGAACGACGGCAGCTCAGCCAGCTGCAACTGGCACTGCGGGCGGACTCCTCGGCCCGCCACCTCAGCTTCGTCGAGAACGGCCGCTCCCGGCCGAGCCGGGAGCTGGTGCTGCGACTGGCCGAGCAACTGGACGTCCCGGTGCGCGAGCGCAACACCCTGCTGCTGGCGGCCGGTTACGCCCCGCACTATCGCGAGACACCGCTGGACGACCCGTCGATGGCCGCGCTGCGCGGCGGACTGGAACGGCTGCTGGCCGCCCACGACCCGTACCCGGCGGTCGTGGTCGACGGGTCCTTCCGGGTGCTGGCGGCCAACCGCTCGCTCGGGCTGCTCATCAACGGCGTCGCCCCTCACCTGCTGGAACCGCCGTTCAACGCGATCCGCGTCACCCTGCACCCCGACGGGCTGGCTCCGCGCATCGTCAACCTGCGGCAGTGGCGGCAGCACCTGCTGGAGCGGATGGAACGGCAGCTGGAGCTGGTCCGCGCCGAGCCGCTGCGCCGACTGTACGAGGAGGTCCGCGGCTACCCCGAACCGCCCGCCGAGGACCCGGCGGGCGGACCGACCGGGAACGGCTCGGCCGGGAACGGACCGGCCGCGGCCGGATCCGTCACGGGCGGACCGGCCGTCGACGGGTTCCCGTTCGCGCTGCCGATGCGGATCCGGCACGAGGGACGGGTGCTCTCCTTCCTCTCCACCATCGCGACCTTCAACACGCCGGTGGACGTCACCGTCTCCGAGCTGGCCATGGAGACCTTCCTCCCCGCCGACACGGAGACGGCACGGTTCCTGCAGGCCGCCGTCGGGCCCGAACGCTAGGCCCGCTCGCGGGCCTCTCGCCGCAGGGCGGTGAACTGGAGGACGGCGAACAGGGCCACCACCGCGGCCTGCATCGGGATCCAGACCGACCCGGCGGTGGTCGGCTCCAGCCACACCTCCATCGCGACCAGGCTGAGCACCACCCAGGCGAGGTTGACGTCGATCACGGTCCGCACCCCGAGCACCGGCGGCCGTCGGCGGGCGGCCAGCGCGCCGACCGCGAGCGCGTAGCCGAGGAGCAGCAGCCCGACATCGACCAGGGTGGTGCGGCCGGCGCCGAGCAGTTCGCCGAGCGGGCCGGAGAGGACCAGGTAGGCCAGGCCGTTGCCGCCGGTGACCAGGGCGTCCAGGGCGAGGGCGCCGCGCACCGTCCGGGGCGAGAGGACGGAACCGGGCCTGGCGGGGGTGAGGGTGTTCACGTGGGCGGACACGGCGGATCGCCTCCTGTCGGGGGTGGGAGCCCGGGACCGTGGCGGCCTCACCGGGTGCCACCACCCTGCCCGGTGCGGCGGCGGGCGTCGATTACCCCGCGGGTAACGGCCGTCGGGTGCCCGGCGGGAATTGTCAGACACGCCCTACGGCCTCCGGGGCGGCTGCCGGAGCAGCACGCCCGCCCGCTTCACCGCGCGGGCGGTGACGGTGGTCTCGGCGCGGGCGACGCCGAGCGGGCCGAGGGTGTCGGTGAGGAAGCGGTACAGCTCGCCGTGGTCCGGGCAGAACACCGTGGCCAGCAGGTTGGCCGGACCGCTGGTGGCGAACACCCCGTGCACCTGCGGGTGACGGGCCAGCGCCGCCCCGACCTCGGCGATCCGGCCGGGCGGCACGTCCAGCCAGAGGTTGGCGTCCACGGCCATGCCGAGCAGCCGCGGATCCACGGTGGCGTGGGTGCGCAGCAGCCCCGCCCCGTCGAGCCGGTGCAGCCGGCGGCGCACCGTGGACTCGGGCGCGCCGACGGCCGCGGCCAGCACGGCGTGGGACTGCCGGGCGTCCTCGCCCAGCCGCTCCAGCAGCGCGCGGTCGAGGCCGTCCAGCGGCGGGGGTGCGGCGGGGCGCGGGACGGCGGGCCGGGCGAGCGCCTCGGCCTCCTCCTCGGTCAGGTGCCCGGCCTGCCACTGCCCGGCGTCGGCGAAGGCGTGCAGCACCGCGTGGGTGGTGGTCTCGGTGACGGCGCCGGTCGCGGGCAACTGCCCGTACAGCAGCCGGTCGCGGGAACCGGCGTCGGTGACCATCACGGCGCCGACCTCGTGGCCGCCGAGCATCACGTCGACGAACGGGACGTCGGGGCGGTCGGCAAGGGCCTGGGCGATGGCGTCCACCCGGCCGCTCAGCACCCGGACCCGCAGCAGCAGCGCGCCCACGGCCGCGTCCTCGACGTCCGGCAGCCGGACCACCCGCAGCACCCCGGCCTGCCGCATCCGGCCCAGCCGGCGGGTGACCGTCCGCGCGGACACGCCCAGGACCTCGGCGATCCGGCCGGGCTCGGCCCGTCCGTCCACCTGGAGGGCGCACACCAGGCGGCGGTCGAGGACGTCCAGCACACTGTCCGGATCGGCGGTGGAGAGGTCCATGGTGTCCGATCCCCGTCACTCTCGGCGGCTTCTGCGTCCTGTTCGGCAGCCCTGACGGTACTCCTTGTCCCGGGCGGCCGGAGCACACCGGCCCCGAGCCCCGGTCGGAAGCTCCGGTCCGGGGGCTCCGGTCCGGGGGCTCCGGTCGGGGCCCCGGCCCGGGGTGAGGAATCGAGGAGGAGGAGTCACCGTGACGAACGAGCTGTGGACGCTGGCGGAGGGTGTGGAGGCCGCGGTGCGGGAGGTCGGTGCGGGGCTGGCCGCACGCCGGTCCGCCGACCCGGTCCCCGCCCGGACCGCCGAGGAGGCCGCGGCCCGCTTCGCCGAACTGGACGGCCCGGCCGCCGCCGTACTGCGGGAGCGGCTGACGGCACTGCACCCGCAGGCCGGCTGGGTGCCCGAGGAACTGGACGGGTCGGTGCCCGCCGAGGGCGAGTGGTGGCTGTGCGACGCGACCGACGGCGCGGTGCAGTACCTGCTCGGGCAGCCGCACTGGGCGGTGACCGCCACACTGGTCCGGGACGGCGCGGCGGTGCTGGCCGTGGTGCACGCCCCGGAACAGGACGGCCGCACCTACCGGGCGGTGCTCGGCGGCGGCGCCGAGCTGGACGGACGGCCGATCGCGCCCCTGGAACGGGAGTTGGCCGTCACCGTCGCCGCCACCAGCCAGCCGCCCCGGGTGGCCGCCGACCCGGTGGCGCTGCGCCGGGCGGGCGAGTCGCTGTCCGCGATGGCGGGTGCCGTCCTGGCGGTGCGCAACCTCGGCCCCACCGCGCTCCAGGTGGCCCAGGTCGGCTCCGGCCACCTGGCGCTGTTCTGGGAGTACGGCCTCGACGCGGGCAACCTGCTGCCCGGCGCGCTGATCGCGCGCGAGGCGGGCGCCGCGGTGACGGACGCCGCCGGGTCGGCCTGGACGACCGGCTCCGACGGCTTCCTCGCCGCCGCGCCCGGGCTGCACGCCCGGGCGCTGGAACTGCTGCGGACGGTGCGGTGATCAGTCCTCGGGCTTGATGCCGAAGAGGGCGGCCGCGTTGTCGTGGCAGACCGCCCGCAGCCACTCCTCCCCCAGCCCCAGCCCGGCCAGCGCCTCCAGCTGGTGCACGTACCGGTACGGGATGTTGGGGAAGTCGCTGCCGAGCAGGACGCGCTCCCGGAGCCCGCGCAGGCGCGGCAGCTCCCCGCGCGGGAACGGGACGTCGGCCTCGGCGAAGTCGGTGAACGCGATGGTCGTGTCCAGCCGGACGGCCGGGTGGCGCTCGGCCAGGTCGAGGAAGCCGCGGTACTCGGGCATCCCGAGATGGGCGACCACCAGGACCAGACCGGGGTGCCGCTCCAGCACCGCACCGATCGGGCCGGGGCCGGTGAACCTGCCCGGCACCGGCCCGGACCCGCAGTGGGTGACCACCGGGGTGCCGGTCTCGGCGAGCAGCCCCCAGACCTCGTCCAGCAGCGGGTCCGCCGGATCGTAGCCGCCGACCTGGAGGTGCGCCTTGAACACCCGGGCACCGTCCTCGATCGCCCGGGCCACGTAGCCGGGCGCCCCGGGCTCGGGGAAGAAGGTCGCGGTGTGCAGGCACTCCGGGGTGCGGGCGGCGAATTCGGCGGCCCAGGCGTTCAGCCAGCCGGCCATGCCGGGCTTGTGCGGGTAGAGCATGGACGTGAACGCCCGGACGCCGAAGTCCCGCAGCCGGCGGACCCGTTGTTCCTCCGCCTCGCGGTAGGTGATCGGCCAGGGCCGGTTCACCAGCGGGCCGGCCGCGTCGAAGTACGCCCACACCTTGTCGAGGACGTTCTTCGGCATGAAGTGGGTGTGCACGTCGATCAGCCCGGGCAGGCCGAGCTCCTGCCAGAACCGCCGTACGCCGTAAGCTTCCTGACCGCCCGCCCGGTCCTGGTCGTTCTCCCGACCCTGGTCGCTCGCCCGGTCCTGGTCGCTCGCCCGGTCCTGACCGCTCACACGATCACCGGGCGGGCGCGGTCGATGATCGCCGCGGTGTCGACCCCGGCCGGCAGGGTGCCGAAGGCCGCGCCGTGGTCGCCGCCCAGCCGACTCGCGCAGAACGCGTCGGCCACCGCCGGGCTGCCGTACCGGACCAGCAGCGAGCCCTGGAACGCCAGCGCCATCGACTCGACCAGCCGGCGGGTGCGGTACTCCAGGTCGCCCAGGTCGGTCAGCTCCTTGCGCAGCGCGGCGACGGCCGCGTCCAGCCGGCGGTCCGCGCCCGCGGCGGCGTCGAGTTCGCCCAGGAAGGCCTCGACGCTCTCCGGGCGCTTGGCCATGGCACGCAGCGCGTCCAGGGCGGCGACGTTGCCGGAGCCCTCCCAGATCGACACCAGCGGCGCCTCCCGGTAGAGCCGGGGCATCCCGGACTCCTCGACGTAGCCGTTGCCGCCCAGGCACTCCAGCGCCTCGGCGGAGTGCGCCGGACCGCGCTTGCACACCCAGTACTTGGCCACCGCCAGGCCCAGCCGCCGGACCAGCGCCTCGTTCCCGTCCCCGGCGAGGGTCAGGTCGGTGGCCCGGGCGAGCCGCATGGCCGTGATCGTGGCCGCCTCGGACTCCACCACCAGGTCGGCGAGCACGTTGCGCATCAGCGGCTGGTCGACCAGCGCCTTGCCGAACGCCCGCCGGTGCAGGGCGTGGTGGACCGCCCGGGTGGCGCCGTAGCGCATGCCGGAGGCCGCGCCGATGGTGCAGTCCAGCCGGGTCATGTTGACCATCTCGATGATGGTCGGGACGCCCCGGCCCTCCTCACCGACCAGCAGGCCGACCGCACCGTCGTACTCCAGCTCGGCCGAGGCGTTGGACTTGTTGCCGAGCTTGTCCTTGAGCCGCATCAGCTGGAGGCGGTTGCGGCTGCCGTCCGGCAGGACGCGCGGCAGCACGAAGCAGCTGAGGCCGCCCGGGGCCTGGGCGAGGGTCAGGAAGAGGTCGGACATCGGCGCCGAGGTGAACCACTTGTGGCCGGTGAGGCGGTAGGTGCCGTCGGCGTGCGGGACGGCGGTGGTGGTGTTGGTGCGGACGTCCGAGCCGCCCTGCTTCTCCGTCATCGACATGCCGGCGATCAGCCCGCGCTTGGTGCGCGGCTCGCGCAGCCCGAAGTCGTACTCTCGCGCGGCCAGCAGCGGCTCCAGCTCGGCGGCCAGCGCCGGGTTGGCGCGCAGCGCCGGGACGGCGGCGTAGGTCATCGAGACCGGGCAGGTGTGACCGGCCTCGACCTGGCCCCAGACGAAGAACCTGGCGGCACGGGCGGAGTGGGCACCGGGGCGCTCGTCGCGCCAGGGCGCGGCGTGCAGGCCGTACGAGACGGCGGTGCGCATCAGCTCGTGCCAGGACGGGTGGAACTCGACCTCGTCGATGCGGTGGCCGAAGCGGTCGTGGGTGCGCAGCACCGGCGGGTTCTCGTTGGCCAGCCGGCCCCACTCGGCGGCCTGCTCGGAACCGGCCAGCCGGCCCAGCTCGCGCAGCTCGGGCTCGGCCCAGCCGGCGTCGGCCCGCCGGAGGGCGTCGAGCAGGGTGGGGTCGGCGGCGGTGTCGTGGCCGTACGGCAGGGGCACCTGGTTGGTGACCTCATGCGTCGCTGTCATCGCGTCCTCCCAGGGCACGCAGGGTGAAGGAGACCAGGGCGGGGACCACCGCGGTGCTGTCGCTCCTGGTGGCGCCGCTGGTGGTAATGCTGCTGGTGGTGGCGCTGCTGCTGCTGGTGGTGCCGTCGCCGCGCTCGGGCCCGGCGGCGACCGGTGCGGCCGCGAGCGGGCCGGCCAGGGCCTCGCCGACCGCGCCGACCAGGGCGGCGGCGGTCAGTACCGGATCCTGCTCGGGCAGTTCGCCGCTCGCCACGGCGGCGGCGATCTCGGTGGCGATCACGTCCCGGAACGCCCGCCGGAACACCAGGCGCTCCTCGTCCACGACCGCGTCGGCCGGCTCGACCAGCAGCGCGTACGCCAGCCGGGGCACGCGCAGGGCACGGGCGGCGAAGGTCTCGACCACGGCGGCGATCCGCTGCCGCGGGGTGTCCCGGAGGGCGACGGCGGCGTTGACCGCGTCGATCTCGTGCGTGACCACCCGGCGGAAGAGCTGCACCGACAGCTCGGCCTTGCCGGAGAAGTGCTGGTAGAGGCTGCCGGTGGCGATCCCGGCGCGGTCCGCCACGGCGGCCATCGTGCAGCCGCCGTAGCCGCGCTCGGCGAGCAGGCCGACCGCCGACTGGAGCACCGCTTCCCGCTGGGCGTCCAGGCGGGCTTGTACGGCGGGGGTGCGTCGGTAGGCCATGGAAGCATTGAAGCACTGATTCACTGCTTCGGGGAGGGGGCGACCCGACCGTTTCCCGGCCCTGTGTCCCGGCCCCGCGTTCGCGCTTCCGGAACGGCTCCGCGGCCTGATGCTTCCGGGACGACGCGAGGAGGCCGCCCCCCGCGTACCAGGGGGCGGCCTCCTCCTCGTGCTTCGTGGCGCGGCCTACTGCGCGCGAGCGCTACAGCGGGCGGCGCTCCTGCTCCAGCCGCTGGCCCTCGACGTCGAGCGGGCCGAACTCCGCGCCCGCCTGCGGCGACTTGGCGAGCGAACGGGCGGCGTTGGGGTCACCCAGGCCCGCCCACTCCAGCACCTTGGCGGTGGCCTCCGCCGACTGCGCGGCCGGCAGCTGCTCGATCTTCGAGCCGTGGTTGCCACCGGGCACGGTGTAGACGTAGCTGTCCTCGCTGCCCCGGCCGAGACGGAACGGCTTGGCGCCCCACGGGTCGTTGCCGCCGTAGACGTACATGATCCGCTCGCCCTCGCGCTTCACCCAGCGGTCGATGTCGGGCATCGCGTTCGGGTTGAAGACGGTCGGGATCTCCTTCGGCACGTAGCTGCGGACCGAGTAGAGCTCCTTGTAGTCGTAGTGCAGCACGCCATTGAGGTGCGAGACGTCGAAGAACGGCGCACCCAGCTCGGTCGCGGCCTGGTAGTAGTACGCGGTGTACTTCGCCAGCGACTGGTCGCTGTTGCCGGTGATGCCGGACTGCGAGTCGAACCAGGCGTACAGCTCGTCGTCGGTCGCGGTGGCGGCCACCGGGACCTTGGCGCAGTCCGCCTCCAGGCTGTACTGCCAGAACGCCCAGACCACGTCCAGCACACCGGCCTCGTAGGCGCGGTCCGGGGTGCCGAGGGTGTTGAAGGTGGACCCGGCCGCCGTGTTGTCGGCGACGAAGCGGGCCTCCAGGCGGTCGCGGCGCACCAGCAGCTCACGCTGGGCGGCGTTCAGCCTGGCCCGGCACTCGGGGGTGCCGACGGTCCGGAAGAACTCGCTGTACGCCGCGTAGTCGTTGACGTTCGTGTTGTTCGGCGCGACGTAGGCGATCGTGCCGGCCACGTCGTCCGGGTAGAAGCGGCGGTAGAAGGTGGAGGACATGCCGCCCTTGCTGGCGCCGGTGGACAGCCACTCCTCCTGGTAGATCCGCTTGAGCGCGGTCACCAGCCGGTGCGAGTCCGCGGCGCCCTGGCGGATGCCGGCCTTGGACCAGTCCGCCGGGTTCGGGCGGGAGGGGGTGAAGAACCGGTACTCGATGGACACCTGGTTGCCGTCCACCAGCCGGGTCGGCTCGGTGCGGGACGGGTTGGTGCCCAGGGTGTAGCCGTTGGTGTAGAAGACGGTCGGGCGGTCGTAGCCGCGGTGCAGCAGGCTGAAGCGCTGCTGGAAGGTGCCCAGCCAGGGGCGGTTGTGGTCGATCGGCTGGGTGTACGTGGCGATGAAGTAGCGGTGACCGGTGGTGGTCGGCTTCTCCTCGGTGATGGTCACCCCGGGGATCGCCGCCAGACGGTCCTTGATGTCGGCGGTCGGGTCGTCGGCGGGGCTCCGGCCGTGGCGGGACCCGTTGCCCTGGCCGTCCTGCGCCCCCTGGGCACCCTGCGCGCCCTGGCCGTCGGCGGCGGACGCCGGGCTCGCCAGGCCGCCGAACGCGAGCAGCGGTATCAGCAGGGCCGACACCAGCAGCCTTCTCACGGTGGTGGTCATCAACTCTCCATCTGTTCAACTGACATGAATGCCGCCTGCCGGTGCGGCCGTGCGGCGCGGGTCGTGCTGGTCGTGCTGGTCGTGCTGGTCGTGCGGATAGTGCAGGTGGTGCGGTGGCCGACCGATGGACGGCCGAATGGGCCACCCGCCGTTCGCGGATGGCCCATCGGGAGAAACGTGCTGGTCAGCGGGGTTGTCCTGGCTTCCTACGGGCGGGGCAGGGTGCAGCCGGGGAGGGTGAGGTCGAAGCGGTTGCCGGCGGCGAAGCAGGCCGGGATCCCGTAGGTCTCCTGGGCGTAGCCGATGCCAGGACGAACCGTCACGGCACCGTTCTGGTCGACCTCACAGGGGTTGTCCAGGGTGCAGGTCTCGCCGCTCTCGTTGATCGTGTTGTTGACGGCGACCACCTGGCCGGTCGAGGCGTCGACCACCGGCGAGCCGGAGGTGCCGCCGATCACGTTGCAGGTGGAGGTGTAGCGGACCGAGTCCTTGAAGGTCCAGTCGGCTTCCTTCAGTCGGTAGGCGAAGCCGTCGACCGAGCAGGAGTAGATCTTCTTCCAGTAGCCGGAGACGACCCGGATCGAGGTGCCCTGGACCGGGTGGGTGGCGGCGAGGGTCAACGGGGCTATCCCGTACCGGGACTGGATCGACGCGTAGGTGGTGTTCAGCTGGTAGATCGACACGTCGGTGTCGGTCATCGCGCCGTAGACGATCTTGGTCGCACGTAGTGTGGCCGCGCTGCCGCCGCTCGCGTTGAGCAGGGTGAAGCTCCGGCTGGAGGACCGGTTGAGGACGACCTGGCCCGGACCGGGCATACCGGTCTCCAGGCAGTGGCCGTTGGAGAGCACGAGGGCCGGGTCGCTCGCGGCCGAACCGGGCATCCGCACCAGCGAGCCGGAGCAGTTGCTGAGCGCGACCGTCCCGGCGAAGGTGACGGCGGCGACAGGCTTGGCGGCGGGCTTGGCGGCCGTGGCTGCGGCCTGGGCCGGAACGGCTCCGACGAAGGCGGTGGCCCCGGCGACCAGGAGTGTGGCAACCGTGCCTATGAGCGGCTTCTTCATGAGAGACCTCTCGGTGTGGGGGGGTCCACGGGTGGGGGTCCACCAAAGCTGTCGCGGACATGACCCACTGTCAAGAGTCAAAGCAACACCAAGAACCTCCCAAGACGCATTGGCCGGTTACCGCCGCCGCTCGGCACGCGGTCCGGAGTACGGACCGGAGTGCGGACCGGAGTGCGGAGCGAAGTGCGGAGCGAAGTGCGGAGCGAAGTGCGGACCGGCACGCGATCCGGGACACAGGCCGAATCGCGGCCGGATCCACAGCCGGTTCACGGGCCGCGCGAGCCGGATCGCGGGCCGGCCGGGCCGGAACACCGCTGGATTCACAACCCCACCGCGGGCCGGCCACGCGCCGGCCACGGGTCTCCGCCGGCCGGTCAACTGCCGCGCCCCTACGGTCAACCCGCCTGCCAGCGCTCCCGGCCGAGGCTGATCAGGCGCAGTTGGAAGCGCGCGGTGGCGGCGATCCGCCGCTCCCGCGCCGGGTCCGTCTCCAGCGCCTCCAGGAAGGCGGCGGCCGTGGAGACCATGTGGTCGACGTACAGCTCGGCGAGCATCCGCAGGTCCCGCTCGCTCCACCCCCGTGACTCCGGCTGCAGCGCCAGGGCGGCTCCCACCTCGGCGGCGAAGCGGCCGAGTTCGGCATCGATCGCCTCCCGCACCTGCCGGACCCCGCCGTGCCGCTCACGCGCCAGGAAGCGGACGTGCCCCCGGTGCTCGCGGACGTGTCGTTCGATCACGTCCACCGCACGGTCGATCAGCTCGTCGGCACCACCGGCCTCGGTGAGCACCGCACGGATCATGATGTGCAGGCTGGCCAACGACTCCTCGACCAGTGCCACCCCGAGGGCCGCGAGGTCCGGGAAGTGCCGGTAGAAGGCGGCCGGGGAGAGCCCCGCCTCGCGGGTGACCTCGCGAACGCCCAGGCTCGCCAGGTTCTGATCGGCCAACAGGTGCAGTCCGGCGTCCAGCAAGGCCCGCCGACTCTGCTGCTTCTGGGCCTGCCTGGCCCCAACGGTGTGACTCACGCCATTCAGTAAACAATCGTTTGCTGAACTTGGCCAGCCGAGCGTACAGTGGGGCCGAAGTCAGTGAACACTTGTCAACCCAAATCGGCGCAGTCCCAGCCGCAGCCGAAGGAGCCAGCCGTGATCCTGTTCTCCGCCCTGGTCGCCATGGGTGTCCTGATCGGCACCGCCGCCCACACCTCGCTCCCGGTCTTCCTCGCCGCCTCCGCCGGCATCACCGCCTGGCTGCTCGCCTTCGGCGCCCGCGAGGGCATCGCCCGCCTCCGGCACCGCTGACCCGGCCGCTCCGCGGACCGCACCCGCGGCCACTCCACAGAGAGGACCCGCACCACCATGAGCACCGTCACCGGCCACCCGGCCGCCTCGCTTCCGACCACCGTCCGGCGGATCGTCAGCCGCCCGGCGAGCCTCGGCCAGGCGACCGACCGCCAGGCGGACATCCGCCGGACGACCGACCCTCAGGTACCTGACCGCCAGGGATCCGACCATCAGGGAACCGACCGTCAGGAACCGAACCGCCAGGGAACCGCCGAGGCCGACGGCCTCGCCATCGCCTCCTTCCTCCTCGGCCTGCCCGGCCTGCTGCTGTTCAACATCGTCCTCGGGCCGATCGCCATCACCCTGGCCACGCTGGCGTTGGTCCGCGGCACCAGCCGGCGCGGCCGCGCCCTCCTGGGCCTGGCCCTCGGCATCGCCTCACTGGCGATCCTCGCCGTCACCCTCGTCACCTCCCACGGGGCGCTCATCGACATCGGCTCCTGAATCCGGCCCAACTCCCCTTCCGTTCCTGGCTCCTGTACTCGCCCCTCGCTGCTCTCCGTTCCCGATCCGCCCTTCGCCCTTGATGCGCCCAGCGATTCACCCAGCGATTCACCCGGCGACGCGCCCAGCGATGCGCCGACGGTTCTCGTAGCGGCTCACTCGGCGGATCCCGACTGCCGGAGCGACTGTTCGAACGACTGATCCCGTCAACCCGCCCCGTTCCCCCGGCCCGCCCCGTAGGGTGGGCCCCATCGGCCGGACGACCTCAGGGGGCAGGAGTGACTACGGAGAACCGCAGCGACGCACAGCCGGAACGACCCACCCCAACGGGTGGACGGCTGCTCGCCGTAAGCGATCTGCACATCTCCTACCAGGAGAACCGCGACCTGGTGGAGAAGCTCCAGCCCTCCCACCCCGGCGACTGGCTGCTCGTCGCCGGTGACGTCGCCGAGCTCACCACCAGCATCGAGTGGGCCCTCGGCCTGCTCGCCGAGCGCTTCGCCCGCGTGGTGTGGGTGCCCGGCAACCACGAGCTGTGGACCCACCCCGAGGACCCGGTCCAGCTGCGCGGGGTGGCCCGCTACGAGCACCTGGTGGAACGCTGCCGCCGGCTCGGTGTGGTGACCCCCGAGGACCCGTACCCGGTCTGGGAGGGCCCCGGTGGTCCGGTC
The DNA here is from genome assembly GCF_055589745.1 of Kitasatospora sp. NPDC041917. NCBI lineage: Bacteria > Bacillati > Actinomycetota > Actinomycetes > Kitasatosporales > Streptomycetaceae > Kitasatospora > Kitasatospora sp. NPDC041917. Next base: position 243,938 of record NZ_JBVJBI010000006.1, on the reverse strand, counting down.
CGCATCGTCCCGCTCTTCCTCCTCTACGACTACACCTTCCGTGCGCCGGGCACGACCACCAAGGAAGCCTCCCTGGCGGCCGCCTACGAGACCGGCGTCGTCTGCGCGGACGAGCGGATGCTCTACCCGGACCCGTTCCCGGACCGCGACTCCTGGTGCCGCGAGCGCGTCCGGCTGACCGAGAAGCGGCTGGCGGCCTGCGACCCGGACGTCCCGCTGGTCTTCGTCAACCACTACCCGCTGGTCCGCCAGCCCACCGATATCCTCTGGTACCCCGAGTTCGCCCAGTGGTGCGGGACCGAGCTGACCGCAGACTGGCACACCCGGTTCAACACCGCGGCGATGATCTACGGCCACCTCCACATCCCGCGCCGGACCACCTACGACGGCGTCCCGTTCACGGAGGTCTCGCTCGGCTACCCGCGCGAGTGGCGCAAGCGCGGACTGCCGAACCCCCTGCTGCGGGAGGTCTTCCCGCAGACGGCGGACTGAGCATCCGGTTCAGCCGCTCCCACCTCCTTCTCCACCGCTCCTGCTCTGCCGTCTCCCGTTCCACCGCCTCCTACTCCGTCGCGATCGCCCGCAGGATGTCCAGCCGCGCCGCCCGGCCCGCCGGGCGGAGTCCGGCGACCGCGCCCGCCAGCAGCCCGGCCACCAGGACCACGGCCAGCTGGAGGGGCGGTATCGCGAACGATCCCGTCCCGGCGCTGTCCGAGGCCCGCACCAGGGCCCAGCCGAGGAAGGCTCCGAGCCCCAGACCGCCGACCGTCCCGAAGGCCGCCACCAGCACCGACTCCCAGCGCACCATGCCGCGCAGCTGGGCGCTGCTCTGACCGACCGCCCGCAGCAGCCCCAGCTCCCTGGTCCGCTCGTGCACCGCCAGCGTCAGGGTGTTGGTGATGCCCAGCAGCGCGATCAGCACCGCCAGCGCCAGCAGCGCGTAGACCACCGAGAGCATCGTGTCGACGCCGGAGGCCGCGCTCTTGGCGTACTCGGCGCGGTCCTGCACCTGCGGGCTGCCGTACGGGACCAGCGCCCGTTCCACCGCCGCCTTGCCCGCGGCGGCCGACACGCCGTCGCGCAGCCCGACCGCGACCATGGTGTCCGCGTCCTGCCCCCGGTGCGGGGCCCAGGCCTGCCGGGTCATCAGGTAGTCCCCGGCCAGGCTGCCGCCCTCGTACAGGGCACGGATCGTGAACGGACCGCTCGCCCCGTCGGTGAAACCCACGGTGACGGACTGTCCGAGCCGCCAGCCGCGCTGCTGCGCCTCGCTGCGGGAGACCGCCAGCCCGTCCGTGCCGAGCGCGGCCAGCGAGCCGTCGACCCGGCCGAGGTCCACGATCCCGGACAGCCGGGCCGGGTCGGTCACGTCCAGCGTCCGGCCGTGCCCGTCGATCCGGGCCACGCCGCGGCCGAGCCCGACCGTCTGCCGCACCTCGGGCAGGGCGGCCAGGGCGTCCGCCACCTTGGGGCCGATCCCGCTGCCGCCGGCCCCGAACGAGGCGGTGGTGACGGCGAGATCGCCCGCGAAGGACCTGCTCACCGTGGAGTCCAGGGTGGCCTTGATCGAGGCACCGAAGACGGTGAACAGCGTGACCACCGCGACCCCGATCATCAGGGCGCTCGCGGTGGCCGCCGTCCGGCGCGGGTTGCGGGCCGCGTTGCGCCGGGCGAGCACCCCGGAGACCCCGCGCAGCCTGGGCAGCGGCGCGCCCAGCGTCCGCACCGCGAGGGCCGCGGCGACCGGGCCGAGCACCACCATGCCGGCCAGTACCGCCAGGGCCCCGACGGCCGTCAGCAGCACGGACGGGCCGTCCGTCGCCCCGAGGACGGCCACCGGCACTCCCCCGGTCAGCAACAGGCCGCCGAGCACCACCCGGACGGCGCCCGAGCGCCCCTGCGCCGCCCGGTCGACCCCGGTCTCCCGCAGGGCCGCGAGCGGAGCCGTCCGCCCGGCCCGGACGGCCGGCAGCAGCGCGGAGCCCACCGCGACCAGCGTGCCGACCAGCAGCGGCAGCAGGACGGCGGCCGTGCCGATCACCATGCCGCCGGTCGGCAGGGCGAAGCCGAGTGCGGAGAAGAGCGCCTTGAGCCCGGCGGCCACCCCGATCCCGCCCAGCAGCCCGCCCAGCGAGGCCAGCAGGCCGACCGCCAGCGCCTCCGCCAGGGTCGCCCCGAGCACCTGGCCGCGCACCGCCCCGAGCGCCCGCAGCAGCGCGTTCTCCCTGGTCCGCTGGGCGACCACGATGGCGAAGGTGTTGTGGATGGTGAACGTCGCCACCAGCAGCGCGATCCCGGCGAAGACCAGCAGCAGCGTGGTGAACATGGTCAGGAACCGCCCGGACACCAGTTGGGTGGACTCCTGGGTGGCCGCCGCGCCGGTGATCGCCTGGACGCCTGCGGGCAGGTGCGGGGTGATCCGGTCGACCAGCTCCCGCTGGGAGACCCCGCCCGCGGCGCGGACCTGGATCGAGCCGGCCTGGCCCTCGCCCTTGGGCGTGAGGTACCGCTCGGCGTCCGCGAAGGTCATCGCGGTGAAGGTGCTCGGCCCCATACCGTCCGCGTCCGCCCCGAAGGTGGCGATGCCGACGACGGTGACCGGCACCGGATCGGGGGTGCGCAGCACGGTGGTCGAGCCGACGCGCAGCCCGCCCGACTTCGCCGCGCCCCGGTTCACCACCACCTCGCCCGGGGCGGCCGGCGCCCGGCCCTCGGCCAGCCGGTACGGATTGAGCCGGCCGTCGACCAGCCAGTTGCCCGCCAGGGTGGGCGGGCCCTGACCGCCGATCGGCTTGCCGTTGCTCCCGATGAGCTGGCCCGCGCCCTGGACGGACGGCTCCGCGGCCGCCACCCCCGGCACGGTGCGCAGCCGGTCGGCGAGCGTCACCGCCACCGGCGCCCGCACCCCGCCGACCGTGCCCGCCGAGTCCAGCACGTCGGCGCTGCGGACCACGACGTCGGTGCCGGCGTTGGCGTCGGCGAAGAGGGTGTCGAAGTTGGCCCGCAGGGTGTCGCCGAGCACCATCGTGCCGGTCAGGAAGCTCACCCCGAGCAGGATGGACAGGAGGGTGCCGGCCAGCCGCCGTTTGTGGGCGCGCAGCGAGCGCAGGCTGAGCCGGAGGGGAACGGCGTTCACGACCGCCCCCGTTCGAAGGCCTTCATCCGGTCCAGCACCAGGGCGGAGGTGGGCTGCCGCATCCGGTCCACCAGCCGTCCGTCGGCGAGGAAGAGCGCCTCGTCGGCCCAGCCGGCGGCCGTCGGGTCGTGGGTGACCATGACCACGGCCCGGCCCATCTCGTCCACCGCCCGGCGCAACAGGCCGAGCACCTCGCCGCCGCTGCGGGAGTCGAGGTTGCCCGTCGGCTCGTCGGCGAAGACCACCCGGGGCCGCCCGGCCAGCGCCCGGGCCACCGCGACCCGCTGCTGCTGGCCGCCGGAGAGCTCGCTCGGACGGTGCCGCAGCCGGTCGCCGAGTCCGACCACGTCGACCAGCGTCTCCAGCCAGGCCTGGTCCGGGGCGGCCCCGGCCAGGTCGAGCGGGAGGGTGATGTTCTCCAGGACGGTGAGCGTGGGCACCAGGTTGAAGGCCTGGAAGACGAAGCCGATCCGCTCCCGGCGCAGCAGCGTGAGCCGCCGGTCGTTGAGCGGGCCGAGTTCGGTGTCGCCGATCCAGGCGCTGCCGGCGGTGAGCCTGTCCAGCCCGGCCGCGCAGTGCATCAGGGTGGACTTGCCCGAGCCGGACGGGCCCATGATCGCGGTGAACCGCCCGGCCGGGAACTCCACCGTCACGTGGTCCAGCGCGCGGACCTCGGTGCCGCCGACGCCGTAGACCTTCACGGCGTCGGCGACCCGGGCGGCGGTGCCCCGTACGACGTCCAGGGTGGTCACCTGGCGCCACCTCCCTTGGCGTCGTCCCGCGGCGACTCGCTGAGCACGGCCCGCTTGGCGCGGTACTCCTCGGCGTCGATGTCCCCCTCCGCATAGCGCCGGCCCAGGACGGCCAGCGGATGCTCCGCCGCGACTCCGGCTCCGGTTCCGGCTCCGGTTCCAACCCCGTACCCGTACCCGAAGCCGCAGCCGTGCCGCCGCCAGACCGTGCGGCGCAGCACCGCGATCACCAGGACCACCACGGCGATCCAGATCAATGGGATCAGCAGGATCCATGGGCCGGGGCCGTGCCAGTCGGCCAGCTGGGTGTACATGGTGGTTCAACTCCTCGGTGGTGGGCCTCCAGGACCTCGGGTGGTTCCCGAGGTGACTGGAGCGTCCCGCAGCGAGGTCTCATCACGCGTCCTACCAGCAGCGGCAGTTGGGATACTCCCGGGAGAGTAGGAACCGCCTGCGACACGCGGGGCCGGAAGCAGCCGCGCGACGGCGACGACTCCGGCGCACCCGCCCTGTGGACCGCAACCGCCCATCGACCAACCACCCGTGGGCCGACCACCCGTGGGCCGCAACCGCCAGGAGCCGATCAGCCCAGCCAGCCCGGCCGCACCAGCCCCGACTCGTAGGCCAGCACCACCAGTTGCGCCCGGTCCCGCACGCCGAGCTTCACCATCGCCCGGCTGACGTGCGTCTTCGCCGTCAGCGGGCTGACCACCAGCCTCCGGGCGATCTCCTCGTTGGACAGCCCCATCCCGACCAGGGCCAGCACCTCGCGCTCCCGCTCGGTCAGCATCGAGATGTCCGAGAGCCCCTCCGGCACGGCCTCGGGCGCCTTCGACCGGGCGGCGAACTCGCCGATCAACCGCCTGGTGACGCCCGGCGAGAGCAGCGCGTCCCCCGCGACGGCGACCCGGATCGCCCGCAGCAGTTCGGCCGGCTCGGTGTCCTTGACCAGGAAGCCCGCGGCCCCCGAGCGCAGCGCCTCGAACACGTACTCGTCCAGCTCGAAGGTGGTCAGCACGACCACCCGCACGGGGGACAGCGCCGGGTCCTCGGCGATCCTCCTGGTCGCCTCCAGCCCGTCCATCCGCGGCATCCGGATGTCCATCAGCACGACGTCCGGCACGAGTTCACGGGCGAGCCGCAGCGCGGCCTCGCCGTCGTCCGCCTCGCCGACCACCGTCAGGTCGTCCTGGAGGTCCAGCAGGGCCCGGAAGCCCGCCCTGACCAGCAGCTGGTCATCCGCCAGCAGTACCCGAATCAATCGCTCTCCGCCTTCGGTGTCGGCAGCTCCGCCCGGACCCGGAAGCCGCCGTCGGGCAGCGGCCCCGCGGCGATGGTGCCACCGAACGCCGCCGCGCGTTCCCGCATCCCGACCAGCCCGCTGCCCGACCCGCCCGCGTCCGCGAGCACCGCGGGCCCCGGGTCCTCCACCCGGACCACCAGCACGGCCGGGTCCGTCCAGTCCAGCACCACGACCGCCTGGCGGGCCGCCGAGTGCCGGACCACGTTGGTGAGCGCCTCCTGGACGATCCGGAAGGCGGTGAGGTCGACGGCGGCGGACAGCGCGCGCCGCTCGCCGCGCTCCTGCACCTCCGCCGCCAGGCCCACCCGGTCCGCCTGCTCGGTGAGTTCGTCCAGCCGGTCCAGCCCCGGGGCCGGCCCGCGCGGCGCCGCCCCGGGCCCGCGCAGCGTCGCGAGCACCTGGCGGACCTCGCCGAGCGCCTCTTTGCTGGTCGACTTGATGGTGACCAGCGCGCCGCGGGCCTCCTCCGGCCGACGGTCGAGCAGCGCCAGCGCGACCCCGGCCTGGATGCTGATCAGCGACAGGCTGTGCGCCAGGATGTCGTGCAGCTCCCGGGCCATCCTGAGCCGTTCCTCGTTGGCCCGGCGCTCCTCCAGCTGCTGCCGGTAGGCCCGGTGGGCGGCGATCCGCTCGCGCCGGAACCGGACCAGCTCGCCCCCCGCCATCACCAGCAGCAGCCAGGCCAGCAGCCCGAGTTCCTGCGGCCAGACGCTGCCGGACGGCAGGGCCGCGCGCTGCCAGCTCTGCGGCAGGACGAAGGTGCCGAGCAGGTGCACCAGGTAGACGCCCCCCGCACCGGCCCAGGCCGCCCGGCGGTGCCCGGAGCCGATCGCCACGCAGCAGGCGATCAGCCAGCTCACGAAGGCCGGCCCGTACGGGTACCCGCCGGCCAGGTACCCGGCGGTGACCACCGAGGTGCCGGCCACCACCGCGACCGGCCGGCGCTCGCGCAGCACCAGCAGCGCCGGCCCGAGCAGCAGCAGGAGGTAGCCGAGGGCGTCCAGCGGGGCCCGCCCGTGCTGGTTGTGCCCGGCGAAGGTCGAGCCGACCACCTGGAGCACCGCGACCGCCGCCGCCGTCCCGAGCGGGTAGCCCGCCTTGGCCGCGCGCACCCACGGCGGGCTCCACGGCTCGGGCGGCTCCTCCGGCTGCTGCGCCGGTGGCCGCTCCGCCGAGGGCGGCTCGGTCGGCGGGGACGTGGGCGGCATCATGCCCACAAGCTAGACCCGCGACGCGTCCCCGCGCGTCCTCCAGCAGTGGCGTTCGGGCGTACTCCCGCTGGAGTACGCCCGCCCCCGGGCGTCCTCAGTCCCCCGAGGCCGCCGAGCCGGCCCGGGCCTTCGCCTCCGCCTCCTCGAAGGTCGCCGACGCCTCCGGCCGCGCCAGCGTCACCACCAGCTCCCCGTCGCTCACGTCCGCGATCAGCGTGTCCCCCTCCCGCACCGAACCGTCCAGCAGCAGGTTGGAAATCCGGTTGTCCAACTCCGACTGGATCGTCCGGCGCAGCGGCCGGGCCCCGAACTCCGGCTGGTAGCCCCGGTTGACCAGGTACTCCTTGGCCGTCCCGGTGACGTCCAGCTCGACGTCCTGGGCCCGCAGCCGGCGCCGGCTGCGGTCCAGCAGCAGGTCCACCACCGAGAGCAGGTCCTTCCGGGTGAGCGCGTGGAAGACGATCACCTCGTCGATCCGGTTGAGGAACTCCGGCCGGAACTGCTGCCTCAGGTCGCGCATCAGGTCGTCACGGATCTCGTCCACGTTCCCCGCGTGGTCGAGGATCCGCTGGGAGCCGATGTTGCTGGTCATGATCACCACGGTGTTGCGGAAGTCGACCGTACGCCCCTGGGAGTCGGTCAGCCGCCCGTCGTCCAACACCTGGAGCAGCAGGTTGAAGACGTCCGGGTGCGCCTTCTCCACCTCGTCGAAGAGCAGCACGCTGTACGGCTTGCGGCGCACCGCCTCGGTCAGCTGCCCGGCCTCCTCGTAACCGACGTACCCGGGCGGGGAACCGACCAGCCGGGAGACGGTGTGCTTCTCCTGGAACTCGCTCATGTCGAAGCGGATCATCCGGTCCGGGTCGCCGAACAGCAGCGCCGCCAGCGCCTTCGCCAGCTCGGTCTTGCCGACGCCGGTCGGCCCGAGGAAGAGGAAGGAACCGGTCGGACGGTCCGGGTCGCCCATCCCGGCCCGGCCGCGGCGCACCGCCTGGGCGACGGCCGTGACCGCCTCGTCCTGGCCGATCACCTTCTCGTGCAGGTGCTCCTCCAGTTTGAGCAGCCGCTCCTTCTCGGTCGCGTTCAGCTCCGCGACCGGGATACCGGTCCGGGAGGAGAGCACCTGCGCGATGTCGTCGGCCGTCACATCGACGACCTCCTCGCGGGACTCGGCCATCGCCGCCAGTTCGTCCTCGGTCTGCCGCAGCTCGGTCTTCAGGTTGGCGGCCCGGACGAACTCCTCGTCCGCGACGGCCTCGTCCAGCTCCCGCTTCAGCTTGGTGATCCGGTCCTGCACCCCGGTCGCCTCGGTCGACCCGCTCAGGCTGCGCAGCCGGACCCGCGCGCCGGCCTGGTCCAACAGGTCGATCGCCTTGTCGGGCAGGAAACGGTCGCTGACGTACCGGTCGGAGAGCGTCGCCGCCGCGTCCAGCGCCTCGTCGGTGAACCGCACCTGGTGGTGCGCCTCGTACGCGTCGCGCAGCCCGTGGAGGATCTCGACGGTCTCCTCGACGCTCGGCTCGGGCACCAGCACCGGCTGGAAGCGGCGCTCCAGCGCGGCGTCCTTCTCCACGTGCTTGCGGTACTCGTCCAGCGTGGTCGCGCCGACCACGCTCAACTCGCCTCGCGCGAGCGCCGGTTTGAGGATGTTGCCGGCGTCCATCGAACCCTCGCCACCGCCGCCCGCGCCGACCACGGTGTGCAGCTCGTCCAGGAACAGGATCACGCTCTTCTCGGCCGCGGTGACCTCGTCGATCACGTTCTTCAGCCGCTCCTCGAACTCGCCCCGGTACTTGGAACCCGCCACCAGCGCGGTCAGGTCGAGGGTGACCACCCGCTTCTCCTTGAGGCTCTGCGGCACGTCCCCGGAGACGATCCGCTGGGCCAGGCCCTCGACGATCGCCGTCTTGCCGACGCCCGGCTCACCGATCAGCACCGGATTGTTCTTGGTCCGCCGGGAAAGGATCTCGACGGTCTGCTCGATCTCCTCGGCCCGCCCCACCACCGGGTCCAACCGGCCCGAACGCGCCTCCTCGGTGAGGTCGCGCCCGTACTCGTCCAGCGTCGGCGTCTCGCTCGGGCGGGCACCCGTACTGCTGCGCTCGCCGCCGGTGCCGCGCCCCTCCAGCACCGACTTCAGCGCCTCCTGCGAGGGCGCCGCGTTGCGCAGCGCCACCCCGGCCCCCGAGCGCTCCTGGTCGAGCAGCGCGCCGAGGATGTGCTCCGGGCCGATGTACGAGGCGCCCACCGCCTGCGACTGGGCGTGCGCGGCGAGCAGCGCGCGCTTGGCCGAGGGGGTGAGCGCCGGTCGGCCGTCCACCGCCTCGGGGTCGCCCGCGGGCAGGGCGTGCTCCAGGTCCCCGGAGAGCCGGTCCGGATCGATACCGGCCCGTTCCAGCATCCGGCGCGAGGGTTCCACCCGGGTGGCCGCCCACGCCAGGTGCGCGGTGTCGAGGTCACTGGAGCCGTCCTCGGCCGCCCGCCGCGCGGCCAGCGCGAGCAGCTCCTGCGAGGACTCGCTGAGCAACCGCCCGATCGGCACCCGCTGCACGGCGGGCGGGGAAGCCAGCGGGCTCATCCCGAAGAACCGGCTGAGCAGATCGGAGAACGGATCGTTCGATCCGAACGGGGGCACGGTCACGGCGCTTCACCTCTCCCAAGCGGTTTGCAGCCACACAAACACAGGCCGCGGCACCTCGCCTGTCGAGCCGGGCGGCGCCGTCACCCGGCGTGCCCGGGCCTCGCCGCCGGCCGGACGTGCGGGGGGACGGGCGGGCGGGCGGACGGGCGGGCGGACGGGCGGGCGGACGGGCGGGCCCGACGTAGAACCGTTCACGGGGCCGGGAACTCGCGTTCACCCGATGACCTGATCCAGCAGCACACCGCCGCTGTACGTCACCCCCATCGCCAGCAGCCCGCCCACGACGTTGCGCATGATCGCCCGCCCCGGCCCCGCCCCGCCCAACCGGGCACTCGTCCAGCCCGACACGGTCAGCGCGACCGCCACCGCCACCACCGTCACCAGCAGCCGCCACGACTCCGGCGGCAGCAGCACCGCCAGCAGCGGCACCAGCGCACCCAGCGTGAACGCCGCCGCGCTCGCCAGCGCCGCCTCCCAGGGGTTGGTCAACACGTCCGGGTCGATGCCCAGTTCGGTCTGCGCGTGGGCCGCCAGCGCATCCCGCTCGGTCAGCGCCGTCGCCACCTCCCGGGCCAGGCCGTCCTCCAGCCCGCTGCCCCGGTAGTAGTCGGTCAGCTCGTCGAGCTCCCCCTCCGGATCCTCCGCGAGCTCCCGCCGCTCCTGCGCCAACGCGGCCCGCTCGGTGTCCCGCTGGGTGCTGACCGAGACGTACTCGCCCGCCGCCATCGACATCGCCCCCGCCAACAGCCCGGCCACCCCGGCCGCGAGCAGCGCCGTCCGGGAACCCTCCGCGCCCGCCACACCGGTCACGAGGCCGGCCGTCGACACCACGCCGTCATTGGCCCCCAGCACGGCCGCCCGCAGCCAGTTCAGGCGCGAGGAAAGCTCCGCCCGCGACTCCCCGACCTGCTCAGCCATCCGCCACCGCTCCCAGGGGTCCGCCCGGTCCCCCCGATCCTCGCCCGCCACCCGCGGCCCCGCCACCCGCCCGTCCGCTGTGACCGGCGTGCGCCGGTTCCGGCTCGCGTCGGGCCGGTGCCCCTACCTGCGCGGCCGAACCGTCCCCAACGGGCACCGACACCTACAGGACGGTGCCTCAGTCCAGCTTCGCTAGCAGGGAATCGACCAACCGGACCCGATCAGGCGCGCCGATCCGCTCGAAGATCCCCCGTGACGCCCGGTAGTGGACCGCTGATCCAGAGACGTCACCCGCCAGCTTCCGCACATTGCCGAGGTTGGCCAGCACGCTCGCCAGATGGAAGTCATCACCCATCTCCTCGAAGCGGGCGCTCGCGTACTCCAGGGCCTCGGTCGCTCTGCGCAGATCACCCATGTGCAGATATGTGGCCCCCAGGTTCAGGTGGGCGAGAGCCACCCCGAACTCGTCCTGGACCTCCTGGTAAGCGGTCAGGGAGTCCCGATAGCTGCCCAGCGCCGACTCGAAGCGACCGGAATCGTTGAAAACCAGAGCCAGCCCGCCGTGCGCCGAGGCTTCCTTCCGAAGGTCTCCGGATGCCTTGTGAAAGAGAATGGACTCGGCCAACGCTTCGCCAGCGTCCTTCAGTCTCCCGGATTCCCGAAACGCCGTGCCGAGATTGGTAAGGGCGGCACCGATCTTCACCGGGCTGCCCGTGCGCTTGGCCAGCCGGACCGACTCAAGAAGGACCGGGATCGCGGCAGCCGGGCTCCGACGCTGGCGCACGGCAGCGCCCAGGCTGGTGTTGGCGTCGCACTGACCTTCCAGGAAGCCGATCCGTTCGGCTATCGCAACCGCCTTCGTCAACTTCCTGATCGCGTCGTCGAACTCCCTCCGGGCCGTCAGACACAGTCCGAGGTTGTTCAGGGCACGGACCTGCCATTCGACGTTCCCGCACGCTCTGGCAGCCTCGAACGCCGCTGTCGCACACTGGAACATATCGGCCGCACGTCCCCGTATGTCGAAGAAGAGCACCAGTTGCATGAAGATGAAGTACGCGTCCTCGGGCAGGTCTTCGCTGGTCGCCCGCAACGCCGCCCCCTTCAGGTTCATGTGTTCCGTATCGAACCAGTCAAGCGCCCCGCTGATGGAATCGAAACGCCCGGTTCCGTCGCGGTGGGTGCTGCGCAGCGCCCTATCGGCCTCCTCGGAGATCTCGTAGTACCGCCTCGCAAGCTCTCCGAAGAGTTCGCGATGTCGGGACCTGACCATGAGTTCGTCGGACTTCTCCGAACTGAACAGATAGACGAGATCGTGCAGTACCCACCGCTCCGAGGAGTCACGGGACAGCAGGCTGGCCTGCCCGATCCGCCGGAGCACCGTTCGGACCCTCGCCACCGGAACCCCGATCAGGACGCTCGCGATCTCCTCGGACACCTGCGGGGTGGGGTTGACGGAGAGCCTGCAGAACGGCTCCTTCAAGTCTTCGTCGAGGTGCCGGAACGAGACTTCCAATGCGGCTCGGACGGCCGTGTCGCCGTATCGCAGGACATCCAGCCGGGTCCTGGCCTCCGCCAGTTCCTCGACCAGGCCAGAGACTCCCAGGGTCGGGTCCTCCTTCAGGATGGCCGCCGAAATCCGCATCGCCAGCGGGAGCCGGCCGCAGAGTTCCCAGAGCCGCTCGCGCTCCTCGCCCGCGTCGGCCCACCGGCTCGGCGTAAGGATCCTCCGGAAGAGCGCATCGGACTCCTCGACTGTCATGCAGCCCAGGGGTACACACTCGACACCGTCCATGATCCCAATGCGCATACGCGAGGTGATCACCAGCCCGTGCGCATCGGCTCTCGGGACCAGCTCCGCGACCTGCGAGAGCTGGGCCACGTTGTCGAACACCAGAAGCACCGGATTTCCCTCTGCGGCACGCCGGTCGAGGAAGTCGTGGTAGTAGGAGGGCAGCAACCCGACCTCGACCGGCAGCTCCGCCGCCGGGACTCCCAACGCCGAGAGCACGGGGGCATACGCGTCCTCGGGACGCCCCATGGTGCGGCGGTCACCGGTGAACCCGTTCATGTCGACGAAGACCAGGCCCCCCGGGTACGCCTCCCGAACTGACAGGTCTCCGAGGACGTTGTCGACAAGGGAGGTCTTGCCCACTCCGGCCATCCCCGTCAAGAGCAGCCTCCGGTTCGCTGCACCGGTCAGGATCTGCCGGAGCAGAGCGGAGTGCTCCTCACGGCCCACGAACCAGTTCGCCGGAGAACGCACCGCCCCGCGGACAGGACGGGCCTGGAGGATCGACTTCGTTCCCCCTCTGGATCTTACGGAGCGCGCATACTCGTGGACCTCGCTCAGAAAATCCGCGACCGTTGTACCGGAAAGCTTCCGAGTGGTCCCAAGCGGAATCCAGGAAGGCGGGTCGAAATCCTCCTGAAGCACCCTGCTGATATTGACCCAGAATAGCTTCCTCGAATCGACGTCGTACACCACGCCGAATACCGGGATGATGCTGTTGCGCCAGTCTTCGACATGACCGTCGACGGGAATCGCGTAACCGTTCGACCGCTTGTACTTCTGCCCGCTCTTGACCTGGATCGCCACACAGACACCAGTCCGGTACCCGCCTTCGGTGAGCATCACCAAAAGGTCTTCCCCGTAGTCGTTCCCCCCGTCGATCTCCTGAACGATCTGATCGTGCTCTTCCAGCAGCATGCGAAGCGCATTGACGCCGGCCCGCTCGATCCGCCTGGTCTGAGTAACCCTCACCGCGCCCCGACTTCCTCGCCACCCGATGTGACCACCCAGCACGGTAGCGTGCCGACCGAAAGGAGGCCGGAGGATTTTCCTTCGTTCACACCTATGGGTTCACCGGACAGCCGGGAATCGTCGAGTCCGTGGGGTGGCGCCGCCCTCGGTGTGCCAACCGGCACACCGGCAACGGCCGAGGGCCGGTCCGGGAGGTGTGTACCTCCCGGACCGGCCCTTGGGGTGGTGGGCGCGGACGGTTTCGAACCGCCGACATCTGCTTTGTAAGAGCAGCGCTCTACCACTGAGCTACGCGCCCCCTGCCGCATGCCCGGTGGGCGTACGACGAGTGCCTAGGGTACCTGGTCCCGGGAGGTGGTGTGGGCCGGGTGTCCGGTGGGCCAGCGGGTGGGCGGGGGTGCGGCGGGGTGCGGGGCCGTGAGGTGGATGGGGTGGGAGGGGGTGCCGGGCCGGTGGGGGGATCGGGGAGAATGGAGGCCGGATCAGCGGGTCGGAGCAGGGAGCGCGCAGTGACGGTGGCCGGCGGGAGCGGGCGGGGGCGGCGTCGGGCGGGGAGTGCGCTGGCCGACGCGTTGGTGTTGCCGGTGGTGCTGGCGGGTGCGCTGGGGGCGGTCGGGCTGGCCTCGGCGGGGACCGGCGGCTGGTGGGGCCGGCGCGGCGGCGGTGAGGGCGGACGAGCACAGGCCCGGGAGGCCCGGGCGGCGGCCCAGGAGGCGTTCTACGAGCTGGAGGAGACCCAGCGCGAGGTGCAGCTCGCGGTGGAGACGGTCCGCGCGGCGGAGGAGGGCCAGGCGGCGCAGCGCGCGCTGGCCGACCTGGCGGCGATCTCCGGCCGGGTCGACCAGGTCACCGTGAACTACCTCGCCGCGCTCGACGCCCACAACCTGGACAGCGAGACCCTGGACGCGGGCACGGCCGCGCAGGCCAAGCGCCAGTTGGAGGATGTGAAGGGCCAGCTGGGCTCAGCCAGGGCGGAGCTGAACGACTTCCTGCGCCGCCTCCAGCCGACCGTCCAGCACGCCGAGCAGCAGCTGATGCGGGTCACCCCGGCGGTCGAGCAGGCCAAGCGCGCGCTGCTCGCGGCCACCACCGCGCTGGACGAGGCGCGCGGCGCAGGCCTGCGGGCGGACGACCTGGCGGCCCGGCTGGCCGAACTGGCGCCCGAGCTCGGCCGGCTGAACGAGGGCCCGGCCCGGCACGGGGTCGCGGACACCCTGCGGCGCGCGGACGACGTGAAGCACCGCGCCGAGGCGATCGCCGCCGACGCCGGGCAGTTGCCGGAGCGGGCGCGGGAGATCGACCGGCGGGTGGCGAGCCTGCGGACCCGCATCCAGGCGCTGGAGACCAAGGCCGCGACGGTCGAGCCCGCTCTGAGCGAGCTGCGCCGCCGGTTCAGCACCGCCTGCTGGCAGGACCTCCAGCGGGTGTCGGACCAGGTCGCGGAGACCGGCCGCGCCGCCGAGCGCAAGCTCGCCGAGGCCGCCCGGGCGCGGGACGAGCAGCGCTGGGCGGACGCCACCGCCGCGATCGGGACGGTCCGCGCGCTGCTGGAGACCGCCGACGGCTCGGTGTCCGCGGTGAACGACCGGCTGCGGCAGCTGAACGAGGTGCAGCACGACCCCAACCGGGAGATCGAGCGTGCCCGCTTCGCGATCCGGGACGCGCAGCGGCTGGCGATGGCCGGGCGCAGCGCGCCGGACCCGCGGCACGCCGCCCCGCTGGACGAGGCGGTGGCCCGGCTGGACCGCGCGGTGGCCGCGCTGGAGGCGGCGGGCCGGCACCCCGACTACTGGCACTTCCTGACCGAGCTCGCGGGCGTGCGGGACACGGCGGCGCGGGTGATCGAGCTGATCCGCGGGGACCTCGGCGGTCACCGGTAGGACCGGGAAGGCCGGTAGGACCGGGAACACCGACGGCACCGACGGCACCGGCGGCACCGGCGGCACCGGAACAGGGCTCCCGGCAGCCACCCCCGCTGGGTACGCTGCCGGTATGCCACGCTACGACTTCCGCTGCCGCTCCTGCGGCGCCACCTTCGAGCTCCGCCGCCCGATGGCCCAGGCCAACGACCCCGCCGTCTGCCCGCAGGGCCACGAGGACACCGTGAAGCTGCTGTCCACCGTCGCCGTCACGGGTGGCGCGGCCGCCGCCCAGCAGGCCCCCGCCGCCGGGGGCGGGGGCGGTTGCTGCGGGGGCGGCTGCTGCGGCTGACCGGGGCCGGTCCCGGTCAGACCCCGACCGGCAGGGCGGACGCTCCGGCGAGGAACTGCCGGACGATCTCCTCCCCGGCCGTCACCCCCACCTCCGTCAGGGCGGTGACGCCGGGGGCCGTCCAGCCGCTGTCGGCGAGTTCGCCGTGTCCCGGGCGCCAGCCCGCGTCCGCCGCGAGCAGCAGGTCCGCGTCGAGCAGTGAGTCCCCGGCCGCCAGCACCGTGTCGGCGCCGGCGCGCCGGACGACCTCGGCCAGTGCGGCGCTCTTGGTGAGCGGCGCGGGCACCGCGTACACCTTGCGGCCCTGCAGGGAGACCGTCCAGCCGCGGTCGGCGCACCAGCCGGTCAGTTCGTCGAGCCAGCCCTCCGGCAGCGCGGCGCGCTCGACCACCAGGTAGGCGAACAGCTCGTCGGCGACCCGCCGTTTGTGCGTCCACTCCGGGTCGGCGCAGAGGGCGAGCCGCCGGGTCACCTCCTCCAGCGGGGCCGAGCCGGCCGCGATCCGCGTGGTGATCTCGGCCCGCCAGTCGCGGTCCGGCACGCCGTCCACCAGCAGCTGCCCGCCGTTGGCGCAGATCGCGTACGCGGGGACCCAGTCCGGCGTCGGGCCGGGCAGGTTGACCCGCCCGTACTGCTCCGGTGTCCGGGTAGTGGCCGGGACGAAGCAGACCTCCCGGGCGAGGTCGGCGAGCAGCCCGGCGGCCCGCTCGGTCATGAAGGACAGCGGCCGCCCCTGGTACACCTCGACGCAGAGCAGCCGCGGCGCGAGCCGGTCGGGCTCGGCCAGGGCCATCGCCCGTTCGGAGTAGATCAGCGTCCGGTCGAGGTCGCTGGCCACCAGAACACCCATCAGGATTCCCTCCCCGTAGTCTCGGTCGCGACGCGCCCATCGGTGAAGGCACGTCGGTCGGTCACGGCACGCCGGTCGGTCACGGCACTCCGGTCGGTCGCGGCGCTCCCGTCGGTGCCGGGGCGCACGTCGGTGCCGGGGTGTCCGTCGGTCACGGCACGCCCGTCGCCCCCGGTCGCCCCGCGGCTGTAGCGGGGGTGGATCAGGCCGACGCAGGTGTACGGCAGGCCGTCCACCTCCTCGACCTCGACTCCGCGCTGGGCGGCGAGCAGCCGGACGTGGTCGAGGTCCGCGCCGGCACCGCGCCGGGCGAGGATCCGCCAGGGGACGCGCCGCAGCAGCACCCGCGTCGTCTCGCCGACGCCGGGCTTGACCAGGTTGACGTTGTCGATGCCGTACTCGGCGCTGATCCGCTCGACCGCGGCCCAGCCGGCCCAGTCGGGCGTCCGCTGCGGGTCGTCGGCGAGTCGGCCGGCGCCCTCGGCCACAGCGGCACGGACCTCGCCGAAGCGGGCGGCCACCGCGTCCAGGAAGGCCGCCGAGACGTCGCTCCCGGCCAGTTCGGCGTAGTGCTTGGCGCCATGGAAGTCGTCCGGCCCGATCAGCCCGGCCCGCAGCACGGTGCGCGAGACCAGCCCGGAGACGGTGGAGTTGAGGCAGGCGGACGGGATCAGGAAGTCGTCCCGGGTGCCGTACGTCCGTACGCAGCGGCCCGGGTCGGCCAGCACCGCGAGGTCCGGGTCGAAGTCGGTGCCGGCCAGCGCGCCGGCCAGTTCGCGGGTGATCGCGCCCTTGCCGGTCCAGCCGTCGACGAACACCACGTCCTGCGCGCGGTGGTGGGCCGCCAGGTACCGCAGCGCGACCGGGTCGATGCCGCGGCCGCGCACGATCGAGACCGCGTAGTGCGGGACGGACAGGCCGTGCGCGAAGGCCAGCCAGCGCCGGACCAGGATGCCGACGGGCGTGCCGGCGCGGGCCAGCGAGGCGAGCACCAGCCCGGGGCCGCGCTCGCGCAGCAGCGTCTCGGCGACGGTGCCGACGGCGAGCGCGATCCGGCCGGCGGAGCCGCGCAGTGCCTGCTGGAACAGCTCCTGGTACTCGGGGCTGGGCTGGTACTCGACCGGCAGCGACTCGGCGTAGTGCGCGCCGCCGTTCTGGACGGCCTCCTCGCGCTCCTCGGTGGGGGCTTCGAGCGCGACCCCGGAGAGGTCCTTGAGGAGCCAGGCCACCTCCTCGGCCGGGTACGAGGAGAACGCCGGCCCGTACAGCGGCACGGGCAGCGGCACGGGCAGCGACGGCGACGGCGACGGCGACGGCGAAATGGACGGCGCAGCAGGCCCAGCCGGCGAAGCGGCACCCCCGGCCACCGGCCGGTGCGAGGGCAGCACGGCGAGCACCACCCGGTCGGTCACCTGCCGCAGCTGGCCGAGCAGCGCCCGCTCGCCCTCGTGCAGCGCCGGGGTGTCGGCCATGTCGTCCACCACCAGCACCACCGCGTCGAAGCGCCGCGCCGGGTCGCTGCCGGGGGCGACGTTGTACGCGTAGCGCTCGGGCGAGCCACCGTCCTGCGGGTCGTCGTGGGCGGGGAAGGCGAGCCTGGTGCGGATGGCGTAGCCGGGGTCGTCCACCGCCAGGACGGGCGAGCGGGTGGTGGTGGAGAACCGGACGCGGTTGCCGCCGAGCCGTTCGTCGAGGGCGCCGGCCAGGCGCAGCGGCGCGTACATCAGCTCCTCGAAGCCGAGCACCAGCACCCGCCGTGCCCCTGCGGGCAGGGCCTCGGCCAGCTGTCCGGCGAGTCGGGGCAGGGCGGCGTCCAGCCGGGCGCGGTCGCGGGCGGTGAAGCCGTGCCGGCCGCCGTCCGGGAGTCCGGCAGGCCAGTCCAGCGCGATCCGGGCCAGCGGCGCCGCGGGGGCCGCCGGTGGCGCTTCCTCCGGTGCCGCCCCGGCGATCAGCCGCTCGGCCCGGGCCACGACGTCCTCGGGCAGCTCGACGGTCCCGCTCGCGGTGGCCACCAGGTCCAGCCGGACGCCGAGTTCGGCGGCGGCCTCGTCGAGCCGGCGCCGGTCGGCCGCGGAGCGCAGGTCCACCAGGGCGACCACCACGTAGTGGCCGCGGGGGTGGCGGGCGTGCAGGTCGCGGATGGTGTTGAGCACCGTGCGGCCGGTGGAGAACTCGTCGTCCACCAGCACCAGTGGCCCGTCCCCGGCGAGGAGTGCGGGGTCGGCGGGGAGCAGCAGGTGCGAGGTGGCGTGCGAGTGCTCCTCCTCGAAGCCGCCGACCGGGGCCAGGCCGGGCACCGGTCGGCGGGTGGAGTGCAGGTAGGGGGCGTCCAGGCCGTCGGCGACGCTGTGGCCGAGGCCGGTGGCCGTCTCCGCGTAGCCGAGCACGACGGCGCGCGCGGTGGCCGCGGCGCCGAGCAGTTCGCGGACCCGGCGGCCGAGTTCGAGCCCGGTGCCGTGGACCACCGAGGGCCGCTGCGGCACGTGCTTGCCGAGCACGTTGGAGACCAGCAGGTGGGCGCGCTTGGGGTTCCCCGAGCGCAGCGCCAGGCCGACGAGTTCGGGGAGGCGCTCGGATCCGGTCAGCGCGATCCCGGCCCGGTCGGCGACCCAACGGCCGGTCCACGTCTGCGGTGTTGCTGTCACTGCTGGTCCTGCCTTCGATGGTGCGCTGGTGCGTTCGTGCGTTCGTGCGCTGGTGCGTTGCTTCGTCGGTGCGTTGCTTCGTCGGTGCGTCGGTGCGTCGGTGCCCCGCCACTCACGGATCCGTCATATCCCCGCCGGGGGCACCGGAGGGAACGGCTCGGGTTCGGTCGCGGAAACAGTCAGCCGCACAGACAGGCCGACAGCAGTTCCGCGAAGCTCACGTCCTCCCGGGCCACCCCGAACACCTCCGCCCGCAGCAGCACCCGCTCCGCCCAGGCCCGGTGCGGCCGGGCCTCGTTCATCTTGTTGGTGTACGCCGAGCGAAGTACCCCGCCGCCGTCCTGCTCCTGCCGGAGGATGTCTCGGGCGTCGCAGTACTCCTCGTGCGTGACCACGGAGAGGGCGTGCACGGCCGGCACATGGCTGGGGTGGATGCAGGTCTTGCCGAGCAGGCCGTTGGCCCGGTCGAGTTCGACCTCCCGGATCAGCCCGTCCAGGTCGTGTTCGATGATCCGTCGGCGGACCTCCTCCCCGGAGGCCCGCAGTGCCCCGGCAGTCCCGGCAACCCCGACAGCCCCGGCCGCAGCCCCGGCCGCGGCGGAGACGGACGCCCCGGCGAACGGGGTCCGGCGCAACTGCGGCTTGAACATCCGCTCCTGCACCGGGAAGTACTCCCAGACCGGTCCGGTGACGGTGTACCCGGTGCCGTCCGCCCGGCCGAGCACGTTGACCACGTCCCCGATCACCGACGCGACCAGCGCCACGTCGTACGCGGTGAGGTCGGGCGAGCGCCGCAGGCCGTACGCGGAGCAGAGGTCGGTGACACCGAGCCGGACGGCGAGCACCCGCTCGCGGTGGCCGGCGAGCAGGTCGGCGATGCCGAAGAGCTGGTCCCGCCTGGTCTCCAGGTGGGCGAGTTCGGGTGACTCCAGGACGGGCATGGCGAACAGCCGCCGCCCGGTCGCGGCCTCGGCGGCGGCCAGCGCGGCCAGGTACTCGCCACCGTTCTCGGGGGTGAACTTCGGCAGTACGAAGCCGCTCAGCAGTTCGACGGCCGGTCCGAGGCGCCGGGCCAGGTCGAGGATCTGGGTGGCGGTGCGGACCCTGATGAAGAGCAGGGGATGGCCCTGTGTACAGGAGGTGAAATCCTTGACCAGGTCATTCAGTTGCTCGACCAGGTTCCGCTCGCCCGCGTCCACCTCGTGGTCGGCGATCGCGTCCTCCAGGCAGAGCACCATCGACACCACGCCCCGACCAGCGAGTTTGCGGATGTCGGCGGCCAGGGCGGGCCGGGTGGCCGGGCTGTAGAGGGTGCCGCCGAGGGCGGTGGCGAGCACCGTCGGCTCGCTCCGCACGTCGAACGGGCGCGGCTGTTCCAGGAAGAGCCGGCCGCGTACGTCCTCGGCGAGGTGGCCGAAATGGCGCAAGGTGCTCTCCTCCAGGAAGTGGACCGGCCCCTGACCGGTTGCCGACGACACCCTGGTCAACCGGCCGACCGGGCGCCTTGGTTCCCGGGGCGCCTCCGCCGGGCGCCCCTGCGTCGAAACCCCGGGGACCTTTCGACCGCCCATCGTACGGACGGGATCCGGCCGGTCCCGGTTCCCCGGCACTGAACTCCCGGAACATCCCGGTCCACTTGGACGATCATGGGCGGAACGGCGACGAACCCCGGAAACGACGGCGGCAAACCTCGGAAAGCGCAAGTCTTGGCAAAGTCCGACCCGGCACGGACCGGTCCGGTCACGTTGTCCGAAGGGGTGGCGAACAGGCAGGATGGTCGGCTATGACGCACGTGATGGCCAAGGGCGCCAACATCGCACTGCCGGCGGCGGCGGTCCGCGCCGTGCTGCGCTGGAGCGCCACGCCCGGTGCGCCGGACGTGGACGCGTCGGCGCTGCTGCTCGGCGCCTCCGGCAAGGTCCGCTCGGACGCCGACTTCGTCTTCTACAACCAGCCCCGCCACCCCTCCGGCCTGGTCCGCCACCTGCCCAAGCAGCAGACCTCCGGCGGCGCCGAGATCATCGACACGATCGAGGTCGAGCTGGGCAAGCTGCCCGCCGAGGTGGACCGGGTGGTGCTGGCCGGCTCCTCCGAGGGCGGACCGTTCCGCGCGGTGCCGGGGCTGCGCCTGCTGCTCTTCGACGCCACGGCCGGCGAGGGCGTGCCCGCGCTCGCCGAGTTCGAGATCGACGACGCCGAGAACGTCACCGCCCTGGTCGCCGGCGAGCTGTACCGCCGGTCCGGGTCCTGGAAGTTCCGGGCGATCGGCCAGGGCTACACCTCCGGGCTGATCGGTCTCGCCACCGACTTCGGCATCATGGTGGACGACGAGGCGGAGGCCGACCAGGTGCCCGCCCAGGTGCCCGTGTCCACCACGCCGTCCGGCACTCTCGACCCGCGCAGCACCGCGATGCCGGACCCGCGCTCGACCACCCCCGAGCCGGGCACCTTCACGCTGGCCCCGGCCGTCCCGCAGTCGCCGCCGGCCCAGCCGCCCGCCCCGACCCAGCCGCCCACCCAGCCGCCGGCCACCGCCCCGGCCCCGGCCACCGCCGCCGCGAGCGCCTCGCCCGCACCGGCGACCCCGCCACCGCCCGCGGCCCCGCCGACCATGCCCCCGCCGCCCACCGCACCCCCGGGCCACCAGCCCGGCACCGGCTACGGCTACCCCCAGCAGACCGGTCCGGCGTACGGCCACCCCCAGCAGCAGCCCGCCGGCGGCTACGGCTACCCGCAGCCGGGCACCGGCCAGCAGCCCTACCAGCAGCAGCCGGGCGGTTACGGCTATCCCCAGCCGAACCAGCCCGTCCCGCAGCAGCAGCGCCCCGCCGGCTACGGCTACCCGCAGCCCGGCACCGGCCAGCAGCCGCCCGTCCCGCCGCAGCCGCCGACGGCCCAGCCCCCGGCCTCCACCGGCGAGGAGTTCGCGCTGCCCCCGCAGGGCCCGCAGTTCCAGCCCCGCTGACGTCCCCGGCGGGGCCGCCCGACAGCCCCGGCCCCGCCGAGACCCGGGCCCGGCCCCACCATGGAACCGCCATGGAACCGCCATGGAACCGCCGACCGCCGTCAGTCGCTCTTGTACCCGCGCTGCCACTGCATCCCGAAGCCGTACAGCCGGTCGATGTCCGCCTGGAACCCGTTGACGTACCGCACCTCGCGGCGCACCGTCAGCTGGTTGTCCCCCGAGTTCTCGATCAGCACCACCGCGCAGGAGCGCGCCGCCCGGGCCCGCTCCTCCAGCTTGATCTCGATCCGCGGCCCGGTCTGCGGCACGATCGTGACCACCGCGTGCGACTGCTCGAAGGCCGGCGTGCCGTCGTAGATGTAGACGAAGATCAGCAGCCGCTTGAACTTGTCCTTCTTCTCCAGGTTGACGTACATCGTCTCGCCGGACGGCGCCCCGTACTGGTCGTCGCCGCTGAGCTTGATGTACGGCGCGTTCTGGAGGTCTCCGAAGAGCCCGCCGAGCGGCTGCACCACGCCGGTGCTCCCGTCCGAGAGCTCGTACATGCAGGCCAGGTCGAGGTCGACGTTCGTCGGCTCGGTGCCCTGCGGCGAGTCCGGGTCCTGCGGCCGCAGGATCCGCGGGCTGAGGAACCGCTTCACGGACTCCCGGGTGCTCGGCCGGGCGGCGCCTCCGGCGCTCATCGTCCAGTGCAGGTTGACGTAGAGGTAGCCGGTGGTGGCGGCCGACCCGGTGATCGCGTGCTGCGGGGCCGACTTGGTGAGTATGACCTTGTGCTGACCGCCGGGGTTGTCGAAGGTGTAGCTCTTGTCCCCGCGCAGGTACTCCCAGATCGAGACCATGCAGTCCTCTCCCCCTGCTCCCGTCAGGCGTTCTGACGGTCCGCCGACCAATGATCGGGCATCGGCCCGGCCGTCGGATACCCAGTCCGCCCCCTCCTCTACCCAACCGGGCCCGACCGGCGGGTCGATTGGCGGGAGGAAGCCGCCCTCCCGTAGCATGCCGCCCCTTCGGACGCGATATCGTCTAGCCGCACAGGTGTCCCGTCCGCCCCTGCGCGGGCGCGGCGGGCCCGTCGTGCGGCGACGAACGAACCGTCAGGCAGCTCCCGCTCGGCGGGCCCTGACCGCCTGTGTCGCGCTGTGATCCTGTCCCCTGCGGAAACCCGAGGCCCGACCCGCAATGAACCTGACCTCCATACAGCTGGTCTGGACCGTCGTCGGCGGCGCAGCCCTGCTGTTCGTCGCCGTCCTGATGGCGACGCTGCGATTCAAGAGCTCGAAGAAGGACGAGTCCGGCGACTCCTGGGAGCGCAGCGAGGAGCGCCGTCGGCGCAAGGAGATGATCTACGGCATCTCCTCGTACACGCTGCTGTTCTGCTGCGCCGGTGTCGCGGCCGCCCTCTCCTTCCACGGCCTGGTCGGCTTCGGCAAGGAAAACCTGGGTCTGTCCGGCGGCTGGGAGTACCTCGTCCCGTTCGGTCTGGACGGCGCCGCGATGTTCTGCTCGGTGCTCGCCGTCCGCGAGGCCAGCCACGGTGACGCCGCGCTCGGTTCGCGCCTGCTGGTCTGGGTGTTCGCGATCGCCTCGGCCTGGTTCAACTGGGTGCACGCCCCGCGCGGCGTGTCGCACGACGGCGCCCCGCAGTTCTTCTCCGGCATGTCGATCTCGGCGGCGATCCTGTTCGACCGGGCGCTGAAGCAGACCCGCAAGGCCGCGCTGCGCGAGCAGGGCCTGGTGCCGCGCCCGCTGCCGCAGATCCGCATCGTCCGCTGGCTGCGCGCCCCGCGCGAGACCTACGCGGCCTGGTCGCTGATGCTGCTGGAGAACGTCCGCAGCCTGGACGAGGCGGTCGACGAGGTGCGCGAGGAGCGCCAGGCGAAGCTGGACGCCAAGGCCCGCGCCCGTACGGCCGACCGCCGCGAGCGGGCCGAGCTGAAGGCCATCTCCCGGCAGGGCGGCATGCTCGCCCGGACCCGCGGCGGCCGCCAGGTTCCCGCCCTCACGGCTGCCGGAGACGGCCCGAGCGCTACGGAGCCTGCCCTAGCCGCGGGATCCGACGCCACCACCTCGACCTCGGCCTCGCTCCTGTCCGGCGACTCGCCGGAGCCGGCCGCCCTGGACGCCGGCCGCCGCCCCCGCGCCGCCGTCGGCTCCTCGTACTCGTCCTCGTCCTCGTCCTACTCGTCCTCCTCCTACTCCTCGTCCTCGTACTCGTCGTCCTCCTCCGGCACCGGGTCGTCCCGCAGCGGCTCGGCCATCGACCTGACGGCCGACGACGACACCCTGTCGATGCCGAAGCTGGACTCGCTGGAGCGCAAGCTGCGCGCGATCGAGCAGCAGCTCGGCTGACCCCGGCACCCCGCGGCCACGACCGCGGACCACGAGGAACGGCCGCCCCCGGGAAATCCCGGAGGCGGCCGTTTCGCTTGCCCTGCGGACTACTTTCCGGTGCCGACCAGCTCCGGTTCCTCGTCCGCGCCCTCGCGCCGGTTGCGCAGGATCGACGAGCCGAGCGCCAGCCCGATGAAGGCGACGCCGATCAGCCCGGTGACGATCTCCGGGATGTGGTACTTGATCCCGATCAGCAGGATCGCCGCCAGCGCGCCGATCGCGTAGTGCGCGCCGTGCTCCAGGTAGACGTAGTCGTCCAGGGTGCCCTTGCGGACCAGGAAGACGGTCAGCGAGCGGATGTACATCGCGCCGATGCCGAGGCCCAGGGTGATCTGGAAGATGTCACTGGAGATGGCGAACGCGCCGACCACGCCGTCGAAGGAGAACGAGGCGTCCAGGACCTCCAGGTAGAGGAAGAGGAAGAACGCGGCCTTGCCGCCGACCTGGACGATCGACTTGCCGGCCTTCTCCGCCTCCTCCTCGCGCTCCTCCTCGGCCTCCAGCCCCGACTCGAAGATCGAGGAGAGGCCGTTGACGGCGAGGTAGGTGACCAGGCCGAGGACACCGGCGAGCAGAACGGTTTCCGCGTGCTCCCCGGCGAAGAAGTTGGAGGCGAGCAGCAGGGCGACCAGGGCGACGACGGTGGAGAAGGCCTCCAGCTTGCCGACCTTCTCCAGCGGGCGCTCGATCCAGGCCAGCCAGTTGTAGTCCTTCTCCTCGAAGATGAAGTCGAGGAAGATCATCAGCAGGAAGACGCCGCCGAAGGCCGCGATGGCCGGGTTGGCCGCTTCCAGGTACTGGCCGTAGGTGAGGCCCTCGTAGGTCTTCTCGGAGTGCAGCGCGAGGTCGATGACCGTCGCGGGGCTGAGCTTCGCGGTGAGGCCGACGACCAGCAGCGGGAAGACCAGGCGCATGCCGAAGACCGCGATGAGGACACCGACGGTCAGGAAGATCTTCTGCCAGTACGGGTTCATCCGCTTCAACACCGTGGCGTTGACCACCGCGTTGTCGAACGACAGGGAGATCTCCAGGATGGAGAGGATCAGCACGATGCCGAAGCCTTGGGCTCCCCAGAGCAGTCCGGCCGCGATCAGGCCGATGGCGGTGATCGCGAACGACCAGCCGAATGTGCGGAGGAACACGGGAGTTGGCTACCTTTCGGGTTCTGGCCGTGCCGGGGGCGGCCTCGTCCCCGAGACGTCCTGACCGGGCCCGGCCCGGTCAGGTCACCCCCGCACTGCCCTCTGTTCTCATGATCGGGTCGGGTGCGACAAGTCCGATTTCCGCCTTTACTGTACGTTCACGCCGAAGTCGAGCGCGATGCCACGCAGGCCGGAGGCGTACCCCTGGCCCACTGCGCGGAACTTCCACTCGCCCGCGTAGCGGTACAGCTCACCGAAGATCATCGCGGTCTCGCTGGACGCGTCCTCGGACAGGTCGTAGCGGGCGATCTCCTGGCCGTCGACCGAGTTGACGACCCGGATGTAGGCGTTGCGGACCTGACCGAAGTTCTGGAGCCGCGCCTCGGCCTCGTAGATCGAGACCGCGAAGATCACCTTGTCGGCCTGTGCCGGGACGAGGTCCAGGCTGACCAGGACCACCTCGTCGTCACCCGTTTCGTCGCCGCCGGTGAGGTTGTCGCCCTGGTGCTCCACCGAGCCCTCGGGGCTCTTGAGGTTGTTGTAGAAGACGAAGTACTCGTCACCGAGCACTCGCCCGCCACCGCAGATCAGGGCGCTCGCGTCGAGGTCGAACGGGGCGCCCGTGGTCGAACGGGCGGACCAGCCGAGGCCGATCTGGACCTGTGTCAGGTTCGGCGCGGCCTTGGTGAGCGAGACGTTGCCACCCTTGGCGAGCGTGACCACCATGACGTTCTTCCTCCCTTGCTTCTCCCGGGGCGCCTTCCAGGTGTAGTCCCCCGCGGCCCCGGCCGACCGGTTCTGGTCGGCTGAACTTCCTGAACTCACATCCTCGCAGTGCGAGGAACCGCCGCGGCACCGGGCCGGACGAAGCCGGGGCGGCCCCGGACCTCGGAGGTCCGGGGCCGCCCCGGGAGAACGGCGCGCAGCCCGCGCCGCAGGGCGCCGGCGCGGGCTCAGACGTTGACGCCGAAGTCCTGCGCGATGCCGCGCAGACCGGAGGCGTAGCCCTGGCCGATGGCGCGGAACTTCCACTCCACGCCGTTGCGGTACAGCTCGCCGAAGACCATCGCGGTCTCGGTGGAGGCGTCCTCGGAGAGGTCGTAGCGGGCCAGCTCCGTGTTGTCGGCCTGGTTCACCACACGGATGAACGCGTTGCGCACCTGGCCGAAGTTCTGGCCGCGGGTCTCGGCGTCGTAGATCGACACCGGGAAGACGATCTTCTCGACGTCCACCGGCACGCCGGCCAGGTTGACCTTGATCGCCTCGTCGTCGCCCTCGCCCTCGCCGGTCAGGTTGTCGCCGGTGTGCTCGACCGAGCCGTCCGGGCTCTTCAGGTTGTTGAAGAACACGAAGTTCCCGTCCGAGGTGACCTTGCCCTGGGCGTTGCACAGCAGGGCGCTGGCGTCCAGGTCGAAGTCCGCGCCGGTGGTGGTCCGGACGTCCCAGCCCAGGCCGACGACCACGGCGGTGAGGCCCGGTGCCTCCTTGGTGAGCGAGACGTTGCCGCCCTTGCTGAGGCTGACTCCCACTAGTCCTCCAAGAATCGGGAGGCACGTCCAGTGGTGCCCCCGGTGGTGCGGTCCGGGGCGGCGGGAGCCCATCGGCTCCCGCGTCCCACCCCGCCAACGGCCCGAGCGTAGTACGGGGTTCCCGTCCGCACCCCTGATCAGGCCGGACACGGCCCCGGGGCACTCGGCCGGCGGGTGCCGCGGGGCGCCCGCGACCCGGCCGAGGCGCGTGCGGGGCCCGGGCGGGGGTCTCAGAGCGCCGCGAGGACCTTCAGGTACTCCTGCTCGTCCCGGGCGTCCGGGAGGCCGTTGACGACGCTCCAGCGCACCGTGCCCGTGGTGTCGATCACGAAGGTGCCGCGCAGCGGGCAGCCCCGCTCCTCGTCGAGGACGCCGTAGGCCCGGGTGACCTCGCCGTGCGGCCAGAAGTCGGCCAGCAGCGGGAACTCCAGGCCCTCCCGGTCGGCGAGGACCCGCTGGGAGAACTGCGAGTCGCAGGAGAGGCCGAGCACCTGCACGGTGTCGTTCTGCAGGCCCGCCAGCTCCCGCTGGATCGCGCCCAGCTCGCCCGTGCACACGCCGGTGAAGGCGAACGGGTAGAAGACCAGGACGACGTTCCGCCGGCCGCGGAAGTCGGAGAGCCGGACGGCCTCGCCGTGCTGGTTGTTGAGCTCGAAGTCCGGAGCCGGGGTGCCGACCTCGATGGCCATGAGCGGGACCTTTCTGACGCGACCGCGCCGCGCGGCGGGCGCGGCGGGCCACATCCTCGCATTCGTTTACGGCCGTTGCGCCGAACGGATGAGGCGGGTGGCCGCGGCCCGCCGCGTTCGCCGTCCGCGAACGCCCCGGCGGGCGGGCCCGGGGCGCCGGCGCGGGGCCCGGAACCGGCCTCCGCGGCGGCGCACATGCGGCGGGCCCCGCCGGAGGGATTCCTCCGGCGGGGCCCGCCCGATGTGCTTCAGAGACCACTCAGCGCTTGGCGCCCTTCGCCGTGGACTTGGTCGCGAGCCTGGTGGCCGCCCAGTCCTTGACGATGTTGATCGAGCTGGTCTGGGAGAGGCCCGCGGTCTTGGCCGCGTCGCTGATGTCGGAGGCCTCGATGTGGCCGTCCCGCCCGGTCTTGGGCGTCATCAGCCAGATCAGGCCGCCTTCAGCGAGGTACTCCAGCGCGTCGACGAGGGCGTCGGTGAGGTCCCCGTCGTCGTCGCGGTGCCACAGCAGAACGGCGTCGGCGACGTCGTCGTAGTCCTCGTCGACGAGATCCGTCCCGATGAGCTCCTCGATTCCCTCGCGGAGCTCCTGGTCAGTGTCGTCGTCGTACCCCAGCTCCTGGATGATCTGGCCCTCTTCGAAGCCGAGACGGGTCGCCGGGTTGGACTTGTCCGCGGGGTCCGCGGTCGCGCTCACGGGAATAACCTCCAGTATTCGGCCCGGCATCCATGCCGAGGCTGTGGCCGTAGTCCACACGGGCGCGGCGGTTCGCGCAAGTACCCGACCCCCGATCCCCTCCAAAGGTTGACGTGTCGCAGGGGGACACGCCGCGCGAGGTGGCGGGAATCACACCGATTTGCCCTTTTCTGCATGGTCCAAGGATGCTTCGGGTGGTCCCGGCCCACAGGCCGTACGCACGCCCGAGATGCGAACGGCATTCGGGTCCGCGCGTGCGCGGGCGTAGAGTCTCCTGTTGGCCCTCACCCCGGCCGCCCGCCATCGGGCGGACGGGACACCAGGTCGGACCACCTCTTTTCGTAACACCCGGGGGTGTGCGGAGCGGACGAAGACGCCCGCACCGCACGCCGCCAGACCGGGCCGCCCGCCGGGCGGACCGGTTACCGATCGGTAGAGATGACGGATCTCCGAGCGCGGTAGCACGATGGAGGCGGCGCGACACACCTCAGTTTCGACCGACAGTGAAGGAACAGCGTGGCTTCCGGATCCGATCGCAACCCGATCATCATTGGCGGCCTTCCGAGTCAGGTCCCGGACTTCGATCCCGAGGAGACCGCGGAATGGCTGGAGTCGCTCGATGCGGCCATCGACGAGCGGGGGCGTGAGCGTGCCCGTTACCTGATGCTGCGGCTGATCGAGCGCGCCCGCGAGAAGCGTGTCGCCGTGCCCGAGATGCGCAGCACGGACTACGTCAACACCATCGCGACCAAGGACGAACCGTTCTTCCCCGGCAACGAGGAGATCGAGCGGAAGATCCTCAACGCGACCCGGTGGAACGCGGCCGTCATGGTCTCCCGGGCGCAGCGCCCGGGCATCGGCGTCGGTGGCCACATCGCCACCTTCGCCTCCTCCGCGTCTCTGTACGACGTCGGCTTCAACTACTTCTTCCGCGGCAAGGACGGCGAGGGCGAGTCCGGCGACCAGGTCTTCTTCCAGGGCCACGCCTCCCCCGGCATCTACGCCCGCGCCTTCCTGCTGGACCGGCTCACCGAGCAGCAGCTCGACGCGTTCCGCCAGGAGAAGTCGAAGGCCCCGTACGGCCTCTCCAGCTACCCGCACCCGCGGCTGATGCCGGACTTCTGGGAGTTCCCGACCGTCTCGATGGGCCTCGGCCCGCTCGGCGCGATCTACCAGGCCCGGATGAACCGCTACCTGGAGCACCGCGGGATCAAGGACACCTCCGACTCGCAGGTCTACGCCTTCCTCGGCGACGGCGAGATGGACGAGCCCGAGTCGCTCGGCCAGCTGTCGCTGGCCGCCCGCGAGGGCCTGGACAACCTGACCTTCGTGGTCAACTGCAACCTGCAGCGCCTGGACGGCCCGGTCCGCGGCAACGGCAAGATCATCCAGGAGCTGGAGTCCCAGTTCCGGGGCGCCGGCTGGAACGTGATCAAGCTGGTCTGGGACCGCAGCTGGGACCCGCTGCTCGCGCAGGACCGCGACGGCGTCCTGGTCAACAAGCTGAACACCACGGTGGACGGCCAGTTCCAGACCTACGCCACCGAGACCGGCCAGTACATCCGCGAGCACTTCTTCGGCGGCGACCTGCGCCTGCGCGCCATGGTCGAGAACATGACCGACCAGCAGATCCAGCACCTGGGTCGCGGCGGCCACGACCACAAGAAGATCTACGCGGCGTTCAAGGCGGCCCGCGAGCACAAGGGCCAGCCGACGGTCATCCTCGCCCAGACGGTCAAGGGCTGGACGCTGGGCCCCAACTTCGAGGGCCGCAACGCCACCCACCAGATGAAGAAGCTGACGGTCGAGGACCTGAAGCGCTTCCGCGACCGGCTGCACCTGCCGATCACCGACAAGCAGCTGGAGGAGGGCTACCCGCCCTACTACCACCCGGGTCGCGACTCGGAGGAGATCCAGTACATGCACGACCGCCGGGAGGAGCTGGGCGGCTACGTGCCGACCCGCAAGGTCCGCCCGCGGAAGCTGGAGCTGCCCGGCGACGACGCGTACAAGGCGGTCAAGAAGGGTTCCGGCAACCAGACCATCGCCACCACCATGGCGTTCGTCCGGGTGCTCAAGGACCTCATGCGGGACAAGGGCATCGGCAACCGCTTCGTGCCGATCGCGCCGGACGAGTACCGCACCTTCGGCATGGACTCGCTCTTCCCGTCGGCGAAGATCTACAACCCGCTCGGCCAGACCTACGAGTCGGTCGACCGGGACCTCCTCCTCGCCTACAAGGAGTCGCCGACCGGCCAGATGCTGCACGACGGCATCTCCGAGGCGGGCTGCACCGCCTCGCTGATCGCCGCCGGCTCGTCCTACGCCACCCACGGCGAGCCGCTGATCCCGGTGTACGTCTTCTACTCGATGTTCGGGTTCCAGCGCACCGGCGACCAGTTCTGGCAGATGGCCGACCAGCTGGCCCGCGGCTTCGTGATCGGCGCCACCGCCGGCCGCACCACGCTGACCGGTGAGGGCCTGCAGCACGCCGACGGCCACTCGCACCTGCTGGCCTCGACCAACCCGGGTGTCGTCGCGTACGACCCGGCGTACGGCTTCGAGATCGCGCACATCGTCCAGGACGGTCTGCGGCGGATGTACGGCTCCAGCGCCGAGCACCCGCACGGCGAGGACGTGTTCTACTACATGACCGTCTACAACGAGCCGATCAAGATGCCGGCCGAGCCCGAGAACGTGGACGTCGAGGGCATCCTCAAGGGTCTGCACAAGTACGCGCCGGGCACCGCCGGCCAGATCCCTGCCCAGATCCTCGCCTCCGGCGTGGCCGTGCCGTGGGCCCTGGAGGCCCAGCGCATCCTCGCCGAGGAGTGGAACGTCAAGGCCGACGTCTGGTCCGCGACCTCCTGGAACGAGCTGCGCCGCGACGCGGTGGAGGCCGAGGAGTTCAACCTGCTGCACCCCGAGGAGCAGCAGCGCGTGCCGTACGTCACCCAGAAGCTCCAGGGCGCCGAGGGCCCGGTCGTCGCGGTGTCCGACTGGATGCGCGCGGTGCCGGACCAGATCGCCCGCTGGGTGCCGGGTCAGTACCAGTCGCTGGGCGCCGACGGCTTCGGCTTCGCCGACACCCGTGGCGCGGCCCGTCGCTTCTTCCACATCGACGCGCAGTCGGTCGTCCTGGGGGTGCTCACCGAGCTCGCCAAGCAGGGCAAGATCGACCGCTCGGCGCTGAAGGACGCGATCGACCGCTACCAGCTGCTGGACGTGGCCGCGGCCGACCCGGGTGCCGCCGGCGGCGAGGCCTGATCAGCCCGTAGGCACTGAGGGGCCGGACTCCCGTCGGGGGTCCGGCCCTTCGGCGTTCGCCGTGGCGCGGCCCTCCGTTCGGTCCCCGGAACAGCAGGACGGCCCCGGACTCCGACGAGTCCGGGGCCGTGGCGCGGCGGGGCCGGTCAGATGTGCACGGCCGGGCCCGCGTCGGTGGCGCCGCGGCGGGTGAGCAGGCCGAGCACGGCGGCGCCGAAGGCCACCACGGCGGCCACCGCGAAGGCCAGCGACATGCCGCTGACGAAGGACTCGTGGACGGCGCCGGCCATCGCGTCCACCGCCTGCTGCGGGGTGCCGGCCGGGGCCGGCGGGGCGATGCCCAGCTGGGCGGCCTGCTTGAGGCCCTCGCCCGCCTCGCCCTCCACCGGCGGCAGACCGGCCTTGGCCCAGTTGCCCGGCAGGACGTCGCCGACCTTGGCGGCCATCAGCGCGCCCAGCACCGCGGTGCCGAGGCTGCCGCCGACCTGCATCGCGGCCTGCTGGAGGCCGCCGGCCACGCCGGACAGCTCCAGCGGGGCGTTGCCGACGATCACCTCGGTGGCGCCGACCATGACCGGGCTGATGCCCAGGCCCATCAGGACGAACCAGAGCGACATCACGCCGTTGCCGGAGCCGGTGTCCAGGGTGGACATGCCGAACATCGCGGTGGTGGTGATCAGCATGCCGGCCACGATCGGGATGCGCGGGCCCAGCTTGCCGATCGCCAGGCCGGCCAGCGGCGAGCCGATGATCATCATGCCGGTCATCGGCAGCAGGTGGACGCCGGCCTCGACCGGCTTCATCCCGTGCACGTTCTGGAGGTAGAAGGTCACGAAGAAGATCGCACCGAAGAACGCGAAGGCCATCAGCACCATCAGCAGGACGCCCGCCGACAGCGGCACCGAGCGGAACAGGCCGAGCGGGATCAGCGGCTCGCGGGCCTTGCCCTGCCAGAGCGCGAACAGCACCATCAGGACCACCGCGCCGATCAGGAACAGCAGTGTCCGCCCGTCGCCCCAGCCCCACTCGGGGGCCTTGATGATGCCGAAGACCAGCGCGAACATGCCCACCGAGAGCAGCGCGATGCCGGGCAGGTCGAAGGACTTGGCGGCGTTCTCGGCCCGGACGTCCTTGAGGATCCACACGCCCAGCGCCAGCGCGACCAGGCCGACCGGGATGTTGATGAAGAACACCGATTCCCAGTTGACGTGCTCGACCAGCAGGCCGCCGACGATCGGTCCGGCCGCGGTGGAGGCGCCGATCACGCCGCCCCAGATGCCGATCGCCATGTTGAGCTTCTCGGCCGGGAAGGCCCCGCGCAGCAGGCCCAGCGCGGCCGGCTGGAGCAGCGCGCCGAACAGGCCCTGGAGCACCCGGAAGGCGATCACGGTCTGGATGTTGCCGGCGAAGCCGATCGCGGCCGAGGTGACGGCGAAGCCCGCCGCGCCGACCAGGAAGGTGGACTTGTGGCCGAAGCGGTCACCGATCTTGCCGGCGGTGATCAGGAAGACCGCCAGGGCCAGCAGGTAGCCACTGGTGACCCACTGGATCTCGGAGGGCGCCGCGTGCAGCTTCTCCTGGATCACCGGGTTGGCGATGGCGACGATCGTGCCGTCCAGCGCGACCATCATGACGCCGACCGCGACGGTCAGCAGGGTCAGCCAGGGGTGTCCCTTGAGACCGCCCCCCGACGGTGGGTTCGGCGGCGCGTCCGCCTCGGAGTTCTTCACGACGGACTGACTCATCTGGGCCCTCCGGGGGCGTGGCTCGGTGCGGGACATGGGCGTGGCGCCCCGGCCCACCCGTCCCCACAGGTGCCCCGGCCCGACGGGCGCCACCCCGGCAGATTATGTCAGCCTCTGACATTCGGCAAACAGTGACTTCTGACCATCACTGCCATTTGTCAGAGCGCTAAAGTTGTGGTCCCACCCGCCACACCCCAGCGCTCCGGAAGGCCCCCGCCATGGCCGCTCACACCCCCCGCACCACCGGCACCCCGGCGGGCCCCGAACGCGCGCCGGGCCTGCGCGAGCGCAAGAAGCAGCAGACCCGCTACGCCCTGATCCAGGCCGCCCACCTGCTCTTCCTCAGGCAGGGCTTCGCCCACACGACCGTCGACGAGATCGCCTCCGCCGTCGACGTCTCCCAGCGCACCTTCTTCCGCTACTTCGCCAACAAGGACGAGGTCGCGCTCGCCGTGATGGCCGTGGCCGAGGACTACTTCATCGAGTGCCTGCGCCACCGCCCGGCCGAGGAGGCCCCGCTCCAGGCCCTGCGCGCCGCGATCGTCAAGGCCTGGCGCGACCTCGGCAGCGAGGAGTCCGCCGGCCCCGGTTCGATCCACAGCGCCCTGGAGCTCATGCGGATGATCGAGGAGACGCCCCCGCTGCTCGCCGCCCACCTGCGCCGGGTCACCGAACAGGAGCGCCTGGTGGTCCAGGTGCTCGCCGAACGCGAGGGCCTGGACCCGGCCGAGGACCTGCGCCCCGCCGTGCTCGCCGCCGTCTTCGGCAGCCTGCTGCGCGCGGCCCACCTGTCCTGGAGCGCCGAGCACGCACCGGCCGGCCCCGAGGGCATGGTCGCGGTGATCGAGCGCTACTTCGACCAGCTCGGCCCGGCCCTGGCCGGCCACTGGCGCGGCCCCGCGTAGCACCCGGCGCCGCACCCGCGTAGCACCCGGGTCATACCGGGGTATCACCCGGTACCCCGGTAGCCCCGCGGAAGTTCGCGCTCCAGTGCGACGACCCGCACGGCCCGCCCTCCTAGGCTGGCCCACGATGAAAACGCCCACCAAAGCCGACGCCCGCGCGTTCGCACTGCGCCAACTGCGCGCCCTGCGGCACCACCTGACCACCCCGAGCGAGGACGAGACCCCGCTGCTCGGCGACTCCCGGCGGCGCTGGGTGCGCCGACTGCCGTACATCGTCGTGATCGCCCTGCAGGGCTCGCTGATCCCCACCGGGATCGCCAACCTGGTCAGTTTCTACGACCTGGTGCTGCCGGTGGCCGCCGCGCTCACCATCGCCCAGACCACGCCGCTGTTCCTCGCCGTCACCCGGCCGCTGACCGCCTGGTGGATCAGCGCCGCCGCCATGGTCGCCACCGCCAGTATCACCGCCCGCCACCACCAGCTGATGGGCAGTTGGCCGTGGACGGCCCCGATGATCATCGCCTACGTCTTCCTGCTGCTCGCGCTCGCGCTGCGGGAGAGCCGGGCCACCGTGGTCTCGGTCTGGGTGGCCACCGTCCTGCTCACCGCGCTCACCACCACCCTCGGCCTGCCCCGCTCCGGCGACGGCACCACCGTGCTGCTGATCGCACTCAGCGGCGCCGCGCTGCTGCTCGGCTGGGCCGTCCGGGACCGCGCCGTGGCCCGCCGGCTGCTCACCGAGCAGGAGCACATCAGCGAGGCCGAACGCGAACGCCGCACCCTGCTGGAGGAACGCGCCCGGATCGCACGGGAGTTGCACGACGTGGTGGCGCACCACATGTCGGTCATCGCGGTGCAGGCGGCCAGCGCGCCGTACCGGATCACCGGGGTGCCGGACGAGGCCGCCGAGGAGTTCACCGCGATAGCCGGCACCGCCC
Source organism: Kitasatospora sp. NPDC041917 (assembly GCF_055589745.1). NCBI lineage: Bacteria > Bacillati > Actinomycetota > Actinomycetes > Kitasatosporales > Streptomycetaceae > Kitasatospora > Kitasatospora sp. NPDC041917. Next base: position 209,239 of record NZ_JBVJBI010000006.1, on the reverse strand, counting down.
GCGAGTCGCTGGCCGAGATGCGCCGACTGCTCGGCGTGCTGCGCAGCGAGGAGTCCGGCGGGGAGAAGGCACCGCAGCCCGGGGTCGGCCAACTCGCCCAGCTGGTCGAGACGGTGGGCCGGGCCGGGGTGCCGGCCGAGCTGACGGTGGAGCCGGACCTGGTGGACCTGGTGCCGCAGGCCGTCGGCCTGTCCACGTACCGGATCGTGCAGGAGGCGCTGGCCAACGTGGTGCGGCACGCCCCCGGCGCGCGGACCTGGGTGTCGCTGACCGCGGACGGCCCGGCGCTGCTGGTGACGGTGGTCAACGCGCCCCCGCCGGAGCACACCGAGTCGCTGGAGGCCTCGGCCGAGGGCACCGGGCAGGGGCTGGTCGGAATGCGTGAACGCGTCCGGCTGGTCGATGGCAGGCTGGACACCGGCCCGCTGCCGGACGGCGGCTTCAAGGTGGCCGCCGTCCTGCCCCTCGACCGTCCAGACACCCCCCGGGAGACCACCGCATGACCATCCGCGTGATCATCGTCGACGACCAGGCCATGGTGCGCGCGGGCTTCGCGGCCCTGCTCAACGCCCAGAGCGACATCGACGTGGTGGGGGACGCGGCGGACGGCGCCCAGGCCCTGGAGGTCAACGGCCGCACCCACCCGGACCTGGTGCTGATGGACGTCCGGATGCCCGTCATGGACGGCCTGGAGGCGGCCCGGCGGCTGCTCGACCCGGCCGTGCCGGGCGCCCACCGGCCCAAGGTGCTGATGCTGACCACCTTCGACGTGGACGACTACGTGTACGAGGCGCTGCGCGCCGGGGCCAGCGGCTTCCTGCTCAAGGACGCCCCGCCGGCCGACCTGATCGCCGCGGTCCGGGTGGTCGCGGCCGGCGAGGCGCTCCTCGCCCCCTCGGTGACCCGCCGGCTGATCGAGGACTTCGCCCGCACCCGCCCGGCCAAGCGCCACGACCCCAAGGTACGGCTCAACGGCCTGACCCCGCGCGAGACCGAAGTGCTGGAGCTGATCGCCCGCGGCCTGTCCAATCAGGAGATAGCCGCCAAGCTGGTGCTCGCCGAGCAGACCGTCAAGACGCACATCGGGCGCATCCTCGCCAAGCTCGGCCTGCGCGACCGCGCCCAGGCGGTCGTCCTGGCCTACGAGTCCGGCCTGGTGACCCCGGGTCAGTAGCGGCTGACCCCTCTGATACCCGGGTAGCACCCGGGAGTTGGCCCCGCGGTGTGACGTCCGCGGGGCCGTCGCGTTCCTACCTTCCTCCCCATCGGACGCCGAACGGATTCGGCGGCCGAACGGACGAGGGAGGGCAAGGACATGCGCAGGTTTCGGGCCGGACGGGCGATCGCCGCCACCGCGGTGGCGCTGGCGGTCGTACTCGGCGCGGGCGGCTGGGCCGCCGACACCCAGACCCCGGTCACCGGCCCGCCGCCCGGCAGCGCCGCCTGGACGGCCGACTCCTCGCTCGGCCGGCGGCTGCCCGACCCGGCCACCACCACCCCGGCCGGCGTCGCCGCGTTCTTCGCCGAGCTGACCCCGGCCGCGCAGGACGCCCTGGCCGTCCGGCACCCGCTGGTGGTCGGCAACCTGGACGGCGCCCCGGTCGCCCTCCGCTACCGGGCCAACGCCCTGGCCCTGACCGCCGAGCGCACCCGCGAACTCGCCCGGGCCACCGACCCCGCCCTCACCCCGCAGGACCACGAGGCCGCCCGCACCCGCGCCGAGCGCTACCGCGCCCTGCTGGACGGCGGCCGGAGGATCCTCGCCTTCGACCCGCGCGGCCGCGGCCAGGTCGCCGAGGTGTACGGCGACCTCGCCACCGCCCGCCGCACCGCCGTGATCGTCCCCGGCTCGGACATCGACCTGCTCCGCTTCGACCGCACGTCCGGCCCGTACGGCACCCCCGCCGGCATGGCCCGCGCGCTCCTGGACGCCACCGACGGGCGGACCGCCGTGATCGCCTGGGCCGGCTACACCACCCCGCTCGGCCTCGGCCCGGACGCCGCCACCGAGGACCTGGCCCGGGCCGGCGCCCCCCGCCTCACCCGGCTGCTCGACGGACTCGCCGTCACCACCCGCCCGCAGGCCCCGCCCACCGTGTTCTGCCACAGCTACGGCTCGGTCGTCTGCGGCCTGGCCCGCCCCACCCCCGCGCAGGCCTCCGGCGTGGTGGTGCTCGGCTCGCCCGGCATGGGCATCGGCTCGGCCGCCGACCTCGACCCGGGCGTCCCGCTCTGGGCCACCGCCCGCAACGACTCCGACTGGATCGGCGACGTGCCCAACGTCCGGCTGTTCGGCCTCGGCCACGGCGCCGACCCGACCGCCCCCGGCTTCGGCGCCCGCCCGCTGCCCGCCACCGGATCCCGCGGCCACGACGGCTACTTCGCCCCCGGCACCGCCTCCCTCGCCGCCTACGCCGCCGTCGCGCTCGGCCGCGCCTGACCGCCCGCACCGGAAGGAGCACCACCATGGCCAGCACCCTCGCCCCCCGGCCCCGCACCGCGGAGCCCCGCACCCCCCGGCCCCGCACGCCCCGGCCGCTCACCGCGCTGCGCCGCGCCGCCGCGCGGGTCGACGCGAAGACCCCGGCCCACCGCGACCGCGCCCTGGACGGGCTGCGCGCCCTCGCCCTGCTCGCCGTACCGGTCGGCCACTGGATGCTCGGCGGCCTCACCCGCTCCCCCGACGGCGCCCTGCACAACACCAGCCCGCTCTCCACCCTCGGCTTCTTCGCCCCGCTCAGCTGGGTGCTCCAGATGCTCGGGGTGTTCTTCCTGGTCGGCGGCCACTCCTCGGTCCGCTCACTGGAGCGGGCCCGGGCCAGGGGCGTGACGTACGGCGGCTGGCTGCGGGCCCGTACCGTCCGGCTGCTGCGCCCGGTGCTCGGGGTGACGGCCGTCTGGGCGGCGCTGATCCCGCTGCTGCCCGCGCTCGGCGTCCCCGCGGACACCCTGCGCACCGGTGCCACCCTGGTGGTGCAGCCGCTCTGGTACATCGGGGTCTACCTGGGGCTGACCGCGCTCACCCCGCTCTGCGTGGCCGCCGGGCGCCGGCTGGGCGGCTGGTCCGCGGGCCTGCTGGTGGCCTCGGTCGCCGCCGTCGACCTGCTGCGCTACGGGCCGTGGGCCGGGGCGGTGCCGTCCTGGGTCGCGCTGCTGAACATCCTGCCGGGCTGGCTGTTCGGCTACCAGCTGGGCGTGCTCTGGGCGCAGGGCCGGCTCGGCCGCCCGGCGGCCCGGTTGCTGCTGCTCGGCGGCGGCGCGCTGTTCGCCGCGCTGCTGCTGGTCTTCCACTACCCGGCCAGCATGGTCGGCGTGCCCGGGGCCGAGCGCACCAACTCGCACCCGCCGTCCCTGCTGGTGCTCGCCCTGGCGGCGTTCCAGTGCGGCGCCGCGGTGCTGCTGCGGGAGCGGCTGGGCCGGCTGCTGACACGGCGTCCGCTGCTCTGGCTGCCGGTCGTGGTGGTCAACCTGTCGGCGATGACCATCTTCTGCTGGCACCAGAGCGCGATGCTCGCGGTCGCCGTGCCGGGCGCGGCCGGCCTGGGCGCCGTCCCGGGGCTGACCACCGCGCCGGACTCGCTCGGCTGGGTGGCCGCCAGGCTGGCGCTGCTGCCGCTGTTCGCCGCCGTGCTGGTGGCGCTCGGCTGGTTCACCCGCCGGTTCGACGGCCCGTGGACGGCCTTCTCCCGGGGCGGCAAGGCGGTGGCCGGCGCCGCGGCGGCGCTCTTCGCGGCGTACGCGCTGGGCGTGGTGTGACGGCCCACCGGGTGCGGGCCGCTCCGGGCGGCGGAGCACGGCGTGCCGCAGGGGCGCGGGCCGATCGGTCCGCGCCCCTGCGGCGCGCTGTCGGTGTCCTGCCCTACCCTGCCGCCATGGTGACGTTCGACGAGTTCCGCACGATGGCGCTGGCCCTGCCGGAAGCCGCCCAGGAGCCGACCTGGGACATCGAGACGCTGCGGGTCCGCGGCCGGATCTTCGCGATGGGCGCGCCCGACGGGGACCGGGTCACCGTCAAGGCCTCCCCCGAGGACCAGGCCGAACTGCTCGCCGCCGAACCCGAGGTGTTCTCCTCCGCCCCGTACGTCGGACGGCACGGCTGGGTGAGCGTCCGGCTGGACCTGGTGGACCGGGACGAGCTGCACGACCTCGTCACCGAGGCCTGGCGGCGGACGGCGCCGAAGCGCCTGGTACGCGAGTTCGACGCCTGAACGGGGCCCTGTCGAACGGCCGCACGGGCCACCGTCCGAACCACTGGGAGACGTAGCGCGGACACCCCGGGTTCATGTGATCCATCCCACAGTTTAGGCGTTCCCGTCCTCCCTCCGGGCCCCCTAGGCTTGCGCAGGGAAGTCAGCAGAGCTATCGCACCCTCCGGGCACCGCCCGCGAAACGGTGACGGGCCCCAAGGGAGTTGGTGCGGTGCGCAACCGTCGGCGCTGGAAGCGGGTACTGATCGGGGCGTTCGCCGGCTGCGCGGTGCTCGCCGACGCCGGAGGCGCCGCCGCCGCGGCCGCGGTCTCCTCCGAACAGCTGGCGATCTCCACGCCTCCGGCCGGCAGCGCCGCCTGGGTCCAGGACCACTCCTTCGGCCACTCCCTGCCCGACCCGGCCACCACCACCCCGGCCGCCGCCGCGGCGTTCTTCGCCTCACTCGCGCCCACCGAACTGGACCGGCTGATCCAGCAGTACCCGCTGGTCGTCGGCAACTACGACGGCGCCCCGCTGGACCTGCGCTACCGCGCCAACAGGATCGCCCTGGCCGCCGAGCGCGACCGGGCCCTGGCCCGCGCCGCCGACCGCGAACTGGACTCCGACACCCGCGCGCTGGCCGTCTCCCGCGCCAACGACGTCGAGCACCTGCTCGCCCCCGACCGGCAGGTCCTGGCCTTCGACCCGCGCGGCCGCGGCCTGGTCAGTGAGGTGTGGGGCGACCTCGCCGACGCCGAGCGGATCTCCGTGCTCGTCCCCGGCTCGGACGCCGACCTCGGCCACCACGACCAGGCCGCCGAGCCGCTGCGCTCCCCGGCCGGCATGGCCCGCGCCCTCTACGCCGAGGAACGGCGCCAGGCGCCGAACACCCGGACCGCCGTGATCTCCTGGACCGGCTACGTCACCCCCTCCGGCCTCGGCCCGGACGCCGCCACCTCCCGGCTCGCCGACGTCGCCGCCCCCCGGCTGGAGCGGCTGCTCTCCGGGCTGAAGGAGACCACCCGGCCGGACGCGCCGCCGTCGCTGCTCTGCCACTCGTACGGCTCGGTGGTCTGCGGCACCGCCGCCCCGGAGATCCCGCGCGCGGCGGCCTCGCCGTCCGACACCTCCGGCATCACCGACCTGGTGGTCTTCGGCAGCCCCGGCATGGGCGTGCAGAGCACCACCGAACTGGGCGCCGGCGTGCACGTCTGGGCCACCCGCAACCCCAGCGACTGGATCGGCAACGTGCCGTTCCTGGAGGTCGGCGGACTCGGCCACGGTGCCGACCCGGCGGCGAGCGGCTTCGGCTCCGAGCAGATCTCCTCGGCCCGCGCGGCCGGCCACAACGGCTACTTCACCGAGGGCACCGACAGCCTGCGCAACTTCGCGGCGATCTCGCTCGGCCGCTACCAGGACGTGGTCCGGGCCAACCCCGGCTCCTGAGGCCCGCCCCCGGGGGCTCAGGACGGCTGGTCCTGGTACAGCCGCAGGGCGTCCGCCGCCGCCCTGGCCAGCTCGCGCCGGGCGGCCGGCGGGACCAGCACCTCGACGTCCGCGCCGAAGGCCAGCAGCGACCGGACGGCCGCCGGGGCCGGGAAGGCCATCGCCACCTCGGCCCACTCCTCGGGCGGCCCGGCGCCCGCCTCCGGCGGCGGCGCGGTGACCCGGCCGCCGTGGATGCGCAGGAACATGTCCAGCCGTCCGCGCCGGACCCGCACCCGCACCGGCAGGTCCTTCGGCAGCCGCTCCACCTGCTCGCGCAGCACCGCCCAGACGTCACCGAGCCCGACCCCGGCCCGGCGTCGCACCGTCTCCTCGGTGGTGTCGGCGGCCAGCACCCGGTCGGCCCGGAACAGCCTCGGCTCGCCGTGCAGATCGGCCACCAGGTACCAGACCGCCGCCTTGCTCACCAGCCCGTACGGGTCGACGGTGTACTCCACCGGCGCGGGCGTGCCGCCGTGCCGGTAGCGCAGCCGCAGCCGCCGGTCGGCGAAGACGGCGTACTGCAGCTCGCCCAGGTCCGGCCCGGCGGCGGGGCCGACCGCGCCGGGGGTCTGCATCCAGCGGGCCGGGTCGACCAGGATCCGCTCGCTGATCCGCTCGGCGGCCGGCCGGTGCGGGGCCGGCAGCGCCGCCATCACCTTGCGCAGCGCCGAACCGAGCGCCCCGTCCAGCCCGAGGTCGCTGTGCGCGCCCTGGGCGGAGAGCACGAACAGCGCCCTGGCCTCGTCCGCGGTCAGGCCCGTGACGTCGGTGCGGTAGCCGGGCAGCAGGCCGATGCCGCCGTGCCGCCCGCGCTCGGTGAACACCGGCACCCCGGCGGCGGAGAGCGACTCGACGTCGCGGTAGATGGTGCGGACGGACACCTCCAGCCGCTCGGCGAGTTCGGTGGCGGACACCCGGCCGCGGGTCTGGAGCAGCAGCAGGATCGAGAGCAGGCGGTCGGCCTTCATGCCCCAAGAATCCCAGTAATCCTGACGGCAGTTGTCAGGTTTTACTGGGAAATTGCGTTCCGAGCCCGAAAGACCACCCGACACCAGGGAGTTGAGCGCCGATGACCGCCGTCCAGGATGCCCGCCCGCAGTACCTGACCGCCCTCGACCAGCTGGAGAAGCTGTTCGCCACGATCACCCCGGCCGACCTCGACCGGCCCACCCCCTGTACCGAGTTCACCCTGCGTCAGCTGCTGAACCACGTGGTCGGCGGCATCCACCGGTTCGCGTACATGGGCGAGGGCGGCCGCGCCGAGGACGTCGTGGCCGCCGTCGAGGACCCCTCGGACGAGGGCTGGCCGGCCGCGCTGGGCCGGGCCCGCGCCCGGGTCACCGCCGCCTGGGCGGACGACGCCAAGCTCGGCCGCCCGACCGTCGCCCCCTGGGGCGAGGTGCCCGGCGCGGCGGCGGTGGCCGGCTACCTGATGGAGCTGGTGACCCACTCCGGGGACATCGCCGGGAGCCTCGGCAACGGCTTCGCCCTGGACGACGACCTGGCGCGGACCGCGCTGGCCGTCGCCGAGTTCGTGCTGCCGGCCGAACAGCGGGTGCCGGGGGTCCCGTTCGCCGCCGTCCGGCCGGTCGCCGAGGACGCCGACGTGCACACCCGGCTGGCCGCCTGGATGGGCCGGACGGTCTGAACCCGGCACCGGCCCGGCGGCCCGGGGGCCCGCACCGGCTCCCCCCGGGCCGCCGGTCCCGCTACTCGCGCGCCGCCGAGGTGGAGCTCATGTCCGCGTAGCGGTTCCCCGCCACCCGGCCGGCCACCGGCTCCAGCAGCGCCAGCTCCTCGGCGGTCAGCCGCAGCGTCGCCGCCGCGGTGTTCTCGGCGAGCCGGCCGCGCCTGCGGGTGCCCGGGATCGGCACGACGGCCAGCCCGTGCACCTCGGCCCGCTGGTGCACCCAGGCCAGTGCGACCTGGGCGAGCGTCACGCCGCGGGCCGCCGCGATCTTCCGCAGCGGGTCCAGCAGTTCGCCGTTGGCGGCCGCGTTGTCGCCGGTGTAGCGCGGGTGGGAACGGCGGTAGTCGTCCACCGAGAGCTCCTTGGCGTCCTGGAAGGCGCCGGTCAGGAAGCCCCGCCCGAGCGGCGAGTACGGCACGAAGGCGACGCCCAGCTCCGCCGCGGCCGGGACCGCCGTGCGCTCGACGTCGCGGGCGAACACCGACCACTCGGACTGGAGCGCGGCGATCGGGTGGATCGCGTGCGCCTCGCGCAGCTCCGCCCCGGTCACCTCGGACAGGCCGAGGTGGCGCACCTTGCCGGCCCGCACCAGCTCGGCCATGGCACCGACCGAGTCGGCCAGCGGCACGGCCGGGTCGCGGCGGTGCATGTAGTACAGGTCGATCACGTCCGTGCCCAGGCGGCGCAGCGAGGCGTCCACCGCGGTCCGGATGTACGCCGGGTCGTTGCTGATGCCGCGGACCGCGCCGTCCTCCTCGGAGCGCACGATGGAGAACTTGGTGGCGAGCACCACCTGGTCCCGGTTGGCCCGGACGAAGGGGCCGATCAGCTCCTCGTTGCGGCCGGAGCCGTACATGTCGGCGGTGTCGAAGAGGGTGACACCGGTCGCCAGCGCGGCGTCCAGGGTGGCGAGCGCCTCGCCGGTGTCGGTGGGGCCGTAGAACTCGCTCATGCCCATGCAGCCGAGGCCCTGGACGCCCACCAGCGGGCCGCCGGTGCCGAGTTCGACGGCGGGAAGGACGGTCTGAGTCATGCGCTCTGCTCTTCCTCTCCATGGATGTTCTGGCACTTGGCCGGGATTCCGGCGCCACCGGCGACCTTCCCGGCATAGAGATCGATCTTGTAGTCGAGGACGGCGAGGGTGGCCCGGAGGTCCACGATCCGCTGTCGGACCTCCTCGCGCTGGGCCTCCAGGAGCAGCCGCCGCTCCCCGTAGGTCTGCTCGCCCTGGCGGGCCATGTCCACGTACTTGAGCATGTCCGCCACCGACATGCCGGTCAGCCGCAGCCGGCCCAGGAAGGCCAGCCGGTGCAGATCGGCGTCGGAGTAGCGGCGCTGGCCGCCCGCCGCCCGGTCGACCGGGTCCAGCAGACCGATCCGCTCGTACCAGCGCAGGGTGTGGGTGGTCAGCCCGCTCGCCGCGGCGACCTCGCTGATGGTGTGCCTCGGCCTCGGGTCCGGATCCCCGACGGGGCGGCTGAACACCTCGGAGCAGCTGCGCAGGTCGATCTCGATGCGTGCGGGTGCGGCCATCGCTCGTTTCCCCCTGTCCTGTACGACGTGAACGACGCTACCGAGTTGGAGTGCACTCCAAGCAAGCCCGACACCCGGGTGGCTCCACCACCACCTTCTCCGCGGAATTTCCCGGCGACTACAGTCGGATCCCATGGAGAGCTTGCGGATGATCGAGAACTGGCCGGTGCCCCATGCCGCGGCGGCGGTGGTCCGGGGGGCGGACGGCGCGGTCCTGGGCGCGCACGGGCCGCAGCAGCACCTGTTCCCGCTCGCCTCGGTGACCAAGCTGCTCACCTCGTACGCGGCGCTGGTCGCCGTCGAGGAGGGCGTGTTCGAGCTGGACGACCCGGCCGGTCCGGCCGGCTCGACCGTCCGCCACCTGCTCGCGCACACCTCCGGACTGGGCTTCGACGAGCACCGGGTGTTCGCCGAGCCCGGCAACCGCCGGCTCTACTCCAACGCGGGCTTCGACGTGCTGGCCCGGATGCTGTCCGAGGCCGCCGGGATCGAGTTCTCCCGCTACGCCGCCGAGGCGGTGTTCGAGCCGCTGGGCATGACGGACACCCTGATCAACACCGCGCACAAGTCCCCGGCCGGCGCCGGCGGCCTGTCCACCGTCGCCGACCTCGCCCGGTTCGCCGCCGAGCTGCAGGCACCCAAGCTGCTGGACCCGTCCACGCTCCGGCAGGCCACCCGCGAGGTCGCCTTCCCCGGCGCCAGCGGCGTGCTGCCCGGCTACGGCCACCAGCGCCCGAACGACTGGGGCCTCGGCTTCGAGATCCGCGACGGCAAGAGCCCGCACTGGACCGGCGCCGCCAACTCCCCCGGAACCTTCGGGCACTTCGGCCAGTCCGGCACCTTCCTGTGGGTCGACCCGCGGGCCGGCGCCGCCTGCGTCGCGCTCACCGACCGGGACTTCGGGCCGTGGGCGGTCGAGGCCTGGCCGGCCTTCTCCGACGCGGTGCTCGAAGAACTCCCGAAGCGCTGAGCCGCTAACCGTAGGAGACCGGCGAGTGCATCTCCCAGAGCAGGAGTTCGGCGCCGGTCTCCCCCGCCGCCGGGTCGGCGAAGGCCTCGCCGGTGATCCGCACGCTGTCGCCCGGAACCATCGAGCGGCCGCCGCCCTTGGGCCCCGGGACGGTCCGGTAGCCCAGCGAGCCGGCGGTCAGGTGGGCGTACCGCCAGGGCGCCCCGGGCAGTAGCGGCAGCGGCTGCCACGGCCCGGCGGTGGCCAGCCAGAGCGCGGCGTCGCCGCGGCGCAGCCGCAGGGCGTCCGTCCCGGCGTCGCGCTCCAGCCCGGAGGCGAGCAGCGTCAACCCGCCGTCCGCCGGTTCCACCTTGCGCAGGCCGTAGGCGGGGGGCGCGTCGAACTCGTCCGGCTGGAGCCACATCTGGACGAAGCGGACCGGCCCGGTGGCGCCGCCGACGTTGCGCTCGGTGTGGCTGACCCCGGAACCGGCGCTGAGGTGCTGGACCATCCCGGGTCGGACCACCCCGCTGTGGCCGTAAGAATCGCGGTGGGCGAGCGCGCCCTCCAGCACCCAGGTGAGGATCTCGGTGTCGCGGTGCTTGTGCTCCTCGAATCCGGCGCCGGGGGCGAGGAGTTCCTCGTTGCACGCGAGCAGCGCCCCGAAGTGGGTGTTCTTCGGGTCGTAGTGGCCGGAGAAGGAGAACGCGTGCCTGGTCTCGACGCCCTCGGCCGGGACGGAGCGGTAGCGCTCGGCGGTGCGGCGCAGGTCGGCACGGGGGCGGTCGGGGGCTTCGGTCACGCCCCCACCGTAGTGGCTGGGCCCGCGGTGTGACTCCTGCCACCGCGCCACCGTGCCGGGGGGGTGTGCACGAGCAGTCACTCGCGTGAGGCAGTCTTGTCCTTGTGCCAGCCGCCTCCGCGAACTCCAAGAGCGAACCCAGTCCCAGCCCCGCACCCGACCCCGCCGGAAAGGGCCCGGCCCCCCGGTCGGCCCGTGACCGCCCCGGCCGTGCGGCGCCCCGCCTGACCGCCCAGGAGCGCAGAAACGCCGCCGAGCGCGCCGAGCGCCGGGCGGCGACGCTCAAGCGGCTGGAGAAGTCCTCCGGCAAGCTGGCCACCGCCGCGATCTCGCGGATGGACGACCAGCTCGGCTGGTACCGGCGGATGCCGCCGGAGCACCGCTCCTGGATCGGCCTGGTGGCCCAGGCCGGCATCGCCGCCTTCACCGAGTGGTACCGCCACCCCGACACCGCCCAGGCGATCTCCACCGACGTCTTCGGCACCGCTCCGCGCGAGCTGACCAGGGCGATCACCCTGCGCCAGACCGTCGAGCTGATCCGCACCACGATCGAGGTGATGGAGGAGGCCATCGAGGAGGTGGCCGCCCCCGGCGACGAGGCGGACATGCGCGAGTCGGTGCTGGTCTACGCCCGGGAGATCGCCTTCGCGACCGCCCAGGTGTACGCCCAGGCCGCCGAGGCACGCGGCGCCTGGGACGCCCGGCTGGAGGCGCTGGTGGTCAACTCGCTGCTGTCCGGCGACGCCGACGAGGGCGTGCTCTCCCGCGCCGCCGCACTCGGCTGGGGCCAGCCCAGCCAGGTCCGGGTGGTGATGGGCAGCGCGCCGGACGGCGACAGCGAGCTGGTGGTCGAGGCGATCCGCCGGGCCGCCCGGTACGCCAAGCTGAACGTGCTGACCGGAGTGCTGGGCAAGCGCCTGGTGGTCGTGGTCGGCGGCGAGAAGGAGCCGGTGCACGCGGCCCGGGCGCTGATCGGCCAGTTCGCGCCGGGCCCGGTGGTGGTCGGCCCGACCGTGCCCGACCTGCTCTCCGCGACCCGCTCGGCCCACGCCGCCGCGGCCGGCCTGCGGGCCTGCGCCGCCTGGCCGGACGCCCCCCGCCCGGTGCTGGCCGACGACCTGCTGCCCGAGCGGGCGCTGGCCGGCGACCAGGCCGCGCGCCGTCAGCTGGTGGAGGAGATCTACACACCGCTGGACGAGGCCGGGTCCGCCCTGCTGGAGACCCTGAGCGTCTACCTGGAGCAGGCCTCCTCGCTGGAGGGCGCGGCCCGGATGCTCTTTGTCCACCCCAACACGGTGCGCTACCGGCTGCGACGTGTGACTGACGTCACGGGGTACGCCCCCTCCGACGTACGTTCGGCGTTCACCCTGCGGATCGCACTGGCCCTCGGCCGGTTGGGCGCCGTCGGGGAGCCCGGCTGAGCCGGAGTGTAGGAACCGCACAATCAGGGATGGTTTTCTTCGTTACCGTCGCCTACCCGCCCCTGGGCGCCTGGCGAGAGAGGGTTGAACCGTGCTCGTAATCGTCGCCCCTGGACAGGGTGCTCAGTCCCCCGGTTTCCTCAGCCCCTGGCTGGAGCTCGACGGCGTCGCCGACCGCCTGCGCGGCTGGTCGGAGGTCGCCGGGCTCGACCTGGTGCACGCCGGTACCGAGGCGTCCGCCGAGGAGATCAAGGACACCGCCGTCGCCCAGCCGCTGCTGGTCGCGGCAGGTCTGGTGACCGCCCGGGAGCTGTTCCCGGACGAGGACGCCGCCCGCAAGCTGGTCGGCGCCGTGGCCGGTCACAGCGTCGGTGAGATCACCGCCGCCGCCGGCGCCGGGGTGCTCGGCGCCCACGACGCGCTGACCTTCGTGCGTGAGCGCGGCCGGGCCATGGCCGAGGCCGCCGCCGTCACCGAGACCGGCATGCTCGCCGTGCTCGGCGGCGAGCCGGAGGAGGTCGCGGCGAAGCTGGCCGAGCACGGTCTGACCGCGGCCAACAACAACGGCGGCGGCCAGATCGTCGCCGCCGGCACGCTGGACCAGCTGGAGGCGCTGAAGGCGGACCCGCCGACCCGCGCCAAGCTGATCGCCCTCAAGGTGGCCGGCGCCTTCCACACCGAGCACATGGCCCCGGGCGTCGAGCGGCTGGCCCAGCTGGCCCCGACGCTGACCGCGGCCGACCCGCTGGTCCGCTACGTCTCCAACAGGGACGGCGCGGTCGTGGACACCGGTGCCGAGGTGCTCGCGCGCCTGGTCTCGCAGGTCTCCAACCCCGTCCGCTGGGACCTCTGCATGGAGACCCTCGGGCAGCTGGGTGCGACGGCCGTGATCGAGCTGTCCCCCGCCGGCACCCTCACGGGGCTGCTCAAGCGCAACCTCAAGGGTGTGGCCACGCTCGCCCTCAAGACCCCCGCCGATCTGGACAAGGCCCGCGAGCTCGTTGCGGAGCACGGCGGTCAGGAGCAGGAGACCCAGGCATGACCAAGCCCCAGATCCGTCCGGTGAGCGGCGCGCAGTACTCGCGCATCCTCGGCGTCGGCGGCTACCGCCCGGTCCGGGTGATCCCCAACTCCGAGGTCCTGGAGTGGATCGACTCCTCGGACGAGTGGATCCGCACCCGCAGCGGGATCGCCGAGCGCCGCTGGGCCGGCCCGGAGGAGTCCGTCGCCGAGATGTCGGTCCAGGCGGCCGGCAAGGCCATCGCCCAGGCCGGGATCTCCGCCGAGCAGATCGGCGGCGTGATCGTCTCGACCGTCTCGCACCTCAAGCAGACCCCCGCGATCGCCACCGAGATCTCCGAGCGGCTCGGCTGCGGCAACGCCCCGGCCTTCGACATCTCGGCCGCCTGTGCCGGCTTCGGCTACGGCCTTGGCCTGGCCGACGGCATGATCCGCGGCGGCAACGCCGACTACGTGCTGGTCATCGGCGTCGAGCGGCTCAGCGACCTGACCGACCAGTCGGACCGCTCCACCGCCTTCATCTTCGGTGACGGCGCCGGCGCCGCGATCGTCGGCCCGTCGGACACCCCCGGCATCGGCAAGCTGATCTGGGGCTCGGACGGCTCGCAGGCCGACCTCATCACCCAGACCCAGGCCTGGGACACCGCCTTCGCCAAGTCCGACGCGATCAACGGCGCGGGCGAGGAGACCAAGTGGCCGGCCCTGAGGATGGACGGCCAGCCGGTCTTCCGCTGGGCGGTCTGGGAGATGGCCAAGGTGGCCCAGCAGGCGCTGGACGCCGCCGGGATCACCGCCGACCAGCTCGGCGCGTTCATCCCCCACCAGGCCAACATGCGGATCACGGATGCCATGATCAAGGCGCTCAAGCTGCCGGAGTCGGTACCCGTCGCCCGCGACATCGCCGAGACCGGCAACACTTCCGCGGCCTCCATCCCGCTGGCGATGGAACGCATGCTGGAGAGCGGTGAGGCCCACAGCGGGGACCTGGCCCTGATCATCGGGTTCGGGGCGGGTCTCGTGTACGCCGCAGCAGTCGTTACTCTCCCCTAGGCGCATTCGCCCAATTCACAAGCCTGTGTCCGGCCGCCGGCCGGACACGCTCAACACCGTAGAGGAGCAGCCAGTATGGCTACCCAGGAAGAGGTCCTGGAAGGTCTCGCCGAGATCGTCAACGAGATCGCCGGCATCCCGACCGAGGACGTCCAGCTCGACAAGTCCTTCACCGACGACCTGGACGTCGACTCGCTGTCCATGGTCGAGGTCGTCGTGGCCGCCGAGGAGCGCTTCGACGTCAAGATCCCGGACGACGAGGTCAAGAACCTGAAGACCGTCGGCGACGCGGTGAACTACATCCTCAACGCCTGATCGATCGACCAGTTCGACTCGGCCAGCCCGTCCGGCGTCCCGTACGCCGGCGAAGGCTGACCGGTCGGCCGGGCTCATCGAGCCTGGCCGACCCCGCCGGCCGGGACGCCCCCACTCGGGGCGCCCGGCCGGGCCCTTCCTCGGCACGCCGCCGACCCCCCGCACACGTGAGAGAAGAAGAAACCAGTGACCGCTGAAAACCGCACCGTGGTCGTCACGGGTATCGGCGCCTTCACGCCGCTGGGCGCCGACGCCGCCAGCACCTGGGAGAACCTGGTCGCCGGTCGGTCCGGCGTGGCGGCCCTGACCGAGGAGTGGGCCGAGGACCTGCCGGTGAAGATCGCGGCGAGGACCGCCGTCGAGCCGGGCGAGATCCTGCCCCGCCCGCTGGCCCGCAAGCTGGACCGCTCGGCCCAGTTCGCGCTGATCGCCGCCCGCGAGGCCTGGGCCGACGCCGGCTACGAGACCCCCGCCACCGACGAGTCCTCCAAGCTCGCCCCCGAGCGCCTGGGCGCCGTGATCGCCTCCGGCATCGGCGGCGTGACCACGCTCCTCGACCAGTACGACGTGCTGAAGGAGAAGGGCGCCCGCAAGGTCTCCCCGCACACCGTCCCGATGCTGATGCCCAACTCCCCGGCGGCCAACGTCGGTCTGGAGGTCGGCGCTCGCGCGGGCGTGCACACCCCCGTCTCCGCCTGTGCCTCCGGCGCCGAGGCGATCGGCTACGCGATCGAGATGATCCGTACCGGCCGCGCCGACGTCGTGGTGGCCGGCGGCACCGAGGCGGCGATCCACCCGCTGCCGATCGCCGCGTTCGCCAACATGATGGCGATGTCGAAGAAGAACGACGACCCCCAGCGCGCGTCCCGCCCCTACGACAAGGCCCGCGACGGCTTCGTGCTGGGCGAGGGTGCCGGCGTGGTCGTGCTGGAGTCGGTCGAGCACGCCGAGGCGCGCGGCGCCCGGATCTACTGCGAGGCCGTGGGCCAGGGCCTGTCCTCGGACGCCCACCACATCGCCCAGCCCGAGCCGACCGGCGCCGGCGTGGCCCGCGCGCTGGCCGACCTGTTCGAGCGCAACGAGCTGGACAAGGCCGAGATCGTGCACGTCAACGCGCACGCCACCTCGACCCCGCAGGGCGACACCGCCGAGCTGAAGGCGCTGCGCAAGGAGCTGGGCGACGACCTCGACCACATCGCGGTCTCGGCCACCAAGTCGATGACCGGCCACCTGCTGGGCGGCGCCGGCGGCATCGAGACCGTCGCCACCGTGCTGGCCCTGTACCACCGGATCGCCCCGCCGACCATCAACGTGGACGAGCTGGACGACGACGTGGACGCCGACATCGTCCGTGACGAGGCCCGCAAGCTGCCCGAGGGCCGGATCGCCGCGCTGAACAACTCGTTCGGCTTCGGCGGCCACAACGTGGTGCTGGCCTTCCGCACCCGCTGACGCCCGTGACGAAGGGGCCGGCGCTCTCCTTGAGCGCCGGCCCCTTCGTCGTGCCTGCCCGGTCCGTGCGGGGCGGCCTCAGACCACCTGGTGCAGCCAGCGCACCGGCGCGCCCTCGCCCGCGTACCGGAACGGCTCCAGCTCGTCGTCCCAGGGCTTGCCGAGCAGCCGGGCGATCTCGGCCTCCAGATCGGCCCCCTCGCTGCGGGCGCGCAGCAGGACGGCGCGCAACCGGTCCTCGGGGATCAGGATGTCGCCGTGGATGCCCGTGACGGCGTGGAAGATGCCGAGCGAGGGCGTGCTGCTGTACCGCTCCCCCTCCGCCGTGGCGCAGGGCTCGCTGGTCACCTCGTACCGCATCAGCTGCCAGCCGCGCAGCGCGGAGGCGAGCTTCGAAGCCGTACCGGGCTCCCCCTGCCAGGAGAGCTCGGCACGCCAATGCCCGGGTGCGGCCGGCTGGCGGATCCAGTCCAGGCTCACCCGCACACCGAGCACCCCCGCGACGGCCCACTCGACGTGCGGGCACAGCGCGCGGGGCGCGGAGTGGATGTACAGAACTCCACGTGTCGTCACCGGGACCTCCAGGCTGTGGACGAGGGTCGCCTTCCCCAGCTGCCTCGTGCCTGCAGTTGATCCGCAGTTACTCACGTTAGCCGACATTAAGCTACTAAATTGAGCAAAACGGACAGGCTTTCGCTCAATGCTAGTCGAATCCTCAACGAGGTCCACCCCTCGGCCGGATCTCTCCCCCGAACGGCCCCATCGCCGGCGGGACCACCGTACCGCGCGGCGCCACAGGATGGATGACGCACTTTCGGATCCGGCCGGAATGCGGTAGTGCGGCCGCGACGCCCGCGCCCGAGCGCGCACCGCCGATGCCCGACCGCCCCGCCGCCCGGTGCGGGCGACGGGGCGGTCGGTGACCTGACGAAGCGTCAGCCATCCAAGCGGACGACCATCTTGCCGGTGTTGACGCCGCGCAGCAGGTCGAGGAAGGCCTCGGCGGCGTTCTCGAAACCGTCCACCACGGTCTCCTCGGTGC
Organism: Kitasatospora sp. NPDC041917; assembly: GCF_055589745.1. Taxonomy (NCBI): domain Bacteria; kingdom Bacillati; phylum Actinomycetota; class Actinomycetes; order Kitasatosporales; family Streptomycetaceae; genus Kitasatospora; species Kitasatospora sp. NPDC041917. Next base: position 192,289 of record NZ_JBVJBI010000006.1, on the reverse strand, counting down.
GCAGTTCACCGGACTTCAGCCAGCCGGCCACCTCCGCGACGAACTGCGACTGGAGCCCGGCGTGGTCGCCCACCAGCATGCCCTCCAGGCGCAGCCGCTTGCCGATGGCGAGCGCGAGGTTGCGCGGGGCGGCGGGTGCGGCGGTGTCGTTGTACTGGGCGATGGCACCGCAGAGCACCGCGCGGCCGTGCACGTTCAGCGCGCCGATCGCGGCCTCCAGGTGGTCGCCGCCGACGTTGTCGAAGTAGAGGTCGATGCCGTCCGGGGCGGCCTCGGCGAGCTGCTCGGCGACCGGGGCGTCCTTGTAGTTGAAGGCCGCGTCGAAGCCGTACTCGCCCACCAGCCTGGCCACCTTCTGCGCCGAGCCGGCCGAACCGACCACCAGCGAGGCGCCCTTGAGCCTGGCGATCTGGCCGACCAGCGAGCCGACCGCGCCGGCCGCGCCGGAGACGAAGACCTTGTCGCCCTCCTTCAGGGCGCCGACGGCGAGCAGGCCGGCGTAGGCGGTCAGGCCGGGCATGCCGAGCACGCCGAGGTAGGCGGAGAGCGGGGCGGCGGCCGGGTCGACCTTGACCGCGCGCCCGGCGTCCAGGGTCGCGTACTCGCGCCAGCCGAGCCCGTGCAGCACCGCGTCGCCCGGGGCGAAGCCCTCGGCCCCGGAGGCGACGACGTAGCCGACCGCACCGCCGTCCATGGCCCGGCCCAGCTGGAACGGCGGGACGTACGACTTCACGTCGTTCATCCGGCCCCTCATGTACGGGTCCACCGAGAGGTAGGCGTTGCGGACCAGGATCTCGCCCGGGCCGGGGGCCCGGACCGGGGCCTCGACCAGGGCGAAGTCGGTCGGCACCGGCCAGCCCTGCGGGCGGGCGGCGAGGTGCCATTCACGGGCGGTCGCGGGGGCGGCGGCCTGCTCTGCCATCGGGGGCGCTCCTTGCGGTTCGGCTGCGGGTTCAGGTGTGGTTCAGGTGCGGTTTCGGCACCTGAAAGGTTGAGCAACTGAAGTAACGATGGGCATGAAAGGTTCATGTTGTCAACTTTTCAGGTAGACTGTCGACCATGGACACCCAGTCGATCCAGGACGCCGCGCCGCAGCCCGACGAGATCACCCGCGAGGTCGTCGACCTGATGGCCAACCTGGTCGCACTGTTCCACCGCGAGTACGAGGAGGCCGCCGCCGCCCGCTCGCTCACCGGCGCCCAGGCCAAGGTGCTCGCGCTGCTGCGGCGCGGCCCGATGCCGATGCGCCAGATCGCCCAGACGCTCAGCTGCGAGCCCTCCAACATCACCGGCATCGTCGACCGGCTCGAATCCCGCGGCTTCGTGACCCGTGAGGCCGACCGGCACGACCGCCGGGTCAAGCTGGTCGCCGCCACCGGCACCGGCTCGGCCGCCTCCGAGGAACTGCGCGAGTCGCTGAACTTCGCCCGCGAGCCACTGGCCGCGCTCGGCCCGGACGAGCGGACGGCGCTGCGCGACCTGCTCCGGCGGATGCTCGCGGGCGCCTCCGGCCCCGGCGCGTGACCAGCATCACAGGACCCGGGGGCCTTCCGCAGGCCCCAGGGGGGTAACCGAACAGCCTCCCGGAACGTCTAACGTTCGAACATCGAACGCGAGAGACCTGAAGACGGGGGGCACGGAGGATGAGCAGCAGCACGCGTCGGCGCCGCTACCTGCGGACCGCCATCGGCCTGGCCGCCGTACTGGTGCTGTCGGTCGTGGGCGCCGGAGCCTGGTTCTACCACCGGCTGGACAACAACATCACCACCTTCGACTCCGGCGGCGTCGCCACCGAGCGCCCGCCGGCACCCGTCCCGGCCAGCCCGGGCGCCTCCGTCCCGGTCAACGTGCTGCTGCTCGGCTCGGACACCCGCGACGAGGGCAACGACTCGCTGGGCGGCGGCGACGAGGGCGTCGGCCACTCGGACACCGCGATCCTGGTGCACGTCTACGCCGACCACAAGCACGCCGTCGGCGTCTCGATCCCCCGCGACACCCTGGTCACCATCCCGTCCTGCAAGCTGCCGAACGGCACCTGGACGACGCCGAAGACCGACCAGATGTTCAACTCCGCCTTCACCGTGGGCCTCGCCGAGAAGGGCAACCCGGCCTGCACCCAGAACACCGTGGAGAAGCTCACCGGGCTGCGGATCGACCACACCGTCGTGGTCGACTTCAAGGGCGCGGCCGCGATGTCCGACGCCGTGGGCGGCGTGGAGGCCTGCGTGCCCAACGACGTCAACCAGTACGGCATACACCTCAAGAAGGGCCTCCAGAAGCTCTCCGGACAGTCCGCGGTGGACTACCTGCGGACGCGCCACGGGATCGGCGACAACTCCGACATCGGTCGGATGAAGCGTCAGCAGGCCTTCCTCTCCTCGATGATCAAGAAGGTCCAGGGCCAGGGCTTCTCACTGCCCACCCTGCTGCCGCTGGCCGACGCGGCCACCAAGTCGCTCACCGTGGACGAGGGGCTGGGCACCGCGATGAAGCTGGTGGACTTCGCCCGTTCGATCCAGGACATCAAGCTCTCCGACGTCTCCTTCGTCACCGCGCCCTGGCGCTTCGCCGGCGACCGAATACGGCTGGTGCAGCCGGACGCCGACGCCCTCTGGAAGCTGCTGCGCGAGGACCGCACCCTGGACGGGCAGAGCACCTCCGGGACGGGCCAGGTGACCTCCTCCCCCGGCGCCGACCCGGGCACCGCCCCCGGCACCCCGCTCACCCCGCTCACCCCGGAGCAGAGCGCGGCGCCGATCACCGTGGTCAACGGGGTCGGCACGCCCGGCCTGGCCGGCTCCGGCGCCGAGACGCTCAAGGCCCGCGGCTTCCGGAACGTCGCGCTCGGCCAGAACACCCCCGGCCAGCAGGCCACCCAGGTCTCCTACGACCCCGCGCTGAAGGCCACCGCCGACCAGGTCGTGGCGCTCTTCCCCGGCGCCAAGGCGGTCGAGGAGCCCGGCTCGGAGGCGATCACCGTCACCCTCGGCGCCGACTTCCGCGCGGCCGGCCCCCGGATCGACCCGGTGACCGCCCCGAGCCCGGAGCCCGGTGCCCCGGCCGGTGCCGCGGCGGGAGCCACCCCGAGCGGCGTCCCGAGCGGCGTCCCGGGTGGCATCCCCACCGGCATAGCGGAGAACACCCGCAACGCCGACACCGACCCGTGCGCCAACCTGACCTTCGGCTGACCGGCCGCCTGCCGGCCGTGGGCCGTGGGCCGTGGACCGTGGGCAGACCGACCGCTACTGCGGGTCCGGCAACCCGGTGACGACGGCGGTGAGGCGGGTGCCGCGGGGGAAGGCGCCCGCCCCCGCCAGGTCCGCCAGCGCGGCGAGCAGCTTGGCGACGTAACGGCGCTCCAGCGCGATCCCGTGGCGGCGCTCGAACCGCTCGGCGAAGTCGGCCAGCTCGGCCGGGACCCTGCCGTAGCCGCCGCCGTGGTGCCCGTGGTCGATCCGCCAGTTGCCGAACCCGCGCCCGTAGGCGGCCCGGTGCAGCCGGGTGACCTCCGCCTCCAGGTAGCCCTCGCCGCCGCGCAGCACGGCCACCCCGAGCGCCCGCGCGCCCGCCGGCAGACCGGCCGCGATACCGGCCAGGGTGCCGCCGGTGCCGACCGGGCAGCAGACCACGTCCCGCTCGCCGAGACCGGGCAGTTCGGCCGGGATCGCGGCCGCACCGACGGCGGCCAGGGCATTGGAGCCGCCCTCCGGGAGCACCAGGCAGCGGCCCCAGCGACGGAGCGGCGCGTCCGTGCCGTGCTCCCCCTCGGCCCGGCCGGTGGCCTCCCGGTACTCGGCCCGGCTCAGGAACTCCAGCCGCATCCCGGCCGCCTCGGCGGCCCGCAGCGACCAGTTGCGCGGCCGGTCGGCCAGTTCCTCGCCGCGCACCAGCCCGACGCTCTCCAGCCCGAGCGCCCCGGCGGCGGCCGCGACGGCCCGCAGATGGGTCGAGTAGGCGCCGCCGAAGGTCAGCAGCCGGGTGTGGCCCTGCTCCACGGCGGCGGCCAGGTTGGGCGCCAGCTTGCGCCACTTGTTGCCGGGGACGGTCGGGTGCAGCAGGTCGTCCCGCTTCAGCCGCAGCTCCACCCCGGCCCGGGCGAAGGCCTCGTCGGCGCAGTCCACCAGCGGGGTCGGCAGCAGGGCGGGTTCGAGCATCCGGCCAGCTTACGGGCCCGGACGGCCGGGAGCCCGGCCGCCGGACGGGCGACCGGGCTCCGCGGCCCCGCGGACGGACCGTCACCCCCGTGGACGGTCCGTCAGCCCAGGGCCGCGCTCTCCGCGGCGTGGCCCGCCGTCCGCCAGGCCAGGGCGGTACCGAGCGCGCGCGGGACCGGGCCGGCCGCCGGGGCCAGCTTCGCGATCCGGCCGCGGTGCTCCCGGCGCTCCCTGGAGCCGAGCACCGTACGGAGCTTCCCCGCCGCCACCAGGGCGGTCAGCGCCGCGTCGGCCGGGTCGACCCGGCTGAACGGGCCCGTCAGCGCCCCGGTGACGCGGGCCTCCAGCGCCTTGCGGACCCCGGGGTCGTGCACGGTGACCAGGGTCACCGGGAACAGGCCGGCCACCCGGTGCGGCCGGAGGGTGATCCGGCCGGATTCCGCCAGGCCGTCCCGGACCCGGCGGATCGGCTGGTCGCGCCCGGTGCTCCTGGCGCGGCCGACCCACGAGCTCCAGCTGTGCGGCCGGGTGGCCCTGATCCGGCCCAACAGGTCGGCACTGTACGGGTCGAGGCCGTCCTCGGCGGCGCCGCCGCGGACCCGGGCGACGGCCTTGCGGCCCTCCTCGTACAGCAGGCCCCGGCGCAACAGCTCGGTCAGCGCCGCCGCCTGCAGCAGCAGGTTGAGCGAGGAGTGCTGGGTGGTCCGCCCGCGCCGCGGGTCGTGGGCGAGCAGGTACAGCTTCTCGGGCAGGTTGGCAGGCAGGTCCATCTCGTTCTCCCAGGATCTGGAGGATCTGTGGGTGGCCCGGGCCGCCGCGGTCAGTCCCCGCCGGGACCGCCGCTCTCCGGGTCCTCCTTGGGCGGGCGTCCGCGCCGGGGAAGCCGGGCCGCGCCGCCGGGCATCCGCCCCGCGTCGGTGAGGGCGCGGCGGAGCAGGAACTCGATCTGCGCGTTGGTGCTGCGCAGGTCGTCCGCGGCCCATCGGGCGAGCGCGTCGTGAACTGAAGGGTCCAGTCGCAACAGGAGCTTCTTCCGTTCCGTCGCCAAGGCCTCGCCTTACTGGTAGAGGGAGCCCGTGTTCACGACGGGCTGGGTGCCGCGGTCGCCGCAGAGCACCACCAGGAGGTTGCTCACCATGGCGGCCTTGCGCTCCTCGTCCAGCTCCACGACATCGCGTTCGGCGAGCCGTTCCAGCGCCTCCTCGACCATACCGACGGCGCCCTCGACGATCAGCCTGCGCGCCGCCACCACGGCCCCGGCCTGCTGACGCTGGAGCATCACCTGGGCGACCTCCGGAGCGTACGCGAGCCTGGTGATCCGGGACTCGACGACCCGCACCCCGGCCGCGGCGACCCGGGCGGAGATCTCGGCGGAGAGCTTGCGGGCGATCTCGTCCGCACCGTCGCGCAGCGACAACTGGCCCTCGTGGTGGGCGTCGTACGGGTAGCTGGTGGCGATGTGCCGCACGGCCGTCTCGGTCTGGATGGCGACGAAGTCGGCGTAGTCGTCCACCTCGAAGAGCGCCATCGCGGTGTCCTCGACCTGCCAGACCACCACGGCGGCGATCTCGATCGGGTTGCCGTCCGCGTCGTTGACCTTGGTGGTCTCGGTCTCGTGGTTGCGGATCCGCAGCGATATGTGCCGGCGGTTGGTGAACGGGTTCAGCCAGGTCAGGCCCTCGGCGCGGATGGTGCCCCGGTAGCGCCCGAGCAGCTGGACCACCCGGGCCTGACCGGGCGAGACCACCGTCAGCCCGAACGTCGTCAGCAGTGAGCCGAGCAGCAGCAGCGGCCCGGCGATCACCAGGGCGATGCCCAACCCGCTGGTCTTCGAGGACAGTTGGGCCGCGCCGGCGATGACCGAGCCGACCCCGGCGAGCAGGCCGAACAGTGCGCCGCCGAGCACCGGCAGGCCGGCCGCCCCGGTGATGACCCGTTCGGTGATCCTGGGGACCGGGAGGTCCAGCGCGGGGCCGTCCTCGACGGCGAAAGGCGGTGTGGTCATGGGAGCGACTCCTTCTGCGAGCATCCGCATCCGATGTCAAAGTGATATCACTTTTTTGCCGCACCGCGCCAGGGACCGGCGACGGGCACAGGGGAACGGACGGCCGCCCAGCGGCGACGGGAACGGGGGAGGAACGGCCGCCGAGTGGCGGCGCACGACCGTCGGGGACGGCCCGGCCCGATGCCCACGGGCGGGTGAATTCCGGCGCGCCACACGGGGAAGGGGGTGGCCGCGGCCTAGACTCTGCGACGTCGCAGGCGGTGGGAAGGCGGTGGGCGCCGGCTCGGCGGCCCGCCAGCGAAGGGTCGTACGACACTCGTCGCACATCGAGAAGGTGGGGCGGGTGGGACTCGAACCCACGACCAAGGGATTATGAGTCCCCTGCTCTAACCGGCTGAGCTACCGCCCCGGTTCGCCGCACGCGCCGGTCGTCGGCACGGCAGCAGCAGACGGCCCCAGCGAGGCCGTCCCGGGCAGCATAGCCGGTCGATCACCCGTGGTGCGCGCCGGGGGCCAGCTGGGTGCGCGACGGTACGCGCCTCCCGGGCGGCGCAGCCCGGGTGGCGGCGGGGCACCCGTTCGGGGCAGCCTGGGCGGATGACGACTCGTGGGACGGGGGCGGCGGCCGCGACGCTCGCACTGGTGCTGGCCGCGGCCGGCTGCACCACCGCGGCGGGCCCGGGCGGGGGCACCCCCACCGTCACCTCGGCACCTCCCACCGCCTCCTCCGCCTCCGTCGACAGCCACGGCTGGAACCGGCAACGGCTCAGGGGAGCGGTCGGCCGGCACACCGGGGTCACCCGCACCGCCAAGCCCACCGTGCTCAACGGCCTGGTCGGCGCGGTGTTCACCCGCAACGCCGACGGCGACCACTTCTGCACCGCCAGTGTGGTCGACAGTGCCGGGCTCAACCTCGTCGTCACCGCCGCCCACTGCGTCTGGGACCCGAAGCTCGGGCGGCGCGGCGATCTGGTCTTCGTCCCCGGCTACCGCGACGGCGACACCCCCAGCGGCGTCTGGCCGCTGCTGACCGTCACCGTGGACGACGGCTGGAACGACCACGCCGACCCGGACATGGACGTCGCCTTCGCGGTCGTCCAGGCGCAGGACGGCCGCCAGGTCCAGCAGGTGCTCGGCGCCAACCGACTGGGCGTCAACCGCGGCTACCGGCTCCCGGTGAAGATCACCGGCTACCCGAGCAGCAGCGGCGTCCCGATCACCTGCTCCAACACCACCGACCGGCAGAGCCCCACCCAGCTGCGGATCGACTGCCCCGACTACACCGGCGGCACCAGCGGCAGCCCGTGGGTCACCGACTTCGACCCGGCCACCAGGACCGGCACCGTGGTCGGCGTGATCGGCGGCTACCAGGAGGGCGGCAACAGCCCGGACACCTCGTACAGCAGTTACTTCGGCGACCGCGTCCAGGCCCTGTACGACCGCGCCACCGGCTGATCCGCGGCGGACCCGACACGCGGTGGTGGCGCCGCCGGGCACGGCCTGGTAGATCTTCCTCACGAACGGCGGAACGCACGGCCCCGGTGCCCGCCCCGAGGAACGAGACGGAGCCCCGATGGCCTCCCGCCCGCCGCGGCCCCCGCGCACGGCACGAACGGCCGCGCTGGCCGCCCTGCTGCTGGCCGCCGGCACCGCGTGCGGCGGGCAGGACGGGGCGCCGACCGCCGAGGTCGCGCAGCAGAGCCCCGCCCGGGACCGGATCGGCACCCTCTCCATCCGCACCGCCCAGGGCCCGCGCGCCTGCACCGCGAGCGTGGTGCACAGCCCCCGGCGCAATCTGCTGGTCACCGCGGCGCACTGCGTGCAGACCCGCCGGATCGGCCTGCTGGACGGTCTGGTGTTCACCCCCGGCTACCGCAACGGGTCCACGCCGTACGGGACTTGGCCGGTACAGGCGATCACCGTCGACCCGCGCTGGGCGGCCGGCGACGACCCCGAGTACGACGTGGCCTTCGTCACGGTGGGCACGGTCGACGGCCGGCAGGTCGAGGACGCGGTCGGCGGCAATCCGATCGGCACCGGCCAGGGCTTCGGCCTGTCCGTCGCCGTCACCGGCTACCCGAACGAGAGCGACGAGCCGATCACCTGCGCGGCCCGGACCAGTTCGCAGAGCGCCACCCAGGAACGCTTCGACTGCGGCGGCTACACCGACGGCACCAGCGGCAGCCCGTGGGTCGCCGCGAACGGCACGGTGATCGGCGTGATCGGCGGCTACCAGGAGGGCGGGGAAACCCCCGGCACCTCGTACAGCGTCACCTTCGACCAGCGGGTCGCCGACCTCTACCGGAAGGCGACCGCCTGACCCGGGAGCCGGCCGCGGGACCGGAACCGGGCGCACGGGCGGATCCGGGGGGAAGCCGGGCGGTATCGCGTACGTCACGCCGCGGGACCGGGCGACGACAACACGAAGGCCCCCCGGTCGACCGAGGGGCCTTCGCTCTGAGCAGTCACCGGGCGGACCCGGTGCAGCTCCCGCAATTGGACTCGAACCAATAACCTGCCGATTAACAGTCGGCTGCTCTGCCAATTGAGCTATGCGGGATCGCGGTACTCGACTTCCGTACCACGGACGGGAAGCAGGACCCCGAAGGACCTTCTCCCGAGCTCCCCCAATTGGACTCGAACCAATAACCTGCCGATTAACAGTCGGCTGCTCTGCCAATTGAGCTATGGGGGATCGGCTCCCGCCTCGGCCCCCGGTCTCCCGGGCTCCTCGGCGCTCGCTGCGGGACATACATTAGCGCACTCGGGGGGGTGGTCCGCCAATCGCTTTCCCGGCTTGCCCCCGGGTTGCCGCCCGGCGTGCCCCGCGCGCGCCCGGCGACGGGGCCGGGGATGCTGGGGCGCGGACGGTTCGCCGTCCCGACGGACGGGTAGGGCAATGCGGCAGAAGCCGCCAGGAGAGGGTGGATCCGACCATGTGGAAGCTGTCGTTGGCCGCGGGTTTCGCGGCCGGCTACGTCCTCGGCTCGCGAGCCGGGCGCCGGCGCTACGAACAGATCGCCAGGGTCACCCGGCAGGTCGCCCGGAACCCCACGGTCCAGGGCGCGACCGACCGGGCCCGGCAGCAGGCCGGGGCGGTGGCCGGGAGGGCGGCCGGCGCGGTCGCGGACCGGGTCGGCGACCGGCTGCCGAACGCCGTCACCGACCGGGTGCCGTACTTCAACCGCTCCCGGGCGGAGGACGACGGCTGGGGCACCTTCCGCCCGTGACGGGCGGCGGCCGACCCGCCGGTGGCCCCCGTGCGCCACTGGTCCGGGCCGTGTGTCGCGCGACACACGGCCCGGCGGCTACCCCCCGTCAGTGACGGGACGGTGACGCCGGACCCAAGCGAACCCCAACGCGCGGTCGCGAACCGGCAACGTCTCACCCGGCCCGGACGCGTCCCGGGCCGGGCTGAGGCATGATCTCGGCATGGCCATCGTCGCGGGGATAGACAGCTCGACCAACCGCACCCGGATCGTCGCGTGCGACGCCGACACCGGCGCCGTCCTGCGCTCCGGCAAGGCGCCCCACCCCGTCCCCGAGGACCAGGACCTGCGCCCGGGCGAGGCCGACCCCCAGGTCTGGCTGCACTCGCTCGGCGACGCCGCGACCGGCGGCCTGTTGGAGGGCGTCCGGGCGATCGGCGTCAGCGCCCAGCAGCACGGGATGATCGGCCTGGACGCGGGCGGGGTACAGGTCCGCCCGGCGCTCCTGTGGAACGACCCGCGCTCCAGCGGGGCCGCCGCCAAGCTGCTGGACGCCTTCGGCGGCCCGGCCGCCTGGACCGCCGCGATCGGCGCCGTGCCCGCCCCCACGTACACCATCGCCAAGCTGCGCTGGCTGGCCGAGTTCGAGCCGGCCAACGCCCGTCGGATCGCCGAGGTGCTGCTGCCGCACGACTGGCTGGTCTGGCAGTTGCTCGGCCACCCCAAGCGCCGCACCACCGACCGCGGCGACGCCTCCGGCACCGGCTACTGGTCGCCGATCACCGGCGAGTACCGGCAGGACCTGGTCGAGCTGGCGCTCGGCCACGAGCTCAGGCTGCCCGACGTCCTGCCCCCGGCCGAGCCCGCCGGGCACACCCCCGAGGGCCTGCTGATCTCGGCCGGAACCGGGGACAACATGGCCGCCGCACTGGGCCTGGGCCTCGGCCCGGGCGACGCGGTGGTCTCCCTCGGCAGCGCCGGAACGATCTTCGCGGTGCACGAGGAGGCCGTGGTGGACGCCTCCGGCCTGGTCTCCTCCTTCGCCGACGCCAGCGGCCGGCACCTGCCGATGGTCGCCACCCTCAACGCCGCCGAGGTGCTGCGCTCCACCGCCGCCCTGCTCGGCCGGGACCTGGAGGGCCTGAGCGACCTCGCCCTGCACTCCTCCCCCGGCGCCTACGGCCTGGTGCTGCTGCCCTACCTGGACGGCGAACGCACCCCCGCGCTGCCGCACGCGGCCGGCACCCTGACCGGGCTGCGGGCCGAGGCGATGACCCCTCAGCACCTGGCCCGGGCCGCCGTCGAGGGCATGCTGTGCAACATCGCCGACGCCCTCGACGTGCTGCGCGCCCGGGGCGTCGCGGTGAAGCGGGTGTTCCTGCTCGGCACGGCCGGGCGGCTGGCCGCCGTCCGGCACATCGCCCCGATGCTGTTCGGCGTCCCGGTCGTGGTGCCGCCACCGGGCGCCCACGCCGCCCGCGGGGCCGCCCGGCAGGCCGCGTGGGCGCTGGCGGGCACCCCGGAGCCGCCGGAGTGGGAGCTGCCGGACGCCGAGACCGTCGAGCCCGACGGGGAGCAGGACCTGGCGATCGGCTCGGCGGTGCGTCAGCAGTACCGGGCCGCCCGCGACCAGATCCACCCGGAGGCCGCGGCCTGACCCCGGCCCGGGGGCGGTGACGGCCGTGCGGATGCGGCACCCGGCGCCCGGTGGCAGCGTGGAACGGGACACGGCCACCGACGCGGAAGGCGGCAGGACGCCATGGCGCTGCACAAGGGAGCCGGCGGCGACCGCCGGCTGAGCATCGGCCCGTACCCGACCGTCGCCGACCCGTTGGGCGCGATGAAGCTGGCCCCGCCGCTGCACCGGCTCGGCGAGGGCCCGGTCGCGGCCGAGACCACGTACCAGCTGATCCACGACGAGCTGATGCTGGACGGCAACGCGAAGCTCAACCTGGCGACCTTCGTCACCACCTCGATGGACGCCCAGGCCACCCGGCTGATGACCGAGTGCCTCGACAAGAACATGATCGACAAGGACGAGTACCCGCAGACCGCCGAACTGGAGCGGCGCTGCGTGGCGATCCTCGCCGACCTCTGGCACGCCCCCGACCCGGACACCGCCGTCGGCTGCTCCACCACCGGCTCCAGCGAGGCCTGCATGCTGGCCGGCATGGCGCTCAAGCGCCGCTGGATGCGGCGCCACCCCGACCGCTACGCCGCCGGGGCCCGGCCGAACCTGGTGATGGGCGTCAACGTGCAGGTCTGCTGGGAGAAGTTCTGCAACTTCTGGGAGGTCGAGGCCCGCACCGCGCCGATGGAGGGCGACCGCTTCCACCTGGACGCCGAGCGGGCGGCCGCGCTGTGCGACGAGAACACCATCGGTGTGGTCGCCGTGCTCGGCTCCACCTTCGACGGCTCGTACGAGCCGGTCGCGGAGATCTGCGCGGCCCTGGACGCCTTCCAGGAGCGCACCGGCGTCGACGTCCCGGTGCACGTGGACGGCGCCTCCGGCGGCATGGTGGCACCCTTCCTCGACCCGGACCTGTCCTGGGACTTCCGACTGCCCCGGGTCGCCTCGATCAACACCTCCGGCCACAAGTACGGCCTGGTGTATCCCGGGGTGGGCTGGGCGCTCTGGCGCGACAAGGAGGCACTGCCGGAGGAACTGGTCTTCCGGGTCAACTACCTGGGCGGCGAGATGCCGACCTTCGCCCTCAACTTCTCCCGGCCCGGCGCCGAGGTGGTCGCCCAGTACTACATCTTCCTGCGGCTCGGCCGGGATGGCTTCCGGGCCGTCCAGGGCGCCTGCCGCGAGGTCGCCACCTACCTCGCCGGGCGGATCGGGAAGCTGGACGGCTTCCGGCTGCTGACCCGGGGCGACCAGCTGCCGGTATTCGCCTTCACCACCGAAGGGGACGTCCCGTTCGACGTGTTCGACGTCTCGCGGCGGCTGCGCGAACGCGGCTGGCAGGTGCCGGCGTACGCCTTCCCGGCCAACCGGGAGGACCTGTCGGTGCTCCGGGTGGTCTGCCGCAACGGCTTCTCGCGGGACCTCGCCGACCTGCTGCTGGCCGACCTCGACCGGCTGCTGCCGGAACTGCGGCGCCAGCCCGTCCCGCTCCAGCAGCTCGGGGTGCCGCCCCGCTCGGGCTTCCACCACTGACCCTTCGCACACCCGGGAGAACGTCACGGCGGGGAGGGCGCAGCGAAGCGCCCTCCCCGCCGGACCATCCCGGCGGGCCGGGGCAGCCTCCCCCCGCGAGGCTGCCCCGGTCCGGTGGGGGCCGGGAACGGGTGCGGACCGACGGGTGATCGATCGGCGTCCGAACGGTTCCACCGACGGGTGAACCGCACCGGCCAGAGAACTCTGCACGATGACCACGTGAATGTTCGAGCGTCTCCGGGGGTTGTGAGACACTTCCGTCCGTCTCAGCGCCATGACCTGGGGTTTGGGACGCCAGGCCGATCAGGTTGGAGAAGCGGAGACGCCGAACGGCCCGGGCCGGGACCTGCCGCTCACCCGTTCCCCGTCCCCGTTTCTCTAGTTTGGAGCGCCCGCGTTGGGTTCCGCCTGGAAGCAGCTGCCCGAGGAGCTGTCCGAGCCCGCCAGACGCCTGGCGGAGGAGCTCCGGGCCATCAAGGACACCGCCGGACTGTCACTGTCCGAACTGGCCGCCCGGACCCACTACAGCCGGGCCTCCTGGGAGCGCTGGCTCAACGGCAAACGGGTCGTCACCGAGCAGGCGCTGGACGCGCTGGTCGGGACGGTCGACTGCGACGCGGCCGCGCTGCGGGCGCTGTGGCGGCGGGCGGTGGCGGGGCCGGAGGCCGCGGCGCCGGTCACGGGCGCGGGCACGGACGCGGACGCGGGCACGGACGCGGGCTCCGGCGCAGGCACGGACGCGGGCGCGGGCGCGGCGGTCGCCGAGGAGCGCGACGGCCAGGGCCCGCAGCGGCCGGCCGTCGCTGACGAACCCCCGGGCCCCGAGGAGTCCGCGGCCAAAAGCCCCGCCCCCGAGGAGACCACCGCCCCTGAACCGGCCGCCGGCGAGGCGCCGACGACCGGGCAGGAGTCCGGGCCCGCCCCCCTCGCCTGGTGGCGGCGTCCGGCGGCGCTGCTCTCCGGCGCGGCCGTGCTGGCGCTGCTGCTGGTGCTGGTGGGCCTGCGGATCAGCCGGCACGACGGGCAGGCCTCGGCGGCCGACCGGCCCGCCGCGACGGCCGACGCCGGCACCTCCCCCAGCGCCAAGCCCGCCCCGGGCGCCCCGGCCTGTCAGGCCGTCGGCTGCGCGCACAAGGACCCGAAGACCACCGGCTGCGGCAAGGACGCCCGGACGCTGCAGACCCAGGTGATCGGCAAGGTGGTCGTCTACCTCCGGTACAGCCGGACCTGCCGGGCGGCCTGGGCGGCCATCACCGAGGGCGAGCCGAAGGACTACGCGACGATCAGCGACAGCGCCGGCGACGCCGAGACGGCGCTCATCCACTGGGGCTACGACAACTACTCGGCGATGCTGAACGCGGCGGACCCGACCGTCACCTTCCAGGTCTGCGGCTACCAGCCGGCCGGCCACGACTGCACCGCGGTGGTCTCCGACCTGGCCATGGTGGTGGCCTCCACCCCGATCCCGATCGGTCCCGCCTCTCCCCCGCCGGGCACCGGCGCGGGAGCGCCCACGACCCCGGCCCCGGCCACACCGGCCGACCCGGCACCGGCCGACCCGGCAGCACCGGCCGCCGCTCCGACCGAGTCGGCCGGTCCGTCCTGACCACGACCGGCCGCTAGTCGAGGTAGCCGCGCAGCTGCTCCGCGCTGGCGTGGTCGCGGAGCTTGACCAGGGTCTTCGACTCGATCTGGCGGATCCGCTCCCGCGTGACACCGAACACCGCGCCGATCTCCTCCAGCGTGCGCGGGCGGCCGTCGTCCAGCCCGTAGCGGAGCTGGACCACCTGGCGCTCCCGCTCCCCCAGGGTGGCCAGGACCGCCTCCAGGTGCTGGCGCAGCAGCAGGAAGGTCGCGGACTCGGCGGGCGAGGCGGCGTCGGCGTCCTCGATCAGGTCCCCGAGCGCGACGTCCTCCTCCTCGCCGACCGGCGTGTGCAGCGAGATCGGCTCCTGGGCCAGCCGCAGCAGCTCGCGCACCCGCTCCTCGGTCAGCTCCAGGGCGGCGGCGATCTCGGCCGCCGTCGGTTCCAGGCCGCGCTCCTGGAGCAGGCCGCGCTTGGCCCGGACCACCCGGTTGATCAGCTCGACCACGTGCACCGGCACCCGGATCGTCCGGGCCTGGTCGGCCAGCGCCCGGCTCATCGCCTGCCGGATCCACCAGGTCGCGTACGTGGAGAACTTGAAGCCGCGGGTGTAGTCGAACTTCTCCACCGCCCGGATCAGTCCCAGGTTGCCCTCCTGGACCAGGTCCAGCAGGGTCAGTCCGCGGCCGACGTAGCGCTTGGCGACGGAGACCACCAGCCGCAGGTTCGCCTCGATCAGCCGCCGCTTGGCGATCCGGCCCCGCACCACCAGGGAGTCCAGCTCGACGGCCAGCGGGTCGGGCGGCGGCGGATCGCCGTTCAGCCGCTCCTCGGCGAAGATGCCGGCCTCCACCCGGCGGGCCAGCTCGACCTCCTCCGCGGCGGTGAGCAGGCGGATCCGGCCGATCTCGCGCAGGTACTGGCGCAGCAGGTCGGCGGCCGGCCCGGTGTCCTCGGCGGGCCCCCGGCGCTCCCGCCGGTCCTCGGCCCCGGCCCGCGCTCCGGGCGAGGGCTCGAACCCGGACACGGCCCCGGGCTCGGCCTCGGGGACGGCCTCGGCCTCGGCCTCGGGGGCCGGGCTGTCCGGGTGGCCCTCCGGCAGGCCCTGGGCGGGGATCCGGGCACCGTCCGGGGGCGCGGCCCGGGCCCGGCCGTGGTGGGTCTCCTGCTCCCCGGTCTCCTGCGGTCCGGCCGGTCCGGCCGGTCCGGCGGGCTTCGTTCCCGTACTGGTGGTGGTCGCTGCGACGAGGCCTTGCTCCACGGGCATCCCCTCGGGGCGGGCGCGACTCTGGCGGACCCGCGCTGTACGGAGGTGGGACGTCCTCCAGTGTGCGGTACGCCACGCTCCGTGGCCGAGACTCGTGCGCCGACTTTCTGTGAAGCGAACGCTAGAGAGCGGCCGCACCCCGGCTGCGCAGCTCCTGCCCGTACTGCTGGAGCTGCCACAGCTCGGTCTGCACCGCGTGCAGCCGTTCGGCCTCGGCCCGGGGGCCGAGCCGCTGGAGGTAGCCGCGGACCTCGGTGATCCGCCGGTCCACCGCCAGCATGCGCAGCTTGACCAGGAACTCCCCCGCGTAGATCGCGTCCACCTTGCGTCGCGAGCGCACCGGCTCGACGGTCAGCTCGGTGACCAGCGAGCGCACCTGGTCGTCCGGGGACGCCTCGCGCACCGCGCTGGTGAAGTCGGGCAGGCCCGCCCCGTGCGCGGCGCCTCCGGCCTTGGCGATGGCCTGCCGGACGGCGGTGTACGGCGGGGTCGGGAACTCGTCCTCGCCATAGTGGTCGAAGGCCGGACTGACCAGGTCCGGGTGCTGGAGGGCCAGCTTGAGCAGCTCGCGCTCGACGAACTGGGCCGGGTCGCGCGGGTTGAGCCGGAAGGCGGGCTGCGCCGGGCGCTGCGACGGGGCCTGCTCCGGGCGGCGCTGGGCGGCCGCGCCGCGCGGGTTCTGCTGGCGCTCGCGGTCCCAGCGGGCCAGCTGGGAGATCCGGCGGACGACGAACTGCTCGTCCAGGATGCCGAGCATGCCGGCCAGGCGGACGGCGTACTCGTGCTGGATCGAGCGGTCCTTGATCTTGGCGACGATCGGGGCCGACTCCTCCAGTGCCGCCGAACGCCCCTCCGGGGTGTCCACCCGGTGCCGGGCCACCACCGAGTTCAGCGCGAACTCGAAGAGCGGGACCGGGTTGTCGATCAGGTGCTTGACCGCCTCGTCGCCCTGGGCCAGGCGCAGCTCGCACGGGTCCATGCCGCCCGGGCTGACCGCGATGGAGGTCTTGGCGGCGAACTTCTGGTCGTCCTCGAAGGCGCGCAGGGCGGCCTTCTGGCCGGCCGCGTCGCCGTCGAAGGTGAAGACGGTCTCGCCCCGGTACTGCGAGGTGTCCATCAGGAGCCGGCGGATGATCTTGATGTGGTCCTCGGCGAAGGCGGTGCCGCAGGTGGCCACCGCCGAGGTGACCCCGGCCAGGTGGCAGGCCATCACGTCGGTGTAGCCCTCGACCACCACCGCGCGGCCCGACTTGGCGATCTCCTTCTTCGCCAGGTCGATGCCGTACAGCACGTGGGACTTCTTGTAGATCGGGGTCTCGGGCGTGTTGAGGTACTTCGGGCCGTTGTCGTCCTCGCGCAGGCGGCGGGCGCCGAAGCCGACCACCTCGCCGGCGATGTCCCGGATCGGCCAGACCAGCCGGCCCCGGAAGCGGTCGATCAGGCCGCCGCGCTGGCCCTGCGAGGCGAGGCCGCCCAGCAGGATCTCCTTGTCGGTGAAGCCCTTGCCGCGCAGGTAGCGGACCAGGTGCTCCCACCCCACGGGGGCGTAGCCGACGCCGAAGACCGTGGCGGCCTCCTCGTCGAAGCCGCGCTCGGCCAGGAAGCGGCGGCCGATCTCCGCCTCCGGCGAGGCCAGCTGCTCCCGGTAGTAGGCGGCGGCCACCTTGTGCGCCTCGACCAGCCGGGTGCGCTCGCCCTGCTGGTGGCGGGGGCTGTAGCCGCCCTCCTCGTAGCGCAGGGTGATGCCGGCCTGGGCGGCCATCCGCTCGACGGCCTCGGCGAAGGTGAAGTGCTCGATCTTCATCAGGAAGGCGATGGTGTCGCCGTTCTCCTGGCAGCCGAAGCAGTGGAAGACGCCCTTGGCGGGGTTCACGTAGAAGGAGGCGGACTTCTCGTCGTGGAAGGGGCAGACGCCCTTGTACTCACCACCGCCACCGTTGGTCAGCTGTACGTAGTCGCCGACCACCGCGTCGATCGGCAGTGCGCTGCGCACCGCCTGTACGTCTTCGTCCCTGATCCGCCCGGCCACCCCGGAAGTCTACTGGGGCGGCCGGGCATTCGATCCGCGGCGGCCGCCTCCGGGCGGCTACGCCCAGGCGGCGCCGACCAGCTTGGCGTGCAGGGCCAGGGCCGAGGCGTCCGTGAGGGTGGCGATCTGGTCGATGACCGTGCGCAGGGCGGCGCGGTCGTCCTCGGCCTCGCGGTACATGGCGGCGAACACCGGGTCCAGCCCCTCGGGGGCGCGCTGGGTGAGGACGTACGCCAGCTCGGCGATCACGATCCGCTGGCGGGCCCGCAGCTGGGTCTGCTCGTCGCGCTGCATGACGTAGCGGACGGCGACCGCCTTGAGCACCGCGCACTCCAGCCGGACGTCCCTCGGCACCACCAGCTCGGCGGTGTAGCGGGTGAGCCGGCCGGGGCCGTAGCGGGCGCGGGTGGCCTGCTCGGCGGCCAGGCAGAAGCGGCCGATCAGCTGGCTGGTGAGGTCCTTGAGCCCGCCCCGGGCGCGGGCGGTGCCGTCGTAGGAGCGGGGCCACCACTCCTGGGCGAGCAGCCGGTCCAGGGCGTCGGACAGCTCCTGGGGCTCGGCGTCCCGGGCGTAGCGCTCGGCGACCTTGAAGAGCTCGGCGCGCTCACCGGGGGCGCGCAGGGCGGCCGGGTCGATGTGGCCGGCCTGGAGGCCGTCCTCGACGTCGTGGGTGGAGTAGGCCACGTCGTCGGACCAGTCCATCACGGTGGCCTCGAAGCACTTGCGCCCGGTCGGGGAGCCGGCCCGCAGCCAGCGGAAGACCGGCAGGTCGTCGGCGTAGACGCCGTACTTGGGCGAGGCCGGGTCGGTGGGGTGGGCACCCTTGGTCCACGGGTACTTGGTGGCGGCGTCGAGGGCGGCCCGGCTCAGGTTGAGGCCGACGCTGCGGCCCGGCCAGGGGGCGAGCCGGGTGGCGGGCTGCTCCTCCTGGGGCGCGAAGCGCTTGGGTTCGAGCCGGGTCAGGATGCGCAGCGACTGGGCGTTGCCCTCGAAGCCGCCGCAGGCCTCGGCGGCCTGGTCGAGGGCCTCCTCGCCGGTGTGGCCGAACGGCGGGTGGCCGATGTCGTGGGCCAGGCAACCGGTCTCCACGAGGTCCGGGTCGCAGCCCAGGGCGGCCCCCAACTCCCGCCCGACCTGGGCGCATTCGAGGGAGTGGGTGAGCCGGGTGCGCGGGAAGTCGCTGCGCATCGGGGCGACCACCTGGGTGGTGCCGGCCAGCCGGCGCAGCGCGGCCGAGTGCAGCACCCGGGCACGGTCGCGCTGGAAGGCCGTACGGCCCGGGCGCTTGTCGGGTTCGGGGACCCAGCGGGCCTCGGCAGCGTGGTCGTACGGGATCGGGGCGGCGAGGCGGTGCGTGGTGTCGTCCATATGCCCTTCACCGTACGCCGGGCCCCCGACACGCGGGGTGTGCCGCGCGCGAAGGAGCGCGGGCCGGGGCGTGAACGGTGCGCGGCGCGCGGGTGCCCGCCCCGGCGAGTCGACCCCACCCGGACGGCGCAGCCCCGCGCGCCCCCTGCGTCCCTGCGCCCTACGCCCCTGCGTCCCGAACGTCCCCCGGCCCGGGCGGCCTCAGCCCCTGATCGCCTTCAGGACCACGCCGGACACCGCCTCCTGCCCCTTGGCGTTGGGGTGGATCGGCACCAGCCCCTGGGCCGGCAGGGGCGGCTCCACCCAGCGCTTGTCCTCCCCCGCGCACATGTCGTGCCCGGCCGAGGGCCCGGCGAGGTCCACGAACACCGCTCCGGCGGCCTCCGCGCGCTTCTTGAGCATGCCGTTCAGCTGCTGCTGCTTCTCCACCAGGAAGCCCAGGTCGGAGGCGGCCACGGCGTTGCCGAGCACCGGCAGGCAGCTCGCCGGGTCGGCCGGGAGCAGCCCCGGGTACCCGATCACGTACACCCTGGCCTTCGGGGAGCGCTTCTTGACGTCCTGGAGCACCTGGCCGATCCGGTCGCCGGCCGCCTCCACCTTGCGCTGGACGTCGTCGGTGCCGTTGCCGGCCGCGTAGTGGTCCCGGCAGGGCGAATCGCTGATCCGGTCGGCACTGTCGGTGATCACGCCCTTGACGATGTCCACCAGGTTGGCCTTGGCGCACTCGGTCACGACCTCCATGAAACCGGCGTCGTTGCCGCCGATCCCCAGGGTGACCAGCCGGGTGTCCGCGGTCAGCGCGTCCAGCTGGGCCGGGTTGGTGCCGTCCGCGACCTTCTGCGGACCGGTCAGGTCCCCGGTGCGGGCGCCGCTGCAGCTGACGTCCTTGAACTGCCCGGCGGCGAGCGAGAGCTCCTTCGCCACCAGGGACGGGTAGTTGGCCCCGGAGCGGTAGCAGGCGCCCGGCTCGCCGACCTGCGGCGGGAGCTTCATCCCGGCCGTGTACGAGTCGCCGAGCGCGACGTACGGGCCGGTCGGCGGCGGGGCGGCGGTCGGCGACGGGTTCGCGCCGGCCTGCGCGCGGGCGGGCGTCGCGCCGGCGGCGGCGCTCCCCTGCTGGTCGGTACCGGCGTTGTCGGTGCAGCCGGCCAGCAGCACTGCGGCCAGTCCGACGGTCAGGGCGATGGTCGGGCGTGCGGTCCTCGGCATGGTCTCCCCCCGGGGATACGGGTCACGGTCGGCTCCTTACGGCGGCCCGTCCCCCGGGCACACCAGGGGCCAACGAACGATCGCGGCCGATCACTCCCACCCGCGCCCGATCGCCGCACGACGAGCCGGATCCGGCCGGAATCCGCCCCTCGGACCCCGTCCGGCCGCCCGGTTCCGCCCGCCCCGGCTACTCCGCGCCGCGCTCGTGCTCGGCCAGGAACTGCTCGAAGCGCCGCCCCAGTTCGTCCGCCGAGGGCAGGTCCGCCGGCTCGGCCAGCAGGCTCTCCCGGCCCTCCGCGCCCGCCACGGCGTCGTACTGGCCCTCCATGCCGCGGATCGCCGAGCGCAACTCGCCGTCCCCCTGGGCCAGCTGCTCCTCGATGTCGGCGTAGACCTCGGGGACCCGCTCGCGCAGCCCGGTACCGGGCAGCACCAGCCCGGTGGCGGACTGCACCGCCTCCAGGACCTGGACGGCCGCCGCCGGGTAGGCGGAGCGGGCCACGTAGTGCGGGACGTGCACGGCGAAGCCCAGGACGTCGTGCCCGGCCTCGCCCAGGCGGTACTCCACCAGCGCCTGGGCACTGCCCGGGACCTGCGCCTGCTCGAACCACTGCGGGTAGCCCGGGGCGAGGTCCAGCCGGTTGCCGTGCGGCGTCAGGCCGACCGGGCGGGTGTGCGGCACGCCCATCGGGATGCCGTGGAAGTCGATGGAGAGCCGCACCTCGAAGCGGTCCACCAGCTCGCGGACGGCACGCGCGAAGCGCTCCCACTCGACGTCCGGCTCGGGGCCGGTGAGCAGCAGGAACGGCGCGCCGGCGGCGTCGTGGACGAGCTGGAGCAGGATCTCCGGCGGGTCGTAGGACGTCCAGTGGTCGTGGTCGAAGACCATCGCCGGGCGACGGGCCCGGTAGTCCACCAGACGGTCGTGGTCGAAGCGGGCCACCACCTGCGGCGCGCCCGTCTCCAGCAGGTGGGCCACCACCTGGCCGCCGGCCTCCCCGGCGTCCATG
Organism: Kitasatospora sp. NPDC041917; assembly: GCF_055589745.1. Lineage (NCBI taxonomy): Bacteria > Bacillati > Actinomycetota > Actinomycetes > Kitasatosporales > Streptomycetaceae > Kitasatospora > Kitasatospora sp. NPDC041917. The sequence continues at coordinate 171,290 of NZ_JBVJBI010000006.1, read as the reverse complement.
AAGCCCTCGAAGTGCTGGAGCAGCACGAGGCCGGCACCGGTGTCGCGCAACTGCTCGTTGGCCGCGGCAACGGCGGCCACGCCCTGCTGATCCAGCTCGTACAACGCCTGGAAGTCACGCACCGCGCACCCAACCCCGTTCCCTGCTCGTCCCGGTCGACCGGCTTCTCGTCCTGTCCAGCGCGCCGGGCGCCGCCGGAATTCCCACCCCCGGCCCCCGCCCTGCGGACCTCCCGTCCGCGCGCCCCGCGGGGCCCGTCCGACGGCTCCCCGGGGGGCTCGCCCGACGGCCTCGGACGAACGCTCCGGACCATGATCGCACCCGGCCGAAGACTCCCTGGTCAGGGCCCTGCGAGGGGCCGGTCCGCAGGGCACGCGAACGGCCCGCGCGGCCATTCGCGTGCCGCGAAGTGACGCACCGCCTTCTGGCGGGTATCGTCCTCTCGCTGCCTCGCATCGTCGCGTCGTCGTCACGTCGTCCGTAACGCCGTCGGCCACGTCCCGGTCCGGTGCTCGGCCAGCCACCCACGACGCATCTTGCCTTCACCTGGCCGCCTGCTTCCCTTCGCGCTCTCGTACCCTCCTCGGCCATCTCGCGGACGCACACTGTCCCGTCGCTCTTCCCGCCGGACCGGTCCGAGGATCCGTGTCCGTTCCGGCACCCCGCGCCGCCCGTTCCGGGCCGCCGCCCCCACCCCGTCCGACCGGACCTCCGGCGTGCGCGGGTACCCGGCCGGCGGACCCGGGCCCAGGCGTACCCAGCCCAGAGCACCCCGAGCCGTACCCCGGCGCGGGAGGCACCCTCCGACCGATGAAGGACCAAGGTTCCGTGCCCGTACCTGTCATCCTCACCGGCCGCACCGTGCGGCTGGAGCCCCTCGCCGCGCACCATGCCGAGGCCATCGCCGAGGCCGGCGCCGAGGACCGTACGACCTACGCCTTCACCCCCGTCCCGCACGGCCGGGAGGCCGCCCGCGACTACGTCGCGCGGGCGCTCGCCGACCAGGCCGCGGGCCGGTCACTGCCGTTCGCGACGGTGAACCTCGCCGACGGCCGGGTGGTCGGCTCCACCCGGTTCCTGGAACTCGACTACTGGCAGGGCCCGATGGTGTGGCCGCCCGTGCCCGGGGTCCCGTTCGGCGATCCGGCCACGGCCGTCCCGGACGCGGCCGAGATCGGCAACACCTGGCTCTCGCCGCGCGCCCAGGGCACCGGCATCAACACCGAGGCCAAGCTGCTGATGCTGCGCCACGCCTTCGAGACCTGGGGCGTGCAGCGGATCTCGCTGCGCGCGGACGCCCGCAACCTGCGCTCGCGCACCGCCATCGAACGGCTCGGCGCGACCTCCGAGGGCGTCCGCCGGGCGCACTCGCGCGGGCTGGACGGCGTGGTGCGCTCCACCGCGTTCTACTCGATCCTCGACGACGAGTGGCCGGCCGTCCGGGACATCATCGAGCTGCGGATCGCCGCCGCCACCTCGCCGAGCGCCCCGGATCCGGCGATCAACCAGGAGTGCCTTAGACAGGGCGGCAGCGGCGCCGGGCAGCTGATGATCACCGCCTGAGGCCGTCCCGGAACGGCTCGTGGCCGAAGACGGCCACCGGCAGGACGGCCGACAGCGCGTCGTGGTCGTCCCAGGCCCGGTGGCGTCCCGGGTGCGCCTCGACCAGGGCCTCCACCGGCCGCCAGCCACCCCGCACCCGGGCCACCCGGACCCGGTAGACCTCCGCGCCGTCCACGCCGCGGTACAGGTGCAACACACCCTCGGAGACGACCGGGACCCAGCGCTCGTCCGCGCCCCGGGCCCGCAGGCCGCGCCTGATCCGCTCCCAGTCGGCGTCCGACCAGAGCAGGTCGGGCACGGGGTGCGGGCGGGGCAGGCCGATCGGCGTCAGGTGCGGTTCGCCGGCCGCGCGGACGCCGCCCGGCTCCGGGAACGCCCAGTCGGGCAGCGGCTCGCAGGCGGCCAGCCAGGTCCGCGGGATGCCGCCGGTGCCGGTGTGCGCGGCCACCACCCCGCCGGTGATCGCCGCGACGGTGTCCATGTCGCCGCCGGCCGCGATCGCGTCCCACACGGCGGCGCGGTAGTCGGCCAGGTTCCGGGCGGCGCACCACAGCGCGTAAAGGTGTCGATCGCGCCGCGCTCGGTGTGCGCGGCGTGGACCGAGCAGGCCATCTCGGTGTCGTCGGTCCAGGGCCAGGGGCCGGGCGGTTCGGTGCGGGCGGCGAGGTGGGTCCGGGCGGTCTCCGGGACGAAGAACTGGGCTCCGAGGGCGTCGCCCGTGCGGAGGCCGAGGAGCGCGTCCAGCGCGGGGCCGGCGTGCGTGAATGGAATGGTCATATGGCATCCAGCTGAGCGGCTCGGCCGCCGTCGCGTCAACACCCGTGACCGCCGGCCCCACCGACGGGGGATGTTTCGCATACCTCCGATTCCGGCGGGCAGGCACCGGGGCATGACCCGCGCGAATCCCCTCGATCCGGTCGCCCTGCTCGGCGCCGACCAGCAGCACATCGCCACCCGCGCGCAGCTGCGCCGGCTCGGGGTGCCCTCCGGCACCATCGCCCACCGGCTGCGGCCGGGCGGGCCGTGGCAGCAGGTGCTGCCCCGGGTGATCTGCCTGCAGAGCGGAAGACTGACGTTCCATCAGAGGCTGCGGGCCGCCCTGGCGTACGCGACGCCGAAGGGACGCGAACCACGGACCGGGGAGGTGCTGCTGACCGGCCTGGCGGTCCTGGCCGAGGCCGGACTGCCGAGCGCCGGCCACCCGTCCGACCTGAACGCGGTCGACATCCTGATCCCCGGCCAACGACGGGTCGGGGACCGGGAGTTCGTCCGGATCCACCGAGCCTCCGGGGCGATGCCGGGCGGCTTCGAGCGCGCCGACGGACTGTGGAGCACCACGGTCGCCCGGGCCCTGGCGGACCTCGCGCCGAGGGAGACCGGGCAGCGCCGGTTCCGGGCGCTGTGCGCGGAGGCCGTCCAGCGGCGGCACTGCGAACTCGGCGAACTGCTCGACCAGTTGCTGTCCCGCCCGGGTGCGCTCGGGCTGCCCCAGGTGGCCGGGGTGGTGGAGGAGCTGACGGTCGGGGTGCGGTCGGTGGTGGAGGGCGAGGCCCGCGAACTGCTGGCGCACGCCGGGCTGCCGGACCCGCTGTGGAACCCGGTGCTCTTCCTGGACGGCCGCTTCCTCGCCGTCCCGGACGCCTACTGGCCGCACGCCTGCGTGGCCCTGGAGATCGACTCCCGCGCCTGGCACCTGCGCCCGGCCGAGCACGAACGGGGGCTGGCCCGCGCCAACCGCCTCACCGCCGCCGGCCTCCCGGTGGTGCGCACCACCCCGGCCCAGCTCCGCCGCGACCCGGCCCCGGTGCTCCACGAGCTGACGGCCCTGGTCACCACCGGCCCGCACGCACCGCACCCCCGGATCACCTGGCGGCGGGCGCGGTGAGGCGGGCCCGCGCGGTGAGGCGGGCCGCCGACGCGGTGCGGGCGGCCCGGCCGGCCCCGTTCAGCAGCGGGAGTCGATCTCCTGGAAGGTGGCGTAGTGGTCGGCGGACCAGTACTGCTCGCCGGAGTCGCCGGTCACCACCCGGCGGGTGCCGCGGTCGTTGGAGCCCGGGGTGACCACGGTGTACTCGTGGTAGTAGCCGCCGGTCTTCTTGGGGAGGCGGCTCTCCCGGTTCTCGAAGACGATGCCGTCGCGGTTGTACGGGTAGGGCCCGCCCTTGGCGATCAGACCGAGGGTGTCCTGGGCCTGGCCGGGGAGCTTGGTGCGGCAGACGTCGGCCATGGCCGGGTCGGTCGGGACCCAGGACCCGGCCGGGGCCGGGGTGCTGCCGGCGCCCCCGGCGGGCGGGGTCGGCTTGGGGGCCGAGGGCTTGGGCGCCGCGGACCCTGACGTCGTGGCACCGGTGCCGGCGGCCGCGCCGGCACTCCCGGTGGCGCTCGCGGCGGCCTTGGGGTGGCTGCTCCCCCGGTTGGCGAGGAGGTACCCGGCCCCGGCCAGGAGCGCCAGGATCAGCACGGCCACGACGACGAGCGGGTTTTTGCGGTTGGTCATGCGGTCCAGCTTGGCAGGCGGCCGGGCCGCTCCGGGGGAACCGCACACGTGGCCGCCGCCACACCGGCCGGCGCGGCGGCCCGGGCGCACAAAACGTACGGCCGGGCGGGAACGGACGCCGTTGTCCGTTCCCGCCCGGCCGTGTCACGTACGCCGGTTCTCCTGCGCCGAGCTCCGGTGTACGCCCTCCCGACGGGAGGGAGAGCGGTCAGTCGTACCCGCGCGTGCGGAGGGGATGCCTACCCTCCTCAGCGCGAGTCGCTGCCCGCCGACTCGATGGCGGCGCGGCCGGCCTCCAGGCGCGCCACCGGGATCCGGAAGGGGGAGCAGGAGACGTAGTCCAGCCCCACCTCGTGGAAGAAGTGGACCGAGTCCGGGTCGCCGCCGTGCTCGCCGCAGACGCCGAGCTTGAGGTCGGGGCGGGTGGCCCGGCCGGCCTCGACGGCGTGCTTGACCAGCGAGCCGACGCCGTCGCGGTCGATGGTCTCGAACGGGGAGACCCCGAAGATGCCCTTCTCCAGGTAGGCGGTGAAGAACGAGGCCTCCACGTCGTCCCGGGAGAAGCCCCAGACCGTCTGGGTCAGGTCGTTGGTGCCGAAGGAGAAGAACTCGGCGGCCTCGGCGATCTGCCCGGCGGTCACCGCGGCGCGCGGCAGCTCGATCATGGTGCCGAGCTTGATGTCCAGCTGGACTCCGGTGGACCGGGCGACCTCGGCGAGCACCCGCTCGCACTCGTCGCGGACCAGCTCCAGCTCCTGGACGGTGCCGACCAGCGGGATCATCACCTCGGGACGCGGGTCCGCCCCGGCCAGCTTGCGCTCGGCGGCGGCCTCGGCGATGGCCCGGACCTGCATGCCGAACAGGCCGGGGATGACCAGGCCGAGGCGCACACCGCGCAGGCCGAGCATCGGGTTCTGCTCGTGCAGCTTGTGCACCGCCTGGAGCAGGCGCAGGTCGTTCTCGTTCGGGTCCTTGCGGGCCTCGGCGAGGGCGACGCGCACCGACAGCTCGGTGATGTCCGGCAGGAACTCGTGCAGCGGCGGGTCGAGCAGGCGGACGGTGACGGGCAGGCCGTCCATCGCCTGGAAGAGCTCCAGGAAGTCGCCCTTCTGCAGCGGCAGCAGGGTGGAGAGCGCGGCCTCGCGGTCCTTGTCGTTGTCCGCCAGGATCAGGTGCTCGACCTCCTTGCGGCGCTCCTCACCGAGGAACATGTGCTCGGTGCGGCACAGGCCGATGCCCTGGGCGCCGTAGCGGCGGGCGCGCGAGCCGTCCTCGGCGTTGTCGGCGTTGGCGCGCACCGCGAGGCGGCGGCGGCCGTCGGCGTGGGACATCAGCCGGTGCACGGCCTGGACCAGACCGCCCTGGACGTCGGCGCCGGCGTGCAGGGTGCCCTCGAAGTACTCCACCACCGCGGAGGGGAGCACGGGTACCTCGCCGAGGTAGACCTTGCCGGTCGCGCCGTCGATCGAGACGACGTCGCCCTCCTCCAGCACCAGGCCGTCGGCGGTGGTCATCCGGCGGCGCTTGGTGTCGACCTCCAGCTCCTCGGCGCCGCAGACACAGGTCTTGCCCATGCCGCGGGCGACGACGGCGGCGTGCGAGGTCTTGCCGCCGCGCGAGGTGAGGATGCCCTCGGCGGCGATCATGCCGTCCAGGTCGTCCGGGTTGGTCTCGCGGCGGACCAGGATGACCTTCTCGCCGGAGCGGGACCACTTGACGGCGGTGTACGAGTCGAAGACGACCTTGCCGATCGCGGCGCCGGGCGAGGCGGCCAGGCCCCTGGCGATCTGCTGCGACTCGGAGTCGGGGGCGAAGCGGGGGAACATCAGCTGCGAGAGCTGGCCGCCGGTGACCCGCATCAGGGCCTCGTCCAGGTCGATCAGACCCTGGTCGACCAGCTGGACGGCGATCCGGAAGGCGGCAGCGGCGGTGCGCTTGCCCACGCGGGTCTGCAGCATCCAGAGCTTGCCGCGCTCGATGGTGAACTCGATGTCGCAGAGGTCGCGGTAGTGGTTCTCGAGCTTCTGCATGATCGCCATCAGCTCGTCGTACGACTTCTTGTCGAGCTTCTCCAGCTCGGAAAGCGGCAGGGTGTTGCGGATGCCGGCGACGACGTCCTCGCCCTGGGCGTTGGACAGGTAGTCGCCGTAGACGCCCTGGGTACCGGTGGAGGGGTCGCGGGTGAAGGCGACGCCGGTGCCGGAGTCCTCGCCGAGGTTGCCGAAGACCATGCTGCAGACGTTGACCGCGGTGCCCAGGTCGTTCGGGATGCGCTCCTGGCGGCGGTACAGCCGGGCGCGGTCGCCGTTCCAGGAGTGGAAGACGGCGTGGATCGCGAGGTCCATCTGCTCGCGCGGGTCCTGCGGGAAGGCCCGGCCGGTCTCGCGCTCGACGATGCCCTTGAACACCTCGACCAGGCCCCGGAGGTCGGCGGCGTCCAGGTCCAGGTCGTTGACGGTGCCCTTGGCGTGCTTGGCCTCGTCCAGGGCCTCCTCGAACAGCTCGCCGTCGACGCCCAGCACGGTCTTGCCGAACATCTGGACCAGGCGGCGGTAGGAGTCCCAGGCGAAGCGCTCGTTGCCGGACTGGGCGACGAGGCCGGCCACCGAGACGTCGGAGAGGCCGATGTTGAGGACGGTGTCCATCATGCCGGGCATGGAGAACTTCGCGCCGGAGCGCACCGAGACCAGGAGGGGGTTGTCGGCCTGGCCGAGCTTCTTGCCCATCCGCTCTTCGAGGGCGTCCAGGTGGGCGCTGATCTCCTCGTGCAGGGAGGACGGCTCGCTGCCGGTCTCCAGGAAGACCTTGCAGGCCTCGGTGGTGATGGTGAACCCCGGAGGGACGGGGAGGCCCAGGTTGGTCATCTCGGCCAGGTTCGCGCCCTTGCCGCCGAGAAGGTCCTTGAGGTCCTTGTTTCCTTCGGTGAAGGAGTAAACAAACTTCTGCTGGGACGGCACGGGTCGGTCTCCTCGTACGCGGTTGCCCTGACGCCGGAGAACATACCCATTTCGAAGGCACTTCTCTGCCCTGAATAGGCCACCCGAGGCTGGTACCCAGCGGTAACCCGCTAGATCGAAAGCACATAAAGGCGTTCACCTCTGTTGGTGAAATCGTCCGCCTGACGCGAGCAGGCATTCAACTCTTGAACACAAGCAAACCCGAAGATCGTACGATCCGGACGCACGGTAGCGACCGCGGGTCGATGGCGTTGCCCCGGCTTGATTTCCTGCACCCGGATCGCCCGATCACCGGCCGACCGACTTCGGGAAGCGATTCACAGCCGACCTGTCCATTTCGTCCACTGACCGGCCGTCAGCCCCCACCGCGTGTGGCAAGCGTCACCAGCGCATCTCACGGGTCGAACGTAGAGCGACTCCGCCGATCGTCGCACACCGTCCAGAAATGTGCTCTCTCCGTGACATTCGGACGACGAAAAGGAGCCCTCTTGTCCAGGATGGACAAGAGGGCTGCGACCTAGTGGCAGTCGGCCCCATGGGGCCATTTTTGCCGGTCCGTACAGATCATCCGCCAGAGGTGTCCGATTCGGCGTCCACGCCCGGTCGGGCGCAGTCATACGGATCGTCCAACCAGCCCTCCGGCAGGACCACCCGGTTGTTGCCGCTGGTCCGTCCGCGCGGGCCGTCCGCACCGTCCGGCCAGCCCTGGGACTGCTCCACCTGGGAGAGGGTTTCGGCCAGTTCGGCCAACGAGGAGGAGCCGGCCAGCTTCACCCGCAGCTCCGAGCCGACCGAGAAGCCCTTGGTGTACCAGGCGACGTGCTTGCGGAAGTCGATCACGCCGCGCGCCTCGTCGCCCAGCCACTCGCCGAGCAGTTGCGCGTGCCGCACCATCGCCGCGGCCACGTAGCCGAAGTCGGGGCGGGCGTAGTCCACGTCGCCCTCGAAGATCGCGACCAGGTCCCTGAACAGCCACGGCCGGCCCAGGCAGCCGCGGCCCACCACCACGCCGTCGCAGCCGGTCTCGCGCATCATCCGCAGCGCGTCGTCGGCCGACCAGATGTCGCCGTTGCCCAGCACCGGGATGTGCGCCGGGACGGACTCGCGCAGCCGGGCGATCGCCGACCAGTCGGCCGTCCCGCCGTAGTGCTGGGCGGCGGTGCGCCCGTGCAGGGCGATCGCCGCCACGCCCTCCTCCGCGCCGATCCGGCCGGCGTCCAGGTAGGTGAGGTGGTCGTCGTCGATGCCCTTGCGCATCTTCATGGTCACCGGCAGGTCGCCGGCGTTGGCGACGGCCTCGCGCAGGATCTCGCGCAGCAGGTTGCGCTTGTACGGCAGCGCCGAGCCGCCGCCCTTGCGGGTGACCTTGGGGACGGGGCAGCCGAAGTTGAGGTCGATGTGGTCGGCCAGGCCCTCGTCGGAGATCATCCGGGCGGCCTTGCCGACGGTCACCGGGTCCACCCCGTACAGCTGGATGGAGCGCGGCTTCTCGCTCGGGTCGAACGTGATCAGCTGCATGGTCTTGGCGTTGCGCTCGACCAGCGCCCGGGTGGTGATCATCTCCGAGACGTACAGGCCCCGGCCGCCGCTCTGCTCACGGCACAGGGTGCGGAACGGCGCGTTGGTGATGCCGGCCATCGGCGCCAGCACGACGGGCGGCCACACCCGGATCGGGCCGATGTCGAGCGGCGCGAACGCGGTGTCGGACGCGGTGGGTGCGGGCGTGGCTGTCATGCGCGGCTGACCTCGGGTGATGGGGACGGGACTCTCCATTGTCCCCCACCCGTCCGCCGCCCGGGTGAGCGGCCGCCACCCGCTCCGAGGCGCTCCCGCTACGGAGCCGACGGCGGCACCGACGGCGCCGCGGACTGCGCGGGCTCCGCCGGGTCCGCCGGTTCCGCGGGCTCCGGCGGCTCCGAGCTCGCCGGGACGACGGTGATCGACCCGGAGGTGACCGCGGCGTGCAGCCGGTTCGGGCTCGACGAGTCCACCAGCCCCGTGTCGATCCGGCCATTGCCGCTGCCGATCTCACTGGAGACCGCGTACCGGCTGCCCCCCGGCAGGGCCAGCTCCACCGAGCCGGAGGTGGCCGTGGCGTCCACCTCGCGCGGGGCCTTCGCGAAGCCCAGCTGCACCGAACCCGAGCCGACCCGCGCCGTCACCCGCCGGGTGCTCAGGTTGGTGCCCCGCACCTGACCGGAGGTGGCGTGCGCGGACACGTTCCCGGAGGTGTCGAACAGCACCAGCTGGCCGGAGGTCAGCTCCATCCGCACGTCCCCGCTCAGCCCCTCCACCTGGACGGAGCCGGAGCCCACCGAGCCGGACACCTCGGTCGCCGCCGGCACCTCCAGTTCGATCTCGGCGCCGCAGCCGACGTCCACGAACGGCAGGACCAGCCGACAGTGCATCCCGACCGTCAGCACGTCGCCGTCGAAGACGGTGGACACCACCGGTTTGCGCACCAGCCAGTCCAGGCTCTGCCGGACCACCACGTGGCCCTCCCGGCCGGCCCGCACCCTGACCGAGGCGTTGCCGGTCTCCAACTGGAGCCGGTGGATCGCCACGTCGTACGGTCGGCTGGTGCTGGTCCGCTGCTGCACCGCCATCGACCAGGTCTGCAGTCCGGCCCCCAGCATGACCAGCACGATCACGACCGTCCCGGTGACCCGCCAACCTTTCGTCCCCTTCACCGCTACCCGACCTCCAGGAAGCGCAGCACCGCCATCACCCGGCGGTGGCTGTCCGCGACCGGCGGCAGGTCGAGCTTGGTGAAGATCGAGTTGATGTGCTTGGCCACCGCACTGTCGCTGACCACCAGCGAGCCCGCGATCGCGGCGTTGGAACGGCCCTCCGCCATCAGGGCGAGCACGTCGCGCTCGCGCGGGGTCAGCTTCTCCAGCGGGTCCCGGTGGCGGCGCACCAGCAGCTGGGCGACCACCTCCGGGTCCAGCGCGGTGCCGCCCTCGGCGACCCGCTGGAGCGCGTCCACGAAGTCGTCGACATTGGCCACCCGCTGCTTGAGCAGGTAGCCGACGCCGCTGGTGTTGGTCGCCAGCAGGTCCGCGGCGTAGCGCTCCTCCACGAACTGGGAGAGCAGCAGGACGGCGGTGTCCGGCCACTGCCGGCGGATCACCATCGCCGCCTTCACCCCCTCGTCGCTGAAGCCCGGGGGCATCCGGACGTCGGCCACCACCACCTTCGGGCGGTGCTCCTCGACGGCGGCCAGCAGTTCGGTGGCGTCCCCGACGGCGGCCACGACCTCGAAGCCCACCGCCTCCAGGACCTTGACCAGGCCGACCCTCAGCAGGACCGAGTCCTCGGCGATCACAGCACGCACGGCAACTCCACGGTGATGGTGGTGGGGCCCCCGAGGGGGCTGAGAACGGACAGCGTGCCGTCGACCGAGGCGGCGCGCTTGCGCAGCCCGGTGAGCCCGGTGCCGCGCGAGGGGTCCGCGCCGCCGACGCCGTCGTCGCTGATGACCAGCCGCAGCCGGCCGCCGGCCGTCCGCACCGAGAGGTCGACCCGGTGGGCCCTGGCGTGCTTGGCCACGTTGGTGAGCGCCTCGGAGACGGTGAAGTAGGCGACCGCCTCCACGGTCGGGGCGACCTGCTCGGAGAGTGCCACGTCCAGGCGCACCGGCAGCGGGGCGCGGGCGGCGATGCCGGACAGCGCCGCGTCCAGGCCGCGGTCCTCCAGGACGGCCGGGTGCAGGCCGCGGACCAGGTCGCGCAGCTCGTCGATGGCCGCCTGGGCCTCCTCGTGCGCGTCGACGATCACCTGCATCACCTCGGGCGGCACGTCCTTGAGGGTGCGCCGGGCCAGGCCCAGGTTCATCGCGAGGGAGGTGAGCCGCTGCTGGGCGCCGTCGTGCAGGTCCCGCTCGATGCGGCGGCGCTCGGCGTCCACCGCGTCGACCAGCCCGGCCCGGCTCTCGGCGATCTCCTCGACCCGCCGCTCCAGCGCCTCCGCCCGGTCCGGGCCGAGCAGCCGCCGGGCCACCCACACCTCCAGCCGGGCCAGCTGGGTGCCCGCCGGCGGGAGGACCGCCAGCAGCAGCAACCCACCGAGGGTGACCAGGACGTCCTCCCCGGCCAGGCCGGAGCGCACCGCCGTGCCGGCGGGCAGCAGCCACATCCAGCCGTACACGGTGGCCAGCACCACGGCGGCCGCCCAGGCGTACAGCACCGCCAACGCGCCCGCCGCCAGCAGCGGACCGGCCACCAGGTGGTGGAGGGCCTGGCGCCAGGTCATCCCCAGCAGCCAGGCCTGACGCCCCGTCGGCGGGCGCAGCGGCGGCACCTCCACCCCGTGCAGGGCGCGCAGCCGGCCGCGTTGGAGGGCGGTCAGCGGGCGGGCGCAGAGCAGGACGGCGGCGAGCACCGGGAAGAGCAGCGTCGACTCGGTGACGGCCAGCCAGACCGGCAGCGCCATGGGTATTCCGGCGGCGGTGAAGCGGACGTCCCGCCAGACCTCGGGCGACCACGGTGGGCGCCGGAGGCTCCTGACGAGCGCTCGGCGCAACGTGGTGGAGGACATGCCGAACAGCGTAGGGCCCGATGATCACGGGCCGCCATGAAGGGGGGTGCCGGGTGGGGGTGTAGCTGGATACACCCCCGATTCGGTGTGGAGCACCACCGACAGGACCGGGGTCCCGGCGGAAGGCTTGAGGGCATGACGAGCACCGCATCGCACTCCGCCACTGCGCCGAACGGGCGGCCCGGTCCCGGAGGTGCCTCCGCAGCGCCGGAGGGGGCGCTGCCGGCCGGGGCCGGGCCCTGGTCGGTCCGCAGCGCCGGGTCCGGCCGCGGCCGGGCCGCGCTGGAGCTGTACCAGTACGGGGAGTTGACCGACGTCCTGGTCGCCGCCCGGCTCACCCCGCACCTGCTGCGCGGGGCCCGGCACTGCCCGTCCACCGGGCGGAACCGGTACGTGCTGGCCTGGGGCCGGCTGGCGGCCGACGGCGTCGCACCCGCGGTGGTGTTCACCGGGCGGCGGCCGTTCCGCCGGGCGCGGTCGACGGCCGAGGTGGCCGTGGTGGCCGACCGGTTCTGGATCGCCTGGGCCGAGGGCCCGTTCGACGCGGTGCGGGTCGAACACTCGGCGGGCGGGACGGCCGAGCGGCTGCCGCTGGAGCGGGTGCGGGGCATCGCATGAGTACCGCCGTCCTCTCCGTCCGCCCCACCTCCTCGTACGCCCCGCCCGCGCGCCTCGGCCGGCTCCCGGTCATGGCCGCGGTCGCGCTGCTGCCCTGGCTGGCGGTCCTCGCCGTCTGCCACGAGACCCCCTGGGTCGTGCTCGACCTCACCGAGTTCGCCGCCCTGCTCTCGCTGGACGCGCTGCTGCGCCGGCGCAGCCCCGCCGCGCTCTGGGCCGGCGCGGCGGTGGCCCTGCTGCTCGCCGGGGACGCCCTGGCCGACATCGCCTGCGCCGGGCCGGGCCTCCCGATGCTCGCCGCGCTGGTCATGGCCACCTGCATCGAACTGCCGCTCGCCGTGGTGTGCCTGTGGCTCGGCCGGGACGCGGCACTGCGGACCGCCTAGGGCGTCGGCAGCTCGTCCATCAGCGCGCGGGTCCCGTCGTCCAGCGGGGTGTACGTGATCATCCGTGTCCCCAGCTGCGGACTGAGCCAGAAGTTGGTGTACTCGCAGCGCAACAGCCCGACCCCCGGCACCTGGAACCGCTTGATCCCGTTGCCCGGCCGCATCACGTCGTGCCGCTGCCAGAGCTCCGCGAAGTCCGGCGAGGCCTTGAGCACCCGGGCCACCAGCGCCTTCCAGGCCGGCTCCGAGCTGTGGTCGGCCATCGCCGAGCGGAACCGGGCCACCATGCCGAGGCGCTCGGTGCGGTAGTCGATCAGCACGTCGCGGAACTGCGAGGGCGTGAACGCCATCCACATCAGGTTCCGGTCCTCCGGGGCCAGCCGGTCGAGGTCACCGACGATCGCGGTGTACTGGGCGTTGTGCGCCAGCACGTCGTAGCGGGAGTTGAGCACCACCGCCGGGTACGGCGCCAGCCGCTCCAGCAGCAGCCGCACGCTCGGGGTCACCGAGGGGCACTCCCTCACCGGCACCGGGTCGTCCGTGCCGGCCAGGGTGAACAGGTGGGCCCGCTCGCTCGGGTCCAGCAGCAGCGCCCGGGCCACCGAGTCCAGCACCTGGGTGGACACCTGGATGTCCCGCCCCTGCTCCAACCACGTGTACCAGGTCACCCCGACCGCGGCGAGCTGCGCGACCTCCTCCCGGCGCAGCCCCGGCGTCCGGCGGCGCCCGGTCATCGGCAGGCCCACCTGCTCGGGCGTCAGGCGCTCGCGGCGGCTGCGCAGGAACGCGGCCAGCTCGTGCCGGCGGGCTTCGTCGGGAGTGGCCGGGCGCGGACCGGCCGAACCGGTGCGGGCTTGCGCGGGAGGTGTGGCGAGGCTCATGCTCCCCAGCATGCGACAGCAGTCAGCCTGTTGCCAGGTACTTCTTATACCCGGATAACCACACTCTGGTACCAGGGTACGACCCGGCGGATCGTAGGACCCGTGACCCGACAACTCGCCGCCGCCCCCGCATCGAGCCGCACCGCCACCCCCGCCACCACCCCCGGCACCGCGGCCGCCCGTACCTCCGCCCCAGGACCGGACGGCCCCGCCACCACTCCCACCGGCCCCGCCGCCACCCTCGGCACCGCCGGGCTGGTCACCGTCCTGCTCGGCGCCTTCCTGCCGATGCTCGACTTCTTCATCGTCAACGTCGCCCTGCCCACCATCGACCACGACCTGGCCGCCGGGCCCGCCGTCCTCGAACTGGTCGCCGCCGGCTACGGCATCGCCTTCGCCGTGCTGCTCGTCCTCGGCGGACGCCTCGGCGACAACTACGGCCGCCGCCGGCTCTTCGTCGTCGGCGCCGTCGCCTTCGCCCTCACCTCACTGGCCTGCGGCCTCGCCCCCGGCGCGTGGTCCCTGGTCGCCGCCCGGGCCGCCCAGGGCGCCTCGGCCGCACTGCTGATCCCGCAGGTGCTCGGCACCATCACCGCCGCCACCGAGGGCGCCCGGCGCGGCCGCGCGCTCAGCGTCTACGGCGCGGTCGGTGGGATCTCGGTGGTGATCGGGCAGGTGCTCGGCGGCATGCTGGTCGCCGCCGACCTGTTCGGCACCGGCTGGCGCTCGGTGTTCCTGCTGAACGTGCCGTTCGCGCTGCTCGCCGTGGTGCTCGCGGTCCGCTACGTCCCGGAGAACAGGGCCGCCACGGCCGCCCGGGTCGACGTCCCCGGCACCGTCCTGCTCACCGCCACGCTGCTCTCCCTGCTCATCCCGCTGATGGAGGGCCGTGCCGCCGGCTGGCCGCTCTGGTCCTGGGTGCTGCTGGCCCTGTTCCCCGTCCTCGCCGTCGCTTTCGGTACCGTCGAACGCCGCGCCGAGCGGCGCGGGGACACCCCGCTGGTGCCGCCGTCCCTGCTGCGCATCCCGGAGATGCGACGCGGCCTCGGCATCGCGCTCCCCTACTTCGCGGGCTTCGGCGGCTTCATGTTCGTCATCGCGGTCGCCCTCCAACAGGGCCTCGGGCTCGGCCCGGTCGCGGCCGGCTGGGCGCTCGTCCCGATGGCCGTCGGCTACTTCTGCGCCTCGCTGGCCGGCCCGCGGCTGATCGGCCGCTGGGGCAGCCGGGTGCTCAGCGCCGGTGCCGTCGTCCAGGCCACCGGCCTCGCCACCCTCGCCCTGACCGTCCTGGCCGACTGGTCGCACTTCTCCCCGCTGCGGATGGCCCCGGGCGTCGCCCTCGCCGGCATCGGGCAGGGCCTGATCGGCACCCCGCTGTTCCGGGTCGTCCTCTCCACGGTGCCCGCCGCCCGGGCCGGCGTCGGCAGCGGCGTCCTCGCCACCGGGCAGCAGTCCAGCCTCGCCCTCGGCGTCGCCACCCTCGGCACCCTCTACCTCTCCCTCTCCCCCGTCCTCGGCATGGACCGCGCCCTCGCCCTGTGCCTGGGCATCCAGTTCCTCGGCTCCTTCACCATCCTCTACCTGACCACCCGTCTCCCCCGCTCCATCGGCTGAACCCCGGCCTGCGGGGCCACCCTGGCCCCGGCGACGGCGACGGCGACGGCGAAACGGCCCCGCGATCGGTATCACCGGCCGCGGGGCCGTCGGCGCTCCCGGGCCGGCCCGGCCGGGGGCATCGCCCAGTCGCTGCTCGTCACCTGCTGGCACGTCGGCATCGCCACCGGCGGCCTGGCCGGCGGCCTCCTCCTCGACCACGTCCGCCCGACCGCCCTGCCCTGGTCCGCCCTCGCGCTGCTGGCCGTCCGCCCGGCCGCCACCCTCGTGGCCGCGCCGCACGCCCGCCGTGCCGTGGGGCCCACGACAGCCGGAGTCCCCGTTCGCCGACGCCCTGCTCACCATGCGGGAGGAGGACCGTTGATCCACCTCGACTCCTGCGCGCTCCTCACGCTCCTGATCCCTGAGAACGAATCCACCGCTCCGCGCGCATTCCTCTCCTCGCACGGCTCCGCGAGCCGTGCGACCGGCGCGCCGGCCAGGTCGAGGCACCACCCGCACTGATCCGGGTCGGCGCACCACGGGACGTGCCGGACACGCCGGCCGACCTGCTCGACCGGCTGCTCCGCGTCCGGCGCTCCGATGCCGTGCCCGGGGCCGCCTGCCGGACCCCCGACCGGCAGTTCGGTCGCCTCGACGCCGTCGCCTCGGCTCAATGCCGGGTCGGCCAACCGCCTCCCGATGAGCGGGCGTCCGGGAGCACCGACCGCGTCGGGCCTCCCGGACGTGTCGGGACCGA
Source organism: Kitasatospora sp. NPDC041917 (assembly GCF_055589745.1). Classification (NCBI taxonomy): domain Bacteria; kingdom Bacillati; phylum Actinomycetota; class Actinomycetes; order Kitasatosporales; family Streptomycetaceae; genus Kitasatospora; species Kitasatospora sp. NPDC041917. The sequence continues at coordinate 155,496 of NZ_JBVJBI010000006.1, read as the reverse complement.
CCGCTCCGAAGGCGGGCTACCGTCCCGCGTCCAGGGCCGCGACGAAGCGGTCCAGCCGGGAGGTGACCTGCCGCAGGGCGTCGATCGAACCCACGGGGTCGTCGGGCAGTTCGAGGCCGTGGTCGGCGGCGGGCAGTTCGAGGACCTCGTGGCCGGTCGCGTCGGCGGTCGGGCGGCTCCACAGCCTGTCGGCGGCGCCGCCGACGAGCAGGGTCGGCGCCCCGGTGCGGTGGAGAGCACGGACCACGTGGTCGACGGTCAGGACCGGGGTCAGCCAGGCCGCCGGGAGGTCCCGGTCGGCGGCGACCGAAGCGGCGAAGGAGCCGAGGGACTTGCCGACGACCAGGCGGCAGGCGCCGTGCTCGGCGTCGACGGCCCGGGCGGCCTGCCGCTCGACCCAGGCGATCCGCTCCTTGGGCTCGAACTCGCTGAACCCGTCGGGAAGTTGCCACCACAGTTCCTGGACGGTCCAACCGTGCCGGAGGAGCACCGCGCGGGCGAAGTGGAGGAGGGGTCTGGCGGGTGTGTACCCGACACCGGGGAGGACGAGCGCGACGCGGTCGGGGGCACCCCCGAAGCGGGTGGGGACGGCCGGCGGGGACGGATTCGGCATGGGCGCAGACTACGTGGCCGGCGCGTGTGACGTGCTGTCAACCCTGACCATCGTCAGGGGCGCCGCTTGACTTTCGGGTCGGGTGGAAAGGGCTCTTCGGCTTCTACCGTCCGGACCATGACGTACACGGACAGGAATGCGAGGAAGGCCGGCGCGACAAGGGGCGCGGCCAGGCCCAGGCCCGTCCTCGCCGCGGCCATGCTCGGCGCGGGGGCCGGGGCGGTGGCATGGCTGGCGCCGGAGCGGGGCGGCGGGGCGGGGCCGGCTCGGGTGTCGGCCGGGTGGTCGGCCGACGGCTACCGGCGGACGGTGGAGGCCGTCAACGATGCCCCGCATGCGGTGGCCTCGCTGTCGGGGCCGGCCACCGAGGTCGGGCTGCTGGTGCTGGGGCTGCTGCTGGCGTTCTGCTGGTGGACGGCCCGGGCCCGGCGGGCCGCCGGGGTGGTCGCGGGGGTGGCGCTGGTCGGGCTCGGCACGGTGCTGGCCTACGGGGCGAGCGAGGTGCTGAAGGTGCTCCTCGACGAGGAGCGGCCCTGCCGGGCGCTGGCCGGGTTGCCGGGCACGGCGGTCGCCGAGTGTCCACCACCGGGGGACTGGTCGTTCCCCAGCAACCACGCCACCCTGGCGGTCGCGCTGGCGACGGGGCTGGTGCTGCTGCGTCCGCGCTGGGCACTGCTGGTCATACCCGTCGGCGGTGCCACGACCGCACTGCGGGTGGCGGCCGGGGTGCACTACCCGCACGACGTGCTCGCCGGTGCCGCGCTCGGCGCCACGGTCACGGCGGCCGCGGTCCTCACCCTGCGGCCGGCGGCCACCACCGCCGTGACGGCCCTGACCGGGGTGCCGGTCCTCGGGCGGCTGTTGTCGGCACCGTCGACACCGTCGACACCGAACCGGGGCACGGCACCGGACCGGGGCACGGCACCGGACCGGGGCACGGCACCGGACCGGGGCACGGCACCGGACCGGGGCACGGCACCGGACCGGGGCACGGCACCGGACTGGGGCACGGCACCGGGCGCGGCGGGCTCAGTCCCGCGGGCCGCCCGCGCAGGTCGCGCCGAGGGTCAGCCCGGCCTCGTGGGCGAGGACGGCGGCGGCCGCCCGGTTGGCCACACCCAGCCTCGCCAGGATGGAGCTCACATGGGCCTTCACGGTTCCTTCCACCACCCCCAGCCGACGGGCGATCTGACCGTTGGACAGCCCGGCGGCGATCAGCGTCAGCACGTCCCGTTCCCGGCTGGTCAGGGCGGCCACCTGTTCCCGGGCGCCGGCACGCCGGTCGGCGGGGCGGCCGGCCCCGGTGGCGGCCAGGTGGGCGACCACCCGGGCGGCCACCTTGGGTGAGAGGTAGGCCGCCCCTGCCGCCACCGCGTGCACCCCGGCGAGCAGTTCCTCGGGCTCGCCGGACTTGATCAGGAAACCGTTCGCACCGCCGCTGAGCGCGCGCAGGATGTAGTCGTCCTCACCGAAGGTGGTCAGCATGAGTACTCCGGTGGCCAGGCCGTTCCGACGGATCTCGGCAGCCGCCGTGATGCCGTCCGTCCCGGGCATCCGGATGTCCAGCACGGCGACGTCGGGCCGGTGGCGCCGGACCAGTTCGACGACCTCCCGGCCGTCCCCGGTCTCGGCGACGATCTCGATGCCCGGGTCGGTGGTGAGCACGGCGCGCAGTCCCGCGCGGATCATGGGCTCGTCGTCGGCGAGCAGCACCCGGATCGGTGCGGTGGTCATCGGCGGCTCCTGTCGGTCGCTCGGTACGGAGGTGGTGCGGGGAAGGAGGTCGTACGGGAGGTCAGGAGACGAGCACATCACGCGAGACCAGCCGGGAGTCCCGGAAGCAGAGCCGGTAGGCGTCGCCGGCCCGGTCCACGAACAGCTGGGCGGTGATGGCGTAGTACGTGCACGAGACCCCCTCTCCCGCCGGCGGTGCCGGCGTCGACGGCCCGCTCGGCGGGCGGTACGGCAGCCGGTGGCCCGGCAGCAGCCGCTCGACCGAGGCCTGCTCCTGCCCCACCTGGAGGGAGGCGAAGACCCCCGGGTCCAGCACCGACAGGCTGACCACGTAGAGCGTCCATACTCGCAGCGCCACGGTGAGCAGCACGGCCGTCGTCAGCGGGACGAGCACCACGGCGGCCAGCGTCCGGCCCACCCTGCGCCGTGCCTGCCGCAGTTCGCGGACCGGCGACGGCGGAGCGGGGGGCAGCGGCGGGACGGGCCCGGCGGCACGGCGCGGCAGGTCGGCCACGACCTCGAACCCGCCGTCCGCGCGGGCCCCGTGGGCAAGGGTGCCGCCCGCGAGCCGGACCCGCTCAGCCAGCCCGACCAGGCCGCGACCGCCGGTGGGCGGCGCGGCGGGCACGGCGGCGGAAGCTGCGGTGGGGGTGCCGGTGGACGCTCCGGTGGGCGTTGCGCCGCGCGCGGTTGACGCGGGTGCCGGCGACGCCGCACCGAGGGCGGCGGGCGCGGGTACGGGCACAGTCGCGGGTACGCGCACAGTCGCGGGCGCGGGCACAGTCGCGGGCGCGGGCACAGTCGCGGGCGCGGGGCCGTTGGCCACCCGCAGGCGGACGCCGTCGTCCGAGTACGCCACCTCCACGGTGACGGACGCTCGCGGTGCGTGCTTGGCGGCATTGGTCATGGCCTCCTGCACCACCCGGTACGCGGCGTGCTCGGTGGCGCGCGGGAGCCCGTCCGGCTCCCCGCTGATCTCCGAGCGGACGTCCAGTCCGGCGGCGGCCGCCTCGGCGACGAGCTGCGGGATGTCCGCGTCGGCCGGCCCGTGGGCCGTGGGAGTGCCGCCCTCCCCCTCGTCGCCGTCGCGCAGGATGCCGATCACCTCGCCGAGCCGGTCGACGGCGGCGGCCGCACCCGCCCGGATCTCCTGGACGGCCTCCCGGTGGGGCGGGGCCAGGCCGGGGGCGAGCTTGAGGGCCCCGGCGCGCAGGGCGATCAGACTGAGGTCGTGCCCGAGGGCGTCGTGCATGTCCTGGGCGATCCGGGCCCGTTCGCGCAACCGGGCCTGCTCCGCGACGAGTTGCCGCTCGCGCTCCAGCCGCTCGGCCCGCTCCCACCCGGCCCGCACGAGCTCCTGCGACTGCCGCCAGAACCGGCCCAGCAGCCACGGGCCCATCCCGGTGCTCACGGCGAGCGCGACGAACCGCAGGCCCAGAACGATCCAGGAGGGCACCGAGCCGACCACCAGCACCCCGGCCGCCACCAGGACGCCGAACACCACCGCCGCCGGCCGTACCCGCTCCATCCGCAGCCCGGCCAGGAAGGAGACCCCGATCGCGGGCAGCGCCCACCAGAGGCTCGTGACACCCAGCCCGATACACACCACCACCACCACGGGCAGCGCCGCCCCACTCATCCGCATGCCCACGACCCTACGAAAGCCGTTGCTGCGGCGGATCTGTCGAAAGTCATGCCCGAGCCGCCCCGCGCACGGTGGTCCAGGGCCTCCTGGACCAGCTGCTGGAGCCGCTCGGCGGTCAGGACAGCCCCCGCGCACGGGAGTTCACCCGCGAACTGACCGCCCTGCTCGACGCACCTCTTGATCCGCTGCACGCCGAGAACGACGAGGAGCCGACATGACCAGCACCGCCACCGCCACCGCCACGCCCGCCGAACCCTCCGCGGCCGACGGGCCCGCCGCACCCACCCCGTCAACGGCCGGGTCATCGCCCTGGCCCACTACGCGGCGCGCGCCCTCCTGGAGGACGTGCTGGACCGCCACGGAGCCACCTTCCACCAGAGCGTGACGCTCCGGGTCGTCGCGGTCGAAGGCGGCTCCGTCGCCCGGGACGCGCTCGTCCGCGAGTCACCGGTTCGCCGAAGGCCGACGAGTCCCTGGTCCACGGCGTGATCGGGGAACTGACGGCCGCCGGCCTGTCGGAGCAGGACCCGGCGGAGTCCTCCCGGCTGCGCCTCACGGCGGCCGGCCGCGGACTGTACGAGCGCACCACCGCCGAGTCCGCCGGGATCACCGCGCGGCTGTACGCCGGGATGCCCACCGAGGACCTCGCCGTCGCGGGCCGCGTCCTGGCGCGGGTCACGGAGCGCGCGAACGCCGAGCCCGCCCGCACCTGAGGCCCCGCACGGCCGTACGGCGAATTCGGACGATTCGAGTGCGGCCGTCGAACGTCCGTGAGATAAAAGTCAGACGCACTCGAACCGGGGGAACGGTGACGTCATGGCTCTCGTCCTGGTGTTCCTGCTCGTGCTCGTCGGCACGGTCGTCGGTGCCACGGTCTTCCTGGTGCTCCGGGAACGCGCTCGCCGGCACCAGTTCGACGACGCCGAGGGCCTGCTGATCGAACAGCAGCGGACCGCCCAGGCCACGCGCATGCGGGCGACGTACTCCAGCATCTCGGTCCACCACGGCACCGGCGTGATCGGCGACGAGGGGAACCACTACCGCTCCTGACGGCTCGCGGCCCGGCGGCCGGCTCAGCGGCACAGGGCGGCGTCCACCACGTCCTCCAGGTGCCGGGTGACGGCGTAGTCGGCCGGAATGGTGGTCACCGCGATGTTCACGGCGCGCCCGTCGTCGGTGGCGCCGCCCCGGGTCTCGTAGCCCGGAATGTCGCCGCCGTGCCCCCAGTAGACCCCGCCGCAGGAGAGCGGCCGGCTGAAGACGCCCAGCCCGGAGCCCATGCCGCTGTCCCCGACCGGGACGGTGGTGCGCATCTGGGCGAGCTGGGCGGCGGGCAGCAGGCGGTCCGGGACCAGCAGTTCGGTGAAGAAGCGGTCGAGGTCCGCGTTGGTGGAGATCATCTGCCCGGCCGCCCAGCCCGCCGACGGGTCCAGCTCGGTGAAGTCGGTCAGCGGCCCGTCGGCGGAGTCCTTGCGGTACCCCTTGGGGTGGGCTTCCCGGATGGTCCGGTCGCCGGCGGCCGGGAAGTAGGTGTGCCGCAGCCCGATGCGCCGGACGATCCGCCGGTCGATCTCCTCGGCGAGCGGCCGGCCGGTCACCCGCTGGACGATCAGTCCGGCCAGCACGTAGTTGGTGCTGCTGTAGCCGAACTTCTCCCCGGGCGCGGAGACGGGCTTCTGCCCGAGGGCGAGGTCCAGCAGCTCCCGGGGCTCGAAGTACCGGTGCCGGAGGGAGGCTTCGTCCAGCAGCCCCTCGTAGTCGGGCAGGCCGCTGGTGTGCTGGAGGAGCTGCCGGACGGTGATGCCGCGTCCGTCCCCTCCCTCGCCGCGGACCAGTCCGGGGAGGTAGGTGTCGACGAAGGCGTCGAGGTCGACCTTCCCCTCCCCCACCAGCTGGAGCACGGCGACGGCGGTGAAGGTCTTGGTGTTGCTGCCGATCCGCACCTGCCCGTCGACGGGGACCTTCGCGCCGGTGGCCAGGTCCCCCACCCCTGCCGTGTAGTCGCGGGTCCGGCCCCGCCCGTCCCGGACGGTCGCGAGCGCGGCGGGCACCCCGTCCGTCCGCACCAGCGCGTTCAGGCCCTGCTGCACGACGTCCGGCGGGGCAGCGGCGGACGCGGCCGACGCCGCGGGCGGTGTCAGCGCCCCGACGGCCGCGGCGGTCGAGAGGGCGAGGGCGAGTGCCATGTGGCGGACACGCGAAGGACGCACGGGTCAACTCCTGTGGGATCGTGGGGATCGGGAACCGCTCCCGGTCACGATCGCCAGTCTGGCCGCGCGGCGGATGGCCGGCCTCCCCCGATCGAGGGAGCACCTCCGCCGGCGTCAGGGCCGGCCGGGTCCCCGCAGGGGCAGTGTCCGGCTGTAGACGACGCTCGTGGTGGTGCTGCCGAAGCCGGCCAGCTCGTCCACCAGGGTTTCCAGGTGTTCCATGGACGTCGCCGCCACCTTCAGGGTGTAGCAGTCGTCGCCGGTGGTGCGCAGGCACTCCAGGATCTCCCGCCGCTCGTCGAGCAGCCGCCGCAGCGGCTCGTGCCGGTTGCCCGGGTACTTCAGCCGGACGACGGCGAGCACCGGGTAGCCGACCTTCGCCAGGTCCACCGTCGCGCGGTAGCCGGTGATGACGCCCAGCGACTCCAAGTTCCGCACCCGTTCCGTGGTCGCCGACGCGCTCAGCGACACCCGCCGTCCCAGCTCGCTGAGCGAGATGCGGGCCTCCCGTTGCAGCTGCTCGATGATCGCCCAGTCGGTGTCGTCAAGATTCACGGCCATGACGCGAATCTACCGGGAGAACCACGGCGATCCGCCGGTCACAGCGGGAGAACCCCGTTCCGTCCGCCATGATCGCGGGGATAGCCTCGAAGCATGCAACTTGGCGTCAACGTACCGAACTTCGGCCCGGGAACCGACCCCGGCGTGCTGCGCGAGTGGGCCCGGACCGCGGAGGGCCTCGGCTTCGACCTCCTCATGGTGTCGGACCACGTGGCGGTGACCCCGGACGTCGCCGAGCGGTACCCGGAACCCTTCTACGAGCCCTTCACCACGCTGTCCTGGCTCGCCGGAGTCGCCCCGAACCTGCGGCTGGGCACGACCGTGCTCATCCTGCCCTACCGGAACCCGCTGCTGGTGGCGCGGATGACGGACACCCTCGACCGGCTCAGCGGCGGCCGGTTCGTCCTGGGCGTGGGAGTCGGCTGGGCCCGCCGGGAGTTCGCCGCCCTCGGCGTGCCGTTCGGCGAGCGCGGCAGACTGACCGACGAGTACCTGAGCACCCTGCGCGACGCCCGGGCCGAGGAGTCCGACCGCCGGTCGGTACCGGTCTGGGTCGGCGGCCACAGCGAGGCCGCGCTCCGGCGGGCACGCCGGTTCGGCGACGCCTGGCACCCGCTGCGGCTGCCCCTCGCCCGGATGCGGTCGGTCCTGGCCGAGCACCCGATGCCGGGGTTCGCGCCCCGCATCGCCCTGCGGCCCACCGGCACGCCGGTCGACGACCCCGAGCGGCCCGCCGGCGTCGGCACCGTCGACCAGATCCTCGACGACCTCCGCCACCTGCGCGATCTCGGCGCGGAGACCGTCGTCCTCGACCCCTACCACGGCGATCCGGAGGAAACCCGTCGGCCGCAGCGGGCCTGGCAGGACCTCACCACCGTGGCCACCCGGTGGAGGGCCGTGTGATCACCGACGCCGACCGGGCCCTGCTGCGCCGCGCCCTCGCCATCGCCGCCCACGCGATCACCCTGGGCGACGCCCCCTACGGCTCCCTGCTCGCCGGCCCGGACGGCGGGATCCTCGCCGAGGCCCACAACACCGTACGGCGCGACGACGACATCACGGCCCACCCCGAACTGAAGCTCGCCCGCTGGGCCGCCCGCGAACTGGCCCCCGGCACCGCCGCGCGCACCACGATGTACACCAGCTGCCAGCCCTGCGGCATGTGCGAAGGAGGCATCCTCCGCTCCGGCCTCGGCCGGGTCGTGTACGCGCTCTCCACCGAGCAGCTCGTCGAGCTCAACCCCGACTCGGGCGCCTGGAGGCCGGTGCCGACGGACGGCCCGGCCCTGCCCGACGAGGCCCGGGCCCCGATCACGGCCTACTACGGTCCGCGCTGAGCCCCGGCCGCGCCGGGCTCCGGCCGCACCGGGCCCGCTCCCGCCGGAGCCCCGAGCGACCCGGGCCCTGGAAGAACAGCAGGAGCCAGCCGCCGGCCGAGAGGACGGCCGCCTTCCCCGGCGCGGAGATCATCGACGTCACCTCCAGGGCGCCGGACCCGTGGGTCCGGCTGAGCCCGTTCCATCCGCACGGCGGCATCCCGGTCCCCTGGAGCGACGGCGTGACCAGCGAGTCCGTGGAAGGCGTCCGGCAGGCCCTCAAGGTCTTCCGGGACGCCGACGTCGACCCCGCGAAGCTGCGCGTCACCTCGATGAAGGGCCTCAAGCGGACGGTGCGCCGGTACGGCCCCGTCCAGGGCCACCGGGCCGGCCTGCACGGCGACCGGCTCCTGCCCTACGAGACGGCCCGCCGCCGCATCTACCTCCCGGCCTACCGCTGGGTCCTCGAACACCGCGCCGCCGATCTGGTCGAGCGGCTCCGGGAGAAGGACGAGGTCGTGCTCCTGGACTACACCACCAACGGCGACGTCGCCGACCCGACCAGCCCGCTCTCCCACGCCGCGCTCATCCGGCTCCACCTGGAGGGCCGTTGGCCTGACGAGGGCGACACGGACGGGCAGCCCCGACAGCCCCGGCCCGGACCGCCTTTCCGGCGCCCGCCCCGCCCTGGGGAAAAGCAGTTGGTCCGACCGCGTCACGAGTTCGACAATCACCGGATGACCGATGACCAGAGCGCGGTCCAGCGGCGCCGCGCGGCCCGCACGACCTGCAAGCGCCTCCTCTCCGGCGACCGCGTCCTCAGCATCCGCGAGCGCCTCGCCCAACTCTCCGCCCTGGACGGCCTGGACGTCCCCCACGACTTCTACGGCAGCGACGGTCCCGTGCGGCAACTGGAGGAACGGACCGCCGCACTGCTCGGGAAGGAGGACGCGGTCTTCTTCCCCACCGGGACGATGGCCCAGCAGGTGGCCCTGCGCCACCACGCCGAACGCACCGGCAACACGGCGGTGGCCCTGCACCCGCTCAGCCACATCGAGCGGCACGAGCGGCACGCCTACACCCAGCTCACCGGCCTGCGCGGCCTCTGGCCCACCACCGGGCAGCGCCAGCCGACGCCCGGCGAACTCGGCGCGCTGGGCGAGCCGTTCGGCACCCTGACGGTCGAACTCCCCCTGCGCGACCCCGGCTACCTGCTCCCCGACTGGGAGGAGCTGACCGCCCTCGTCGCCGCCGCCCGCGAGGCCGGCGCCCGGGTGCACTTCGACGGCGCCCGGCTCTGGAACACCACGGTCCACTTCGGCAAGCGGCTCGACGAGATCGCCGCCCTCGCCGACAGCGTCTACGTCTCCTACTACAAGGACCTCGGCGGGATCAGCGGGGCCGCCCTCGCCGGCGATGCCGCCCTCACCTCCTACGCCCGCACCTGGCGCCACCGCTACGGCGGCCAGCTCTCCCAGCAGTGGCCGGCCGCCATCGCCGCCCTCCACGGCCTGGACACCGCCCTGCCGCGCATCCCCGGCCTGATCCGCCACGCCGCGTCCACCCTCACCCCGGCCCTGGCCGCGCTCCCCGGCGCCCGCCTGTATCCCGAGGTGCCGCCCACTCACGAGTACCGACTCTGGCTCCCGCACCCGGCCGAGGCCCTGAACGCCGCCCATCTGGCCCTGGCCGAGCAGGAGGGCGTCTGGTTCGTCCCCCACTGGGAGGACGCCGCCCCCGGCCTCGCCGTGGCCGAGGTCAGCCTCGGCGAGCCGGCGCAGGCGTGGACGGCGGAGGAGGTGACGGACGTCGGGCTGCGCTTCCTGGAGCTGGCGGCCAGGGGCTGACGGCGGGGATCCCGCGAGGAGCGCCGCAGTCAAACGGTTCGCGGCCACCACCCCTTTGTGTCAGACTGACGATATGAGCGAGATGCACGTGGGGGACCTGGCCGCCGTCCGCAGCCGCGAGGAGCTGACCGCGCTGATGGCCGACGGGCTGCGGCCGAAGTGGGTGATGTTCTGGGGGCACACCGAGCGCAAGGGCGGTGGCACCCGACAGGAGTGCCTGAGCCAGTGGTGGCCCGGCGAGTTCACCGTCGACGGGCTCACCTACACCTCCGCCGAGCACTGGATGATGGCCGGCAAGGCCCGGATGTTCGGTGACGAGGAGATCGCGCGGCGGGTGCTCTCGGCCCGGACCCCCGCCGAGGCGAAGAAGCTAGGGCGGCTGGTCAAGGACTTCGACGAGAAGGTCTGGACGGCCGGCCGGTTCGAGCTGGTGGTGGCGGGCAACGTCGCGAAGTTCGGACAGGACGAGGCACTGCGCGACTACCTCCTGGGCACGGGCGACCGGGTGCTGGTCGAGGCCAGCCCGCTGGACCGGATCTGGGGCATCGGGCTCGCCGCCGACGACATCCGGGCCCAACAGCCTGCCGAGTGGCGCGGGTTGAACCTGCTCGGCTTCGCCCTGATGGAGGCGCGGGCGCGGTTGGCCGCATGAGCGCGATCGCTCCGCTGCTGGACGGGACGGTGGTGGCCTCGGCCGCCGCCGCCCTGTTCCTGGCGCCGGGGGTGTTGCGGCGGAAGGCCCGGCCCCCGCGGCGAGAAGGAACGTACGGGCCGGAGCCGCTGCTGGCGGCCGTCGTCGCACTGATCCACCTCAACCAGGTACTCGTCGCGGTCTACGTGAACCGGGTGCACCACGGGGACGTCTCCTTCATCGCCCGCCACCTGCCGCCCGGCTGGTTCGACGTGCCCCGCCTGGATTTCCTCGCCGCCCGCTTCCCGGCCCCGGAGCTCCTCGCGCCGTCGGTGCTCCGGGTGCAGGCGTTCCTCGAACTGCCGCTGGTGCTGCTGGCGTTCGTCGCCGTCGTCCGACGGCTGGACCGCGCGCTGTACGTCCGGTTGGCCCGCTCGCCGTTGATCCCGCTCGCCGCCGTCTCGTACACGGTGGCGTTCTGCGCGGTGGAGTGGGACCTGCGGAACCCGTACACCGTGGACGACCTCGTCCTGCGGGTGCTCGCGGCCTGCCTCACGCCGCCGCTGATCGCCCGGCTGGCCCGACGCGAACCCGAAGCGGACGCCGAGCCCGCCCGCGGCCCGTTCCGCTTCGCGCTCGACCTGTGGGCGTACGGCCAGCTGATGCTGGTGCTGTACGACACCGCGCTGCTCTACAACCTCGCCCGGCTCGGGGACCATCTCCCGTCCGCCGCGGCCGCGTTGGCGGTGCTCGTCGCCACCCGCACCCTTCCGCGCCGGATCCCGCGCGGGCGGCCCGGCCCGTACACCGCCGCACTCTCCGGGACGGTCGGCCGGGCACTGGCGCTGTTCCTCGTCCCCGCCCTGTCGATCCGCTACGCGCAGTCCTTCGGCACGCCCGAACTCTCCGCCCTGGCCGGGCTCCTGGTGATCGGGGCGGCGGTCCGCCGGGACGCGCTGCTCCTCCTGCCGCCCGCGCTCGTGGGCGCGCTGGTCGGATACGCCGTCGCGGCACTCGCTCCCGGCCCGCACTACGAGGCGACCCTCCTCCGGAGCGCGACCGGCGCACTTCTCGCAACGACCGCCGTCTGCGCGCTCCTTGACACCACTCGGACACGACTGGTCGTGCACTCTTAACTCCCACGCCACATACTGACGCCAGGATGTCACACAGTCAGGGTGCAGATGGACAGGTTGGGGCGATCATGCGCATGCGGCCGACGGCACAATCCGCAGGCCAGCGGCCGGAAGGCGAGCAACAGGCCGAGGAACTCCGCGCAGAACTGGACGAGTTACTCCGTGCGAGCCGCTACGCGGGCCAACGTGAACGGCGCCTGAACGAGGCGATCCGGGCCGCCCCGGGCCGCCAGCGGCCGGACGGGGAGCTGCTGCGCCAGCTCGCCCAGGCCCGCACGCTCCGCGAGGGCCTGGGCGCCCGCTGCCTCCAACTCAGCGACCAGCTGGAGGAGTTGGAGAGCAGGATCAGACAGCGGCAGCAGCCACCGCCGCCACCGCAGCATCAACAGGCACCGGCCCATCAGCAGCCCGCACAGCAGCCACCGCGACAGCAGCAGCCACCTCAGCAGCAGCCGGCGCCCGCCCGCCCCGACCTCGGCGCTCTCACCGAGCGGATCACCGCCCTCCACCGGGCCGGCTCCCTCGCCGAGGCCACCGGGGTGATAGACGCGGCCGCCGCCCGCCTCACCCCCTCCGACGCCGCGCTGCTGGTCGGCATGCTGGCCCGGTACGGTCCGACCGGCGGCTCGCTCCTCCTCGCCCGCAGCATCGCCCGGTCCGCACCCGACCATTCCGTCACCGTGCTCGCCGAGTTGCGCGAACTGGGCCTGGCCGAGGAGGCGGCCGAGGTGTTCCACGCCTTCTGGGGCTACCCGGCCGCCTCCGTCCCCGGCCTGCTCTCCGCGCTGGACCGGGCCGGGCTGGCCGCCGACAGCGCGACGCTGCTCTGGGAGTGGGGGTCCGCGCCGATGCCCGAGCTGACCTCCCTGGCCGCCTGCCTCCAGCAGCACGGCCGGTCCGCCGACGTCAGGACCCTGCTGCGCCAGGCCGCGGGCCGCTCCACCGCCGACCTCGCCGACCTCGCGGCCGGGCTGCCGCCGGCGCTCGCCGCCCTCCTGCTGAGCGAGCTGGCCGTCCTGCGCCCGCCCGTCGAGGTGGTCCGGCTGGCCGCCGCCCTGGACGGCGCCGGCAGTTCCGGGCTCTACGCGCAGCTGCTGGCCGCGCTGCTCGCCGACGAGGCCCGCCACCGCACCACGCTCGCGGCCCTGCGCACCGCCGGCCTCCCGACCCGCCCGCCCACGGCCCCGCGCTCGCGCTGGGGACGGCGGTAGCGGCGGCCGCACGGGAAACGGCCGCGGGACGGACCGGGGACGGCCTGGGCCGGCACTCGGCCCCCGACCCCGGTCCCGACCCCGGTCCCGGACAGCAAGGAGCCCCCGTCCGCCCCACCAGGGCGGACGAGGGCTCCCGGGCCGTGCCGGAGGCTGCTAGCAGCCGATCAGCCGCGCGCCCAGGTACGCCTTGACCTGGTCCAGCGAGACGCGCTCCTGCGACATGGTGTCGCGGTCGCGGACGGTCACCGCGTTGTCCTCAAGGGTGTCGAAGTCGACGGTGACGCAGAACGGCGTGCCGATCTCGTCCTGGCGGCGGTAGCGCTTGCCGATGGCGCCGGCGTCGTCGAACTCGACGTTCCACGCGGTGCGCAGGTCGGCGGCCAGGCCGCGGGCCTTCGGGGACAGCTCGGCGTTGCGCGACAGCGGCAGGACGGCGACCTTGACCGGGGCCAGGCGCGGGTCGAGCCGCATGCCGACGCGCTTCTCCATGACGCCCTTGGCGTTCGGCGCCTCGTCCTCGAAGTAGGCGTCGATCAGGAAGGCCAGCATGGCGCGGTTGAGGCCGGCCGCCGGCTCGATGACGTACGGGAAGTACCGCTCGCCGGACTCCTGGTCGAAGTACTTCAGGTCCTGGCCGGAGGCCTCGCTGTGCACCCGCAGGTCGTAGTCGGTGCGGTTGGCGACGCCCTCCAGCTCGGAGAACTCGCTGCCACCGAAGTTGAAGCGGTACTCGATGTCCACCGTGCGCTTGGCGTAGTGGGAGAGCTTCTCCTTCGGGTGCTCGAAGAAGCGCATGTTCTCGGTGCGCAGGCCGAGGCCGACGTACCAGTCCCAGCGCTGCTGGAGCCAGTACTCGTGCCACTGCTCGTCCTCGCCCGGCTTGACGAAGAACTCCATCTCCATCTGCTCGAACTCGCGGGTCCGGAAGATGAAGTTGCCGGGGGTGATCTCGTTGCGGAAGCTCTTGCCCGTCTGGGCGATGCCGAACGGCGGCTTCTTGCGCGAAGTGGTCTGGACGGCCTTGAAGTTGGTGAAGATGCCCTGGGCGGTCTCCGGGCGCAGGAACGCCAGGCCGCTCGCCTCCTCGGTGACACCGAGGTGGGTCTTCAGCATGCCCGAGAAGTCCTTGGGCTCGGTGAACTGGCCCTTGGTGCCGCAGTCGGGGCAGTTGACGTCCTGGAGACCGTTCGGCGGCGGGAAGCCGTGCTTGGCCTCGTACTTCTCCTCCAGGTGGTCGGCCCGGTGGCGCTTGTGGCAGGAGAGGCACTCGGTCAGCGGGTCATTGAAGGTGGCGACGTGACCGGAGGCCTCCCACACCTCGCGGGCGAGGATCACCGACGAGTCGAGTCCGACGACGTCCTCACGGGCCTGGACCATCGCGCGCCACCACTGGCGCTTGATGTTCTCCTTGAGCTCGACACCCAGCGGCCCGTAGTCCCAGGCGGCACGCGTGCCGCCGTAGATCTCGCTGCAGGGGTAGACGAAGCCACGGCGCTTGCTCAGGCTGACGATCGTGTCGATCTTGTCGGCGGCCACAGTGCTCTCTTCAGTACGTACGGCACGGTCAGGGCACGGCTGGTTGCGCGTACCCGAATACCTCAGGTTACCGGCCCTACGGGTACGTGATTCAAATCGGTATCGTCCGGCCGCCCCCACCCTCCGTCACCTTCCGTTCACCCGTCCGAGTGATTTGACAATCATTTCCATGTGAGATGAGAATGATTGTCATGATGATCGGACTGCCTCGACTCGGACTGTCTCGCCGGACCCGCCGTTCCATGGCCCTCGGCACCACCGCCCTCGCCGCCTCCCTCGTCCTCACCGCCTGCGGAGGCAGCAGCAGCGCCGACAGCGGCACGGGCAAGCTGAAGGTCGTCGCCTCCTTCTACCCGATGGAGTACCTGGCCCAGCAGATCGGCAAGGAGCACGTCGCGGTCACCGACCTGACCGCCGCCGGCGTCGAGCCGCACGACCTGGAGCTCACCGCCAAGCAGGTCGGCACGGTCCAGAAGGCCGACGCGATCATCTACCTCAAGGGCCTCCAGCCCACCGTCGACCAGGCCGTCGCGCAGTCGTCCAGCAAGCACAAGATCGACGCCACCGCCGCCAGCCCGCTGGTCGACCACCACCTCGACGAGGGCACCGGGGACGCCGACCACGGCGGCGACGGCCACGGGACCGACGGCCACAAGCACGAGGACCCGGCCGGCGACCCGCACATCTGGCTCGACCCGACCCGCTACGCGGCGATCGCCAAGAGCGTCGGCGACGAGTTCGCCAAGGCCGACCCGGCCCACGCCGAGGACTACCGGAAGAACACCGACGAGCTGGTCACCAGGCTCACCGCGCTCGACCAGGAGTTCCGGGACGGGCTGAAGGACGCCAGGACCCGGACCTTCGTCACCAGCCACGCCGCGTTCGGCTACCTCGCCGACCACTACGGCCTCACCCAGGTCGCCATCAACGGCGTCGACCCGGAGTCCGAGCCCACCCCGGCCCGCCTCGCCGCGGTGCAGAAGGCCGCCAAGGACAACGGCGTCTCCACCGTCTTCTTCGAGACCCTGGTCAGCCCCAAGCTCGCCGAGACCGTCGCCAAGGACCTCGGCCTCAGGACCGCCGTCCTGGATCCGCTGGAGGGCGTCAAGGACCCGTCCAAGGACGACTACCTGACCGTGATGAAGCAGAACCTGGCCAACCTGCGGGCCGCCCTCGGTGCCCCGTCCGGGACCGCCCCGACCGGCACCGCCCCGACCGGCACCGCCGGGACCGACGCCGCCACCCCCGCCCCCGCGAACTGACGGGACCGAGCACCATGACCGACCCGATACCCCCGGCCGTCCGCCTCCGTGACGCCGTCGCCTCGCGCGGCGGCCGGCCGGTGCTGCGCGGCGTCGACCTCACCGTCCGGCCCGGAGAGGTCGTCGCCCTGCTGGGCGCCAACGGCTCCGGCAAGTCGACCACCGTCAAGGCCGTGATCGGGTCCGTCCCGCTGGAGCACGGCACCCTGGAGCTGTTCGGCACCCCGTTCCGCTCCTTCCGCGCCTGGCACCGGATCGGGTACGTCCCGCAGCGCACCACCGCCGCCTCCGGCGTCCCCGCCACCGTGCGCGAGGTGGTCTCCACCGGACGGCTGCCGCAGCACCGGCTGCTGCCCTTCCGCCGCAAGGACCGCGAGGCGGTGGACCGCGCGCTGGCCGCCGTCGGCATGCTGGAGCGGGCCTCGGACGGCGTGGCCGACCTGTCCGGCGGCCAGCAGCAGCGGGTGCTGATCGCCCGCGCCCTGGTCGGCTCCCCCGACCTGCTGATCATGGACGAGCCGATGGCCGGCGTCGACGCCGCCAGCCAGCAGGTGCTCGCCGACACCCTGCGCACCGAGGTCGGCCGCGGCGCCTCCGTCCTCCTCGTGCTGCACGAACTCGGACCGCTGGAACCGCTGATCGACCGCGCCGTGGTGCTGCGGGACGGCTGCGTCGCCCACGACGGCCCGCCCGTGCCCAACACCGGCCTGCACGCGCTGCCCGGCCACGACCACGTCCACCCGCACGCCGACCTGACCCCGCCGAGGCTGCTCGCATGACCGAGATGCTGTCCTACGACTTCATGCAGCGGGCCCTGCTCGCCGCCGTCCTGGTCGGGATCACCGCCCCGGCCGTCGGCATCTACCTGGTGCAGCGCCGCCAGGCCCTGATGGGCGACGGCATGGGCCATGTCGCGATGACCGGCGTCGGCCTCGGCTTCATCTTCCAGACCAG
This sequence comes from Kitasatospora sp. NPDC041917, assembly GCF_055589745.1. Classification (NCBI taxonomy): domain Bacteria; kingdom Bacillati; phylum Actinomycetota; class Actinomycetes; order Kitasatosporales; family Streptomycetaceae; genus Kitasatospora; species Kitasatospora sp. NPDC041917. The sequence continues at coordinate 138,837 of NZ_JBVJBI010000006.1, read as the reverse complement.
CCCGGTCTGGATGGCCGTGCTGGTCTGCGTGCTCGGCGCCGTCACCATGGAGCTGGTCCGCTCGCGCGGCAACCAGCGCGGCGACATCGCCCTCGCGATGCTCTTCTACGGCGGCATGGCCTGCGGCAAGCTGCTGGTCTCGATGTCCGCCCAGGCCGGGGCCGGCTCGCTGGAGAGCTACCTGTGGGGCTCGATCCTCACCGTCGCCCCCGCGGACCTGGCCACCATCGCGGTGCTCGGCACGGTGGTCATCGCGGTCACCGTCGGCCTGCGCCGCCAGCTCTTCGCGATCTGCCAGGACGAGGACTTCGCCCGGGTCACCGGCGTGCCGGTGCGCACCCTCAACCTGCTGCTCGCGGTGATGGCCGCGGTCACCGTCACGGTCGCCATGCGGGTGGTCGGGCTGCTGCTGGTCAGCGCGCTGATGGTGGTCCCGGTGGTCGCCGCCCAGCAGCTCACCCGCTCCTTCGCCGCCACCCAGGCCGCCTCGATCGCGCTCGGCGTGGTCGTCTCGCTGGCCGGCGTCACGGGCTCCTACCAGCTCGACGTGCCCTCCGGCCCGGCCATCGTGCTGCTCGCCATCGCGGTCTTCGCGGTGTTCAGCCTGCTCGCCGCGCCACTGGCCCGACGGCGCCACCGCGGCACGGGCGAGAACGGACCGAAGGTGTGCGACGTCGAACTGCCGGGGCAGGCCGTCTCCGGGCCGTCCGGCACGACCACCCCTGAGCGGCGGGCCGGGCTGGCACAATGATGTGCGAGACGCCCACGACCCCAGGAGGACCCACGGTGACCACCGCAGGCCCGTCGCCGCGCGCCCGCTCGACCCGGCAGCGTGCCGCCGTCTCGGCAGCCCTGGACGAGATCGCGGACTTCCGCAGCGCGCAGGAGCTCCACGACCTGCTCAAGCACCGCGGGGACTCCGTCGGTCTGACCACGGTCTACCGCACGCTCCAGTCGCTCGCGGACGCCGGTGAGGTGGACGTGCTGCGCACCGCCGACGGCGAGGCGGTCTACCGCCGGTGCAGCAGCGGGCACCACCACCACCTGGTCTGCCGGCACTGCGGCGCGACCGTCGAGGTGGAGGGCCCCGCGGTGGAGCGCTGGGCCAACTCGGTCGCCGCCGAGCACGGCTTCAGCGACATCGCGCACACCCTGGAGATCTTCGGGACCTGTGCGGAGTGCGCCAAGAAGGCCTGAGCCGCCGACACGAAGGAGAGGACCCGCCGGGCAGATCCCGGCGGGTCCTCTCCTTTTCGTCCGGCACGGCCGTCGCGTCCGGCACGGCCTCGGGACCGTACGCCCGTCAGCGCTGGGACGGCACCGGCGCGCCGACCTCGTTGGGGATCGCCCCGCCGAAGCGCCGGTCGCGCATCGCGTACTGCTCGCAGGCGCGCCACAGGTCACGGCGGTCGAAGTCCGGCCAGAGCACGTCCTGGAACACGAACTCGGCGTAAGCCGACTGCCAGAGGAGGAAGTTGGAGGTGCGCTGCTCGCCGCTGGGGCGCAGGAAGAGGTCCACGTCCGGCATGTCCGGGTGGTACATGTACCTGGCCAGGGTCTTCTCGTTGACCTTCTTCGGGTCGAGCTTCCCGGCCGCGACGTCCTGGGCGATCGCCTGCGCCGCGTCGGCGAGTTCGGCCCGGCCGCCGTAGTTGACGCACATGTAGAGCGTGACGGCGTCGTTGTCCTTGGTCTGCTCCTCGGCGACCTGGAGCTCCTGGACGACGCTCTTCCACAGCTTGGGCATCCGGCCCGCCCAGCGGATCCGCACGCCCATCGCGTCCATCTCGTCGCGGCGGCGGGCGATGACGTCCCGGTTGAAGTTCATCAGGAACTTCACCTCGTCGGGCGAGCGCTTCCAGTTCTCGGTGGAGAACGCGTACAGCGAGATGTTCTTGACGCCGAGCTCGATGGCGCCCTTGAGGACGTCCAGCACCACGGACTCGCCGACCTTGTGGCCCTCGGTGCGGGGCAGCCCGCGCTCCTTGGCCCAGCGGCCGTTGCCGTCCATCACGATCGCGACGTGCTCGGGGACCAGCTCGCCGGGGATCTTCGGGGGCTGTGCGCCGCTGGGGTGCGGGGTCGGGGGGACGTACGTCCGCTGCTTGCCGCCGCCGAAGAGCCGTCGCGCTGCCATGTGCTCACTTCTCCACGTATCTCATCGAGCGGATGCCCCGCTCCAGGTGCCACTGCAGATAGGCCGCGACCAGGCCGCTGCCCTCCCGCCAGTACCGCGGCTCGCAGGCGTCGGCCGTCCGCCAGTCCCCTGACAGCAGCGCCCCGAGCAGTACCAGTGTCTCAGGGGAGGGTACGGCACATCCGGGCACTCGGCAGTCCCCGCAGAGCACCCCGCCCGCGGGGAGGGAGAAGAAACGGTTCGGCCCTTCCAGGCCGCATTTGGCGCAGTCGGTGAAGCTCGCGCCGTACCCGTTCACCGCGAGCGAGCGCAGCAGGAAGGCGTCCAGTACCAGGTGCGACTCGTGCAGCCCGGCCGCCAGCGTGCGCAGCCCGCCGACCAGCAGCAGGTACTGCTGGACGGCCGGCTCGCCCTCGTTCTCGGCGAACCGCTCGGCGGTCTCCAGCATCGCGGTGCCGGCCGTGTAGCGGCCGTAGTCGGCGACGATCGGGCCGCCGTACGGCGCGATGGTCTCCACCTGGGTGCAGAGCGGCAATCCCCGGCCGATCAGCTCACTCCCCCGGCTGAAGAACTGCACGTCCACGTGCGAGAACGGCTCCAGGCGGGCACCGAACTTGGACTTGGTCTTCCGCACCCCGCGCGCCACCGCCCGCACCTTGCCGTGCTGGCGGGTCAGCAGGGTGATGATCCGATCGGCCTCGCCGAGCTTCTGCGCCCGCAGCACGACGCCGTCGTCCCGGAAAAGACTCATGGGGACCATTCTCCCCCACCGCCCGCCGGCGCCGGACAGCCGTGTTGCCCGCACCGGCGGCCGTGGGGGAGGCCATGCGGTGCGGGTCACGGCGGGCCCGGGGTGGGGAGTCCAAGGCCCGTTGTGGGGGATTCGGAGATGGTCTGCGGATTCCGGAGGTCCGGACGGTGCTCGGCGGGCGGTGGTGGTGGCCGGTGATCACGAGCAGTGATCGTGAGCGGTGAGAGGTGGTCGGCGAGCAGCGCTGCGGGCGGGCCGGCGGGCGGCGCTACTTGTACGGGGTCCTGGTCGCCGCCTCCAGCAGCGCCCCGACCCGGGACTTCGGCAGGTCCAGGCAGCCCCCGACCGCGGCGAGCGCGTCGCGCTCCTGCGGCAGGTAGCGCCCGTCCGCCAGGGCGATCGCCGCACCCTGCAGCAGCAGCCGCTCGCGGCCGTGGTGGGCCAGGTGCGGGGTGAGCGGTTCGAGCACCGCGTGCAGTTCGACGGCCAGTCCGCCGGACATCCCCCGGGCGTCGTGGAGTTCGCCGCCGAGCCCGGAGAGCGCGGCGAGCGCGGCCAGCACCTGGGCCTCGCCGCAGTCCTCGAACCCGGCCTCGCGGACCGCCGCGCAGGCCGCGTCGCGGGCCGCCCGGTGGGCGGTGCCACCGGCCGCGAGCAGGGCCAGCGCGATGGTGTACTGGGCGTCCCGCAGCATCGCGCCGAGGCGCACGCTGGTGGGCTGCTCCAGGCTCTCGACGCCGTACCGGCCGTGGCAGCTGGTGCACTGCACACTGCCGATCACCGGGCCGAGCGGGACCACCGGGGTCCCCAGCAACCGCAGCCACCGCCGGCCGTGCTGCCGACGGTAGTTGCGGTCCCCGCCACAGCCCGGGCAGAAGAAGTCACCGAGAACGTCAGTCCGCCACCGCGGGCGAACACCCCACAACCTGGTCACGGCGCCACTCCCCAGACATGGCAGGCGGCCTGCTCGACAATGGGCAGGTCACGCGACCGGACACCGAGGCCGTCCCACCGACCCGGCTTTCCGGTGGATCGATGTTGCCACGGTTACCGGCACGTGTCAGTACCTCGAACGGCTTCCGATTCGAAAAAATGTGGCGCAGGACACAACCCCAGGCCGGCACGGCGAAGGGCCGCCCCGCGGGACGGCCCTTCGCACACCACCCGTTCGAATTAGCCGCGCTGCGAGCGGTTGACGGCGCTGATCATGGCCTTCAGCGAGGCCAGCACGGTGTTGCCGTCGATGCCCACGCCCCACAGCACCTTGCCGTCCACCGCGCACTCCACGTACGCGGCGGCCTGGGCGTCGCCGCCCTCGCTCAGCGCGTGCTCGGCGTAGTCCAGGACGCGCACGTCCACGCCGATCCGGGCCAGCGCGTCGGCGAAGGCCGAGACCGGGCCGTTGCCGGTACCGGTCAGGGTGGTCGGGACGCCGTCCACCAGGGCCTCGGCGGTCAGCGCGTCCCGGCCGTCCTCGGTGGTCAGGGTGCGCGAACCGCTCAGCGAGATCCGGCCCCACGGGTTGTCGGTGGTCGGCAGGTACTCGTCCTCGAAGACCCGCCAGATCTCGGCCGGGCTGACCTCGCCGCCCTCGGCGTCGGTCTTGGCCTGGATGATCCGGGAGAACTCGATCTGCATCCGGCGCGGCAGGTCCAGCTTGTGGTCGTTCTTCAGCACGTACGCCACGCCGCCCTTGCCGGACTGGCTGTTGACCCGGATGACCGCCTCGTAGGTGCGGCCGACGTCCTTCGGGTCGATCGGCAGGTACGGCACGCCCCAGGTGTGCTCGTGCACCGGTACGCCCGCGGCCCTGGCGTCCGCCTCCAGGACGTCGAAGCCCTTCTTGATGGCGTCCTGGTGCGAGCCGGAGAAGGAGGTGTACACCAGGTCGCCGGCGTACGGGTGGCGCGGGTGCACCTCCATCTGGTTGCAGTACTCGGCGGTGCGGCGCACCTCGTCGATGTCGGAGAAGTCGATCTGCGGGTCGATGCCCTGCGAGAACAGGTTCATCCCCAGCGTCACCAGGTCGACGTTGCCGGTCCGCTCGCCCTGGCCGAACAGGCAGCCCTCGATGCGGTCGGCACCCGCCATGTAGGACAGCTCGGCGGAGGCGACGGCGGTGCCGCGGTCGTTGTGCGGGTGCACCGACAGGCAGACGAACTCACGGCGGGACAGGTGGCGCGACATCCACTCGAACTGGTCGGCCTGGACGTTCGGGGTGGCCCGCTCGACGGTGGCGGGCAGGTTCAGGATGATCTCGCGGCCCTCGCCCGGCTGCCAGACGTCCATGACCGCCTCGCAGACCTCCAGCGCGAAGTCCAGCTCGGTGTCGACGAAGATCTCCGGCGAGTACTGGTAGCCGAAGACGGTGTCGTCGCCCAGCAGCTTCTCCGCGTACTCCATCACCAGCCGGGTGCCCTCGGTGGCGATCGCCCTGGTGGCCGCCCTGTCGTTGCGGAACACCACCCGGCGGAACAGCGGCGCGGTCGCGTTGTACAGGTGGACGGTCGCCCGCGGGGCGCCGACCAGCGACTCCACGGTCTTCTCGATCAGCTCCTCGCGGGCCTGCGTCAGCACCGAGATGGTGACGTCCTCGGGGATCGCCCCCTCCTCGATCAGCGAGCGCACGAAGGCGTGGTCGGTGGCCCCGGAGGAGGGGAAGCCGACCTCGATCTCCTTGTAGCCCATCTTCACCAGCAGGTCGAACATCATGCGCTTGCGGGCCGGCGACATCGGGTCGATCAGCGCCTGGTTGCCGTCCCGCAGATCGGTGGAGAGCCAGCGCGGCGCCTTGGTGATCACCTTCTCCGGCCAGCTGCGGTCCGCCAGGTCGACGGTGCCGAACGGCAGGTAGCGCCCGTGACGCATGCCCGAGGGCCGCTGGCGCACCGAGGCGGCGGTGATCGGGGTGGGGCGGTCGACGAAGGGACGGCCGGCGGGAACGGACGCGGCGGAGTTCTGCTCGGTCATGGAGGTGACTCGGCTTCCTGTGATGCGTGGTGCGGGCGGGTCGGGAGGGGTCAACACCTGGTCGACACCGACTGGCCGGCCTCGGCTGCCGCTCGCGATACACCAGTGGATCGCCGATCGCGCGCACAGCTCGTTCCCCGCGGCGAGGGTGCCGGCCCGGTGGACTACAGGCCCTCGACGCGGCAGCTAAGAAGAAGCAGCCCGTTGCGCATGATGGCCCCAGCGTAACCCAGCGCCGCGCGCCCCCGAAGTGATCCGGGCTTCCGTTCCACTCCTTGAGACGTCGACCGGTCATGCCGAAGGTGGTGACAACCGGTCATCGAGGCCTCACCCTGGGCCACATGACTGCAGCAGTACCGATCTGCACGATCGTCCCGCCGTACGTCCTGGACCGCCTCGCCGAGGCCGGCCACGAGCCCGCCGTCCACTCCCTGGCCCTCGACGCGGCGCACCGCGCGGCCCGACTCTCCCCGCCCCCGCCCGTCGCCGCCGCCCCGGGCCTCAACCGGGTGATCTACGACGCCGGACACGGCCAGCGGCTGCCCGGGCGCAGCGTGCGCACCGAGGGCCGCGGCGCGTCCTCCGACAGCTCCGTCAACCACGCCTACGACGGCCTCGGCGCCACCTTCGCGCTCTACGCCGACGTCTTCGGCCGGCACTCGATCGACGACCGGAACCTGCGGCTGGACGCCAGCGTCCACTACGGCCGCGACTACGACAACGCCTTCTGGAACGGCCACCAGATGGTGTTCGGCGACGGCGACAACGTGGTGTTCGGCGACTTCACCGCCTGCATCGACGTCATCGGCCACGAACTCACCCACGGCGTCACCCAGTTCACCGCCGGGCTGGACTACCAGGACCAGCCCGGCGCGCTCAACGAGTCGGTCTCCGACGTCTTCGGCTCGCTGGTCAAGCAGTACTCGCTGCACCAGAGCGCCGCCGACGCCGACTGGCTGATCGGCGCCGGGCTGCTTGCCCCGGGCGTGCAGGGCGTGGCGCTGCGCTCGATGAAGGCGCCCGGCACCGCCTACGACGACCCGCAGCTGGGCAAGGACCCGCAGCCCGCGCACATGCGGGACTACGTGAACACCTCCCAGGACAACGGCGGGGTGCACATCAACTCCGGCATCCCCAACCACGCGTTCTACCTGCTGGCCACCGCGCTCGGCGGCTCGGCCTGGGAGCGCGCGGGGCGGATCTGGTACGACGCGCTGACCGGGCGCACGCTGCCCGCCGACGCCGACTTCACCGCCTTCGCCCGGGCCACCGTGGCCGCCGCCAAGGCCCGCTACCCCGACGACCGGTCGGTGGTGGACACCGTCACGGCCTCCTGGGCGCAGGTCGGGGTCAGCCCGGGGTGACCCTCCGGGGGCGCGGCCCGCGGGGCTCGCCTGGAGCCCCAGGAGCCCGTCCGGAGCCCGTCCGGAGCCACCGGAGCCACCGGAGCCACCGGAGCCACCGGAGCCACCGGAGCGAGCCTGAAGGGTGGTTGAGACCGGGTTGAGGCGGGCTTAAGGTCACGGTCCGGGAAAAGCCCGGCAAACCCCCCTCCCTGCGTAGCACCATGGACACCATGCGTATCCAGGTGACCCGGACCGGCGGTTTCGCGGGGCTCGTCCGCCAGGCGGAGATCGACACCGCCGACCGCACGGACGCCCCGCACGTGCACGCGCTCGCCCGCGAGGCCGTCGCGGGCGGGCTGCGCGCGCCCTCGTACGGGGTGCCGGACGGCTTCCACTACGAGATCACCGTCGACGGCCGGTCGGTGTACTGCGCCGACCCGAAGCTCACCGACTCGCAGCGCGAGCTGATCTCCCTGGTGCTGCGCGAGGGCGCGTAGCACCGGGGTCGCGCGGCAGGGCCCGCCCGCGGAGCGCGGAGGACCCGGCGGCCCGGGAGGGTCAGAGCCAGCCGTCGAGCGCGGCCAGGAAGCCGGCCGGGTCGTCCCGGTGGACGGTGTGGCCCGAGCCGGGCACGGTGCGCACCTCGAAGCCCCGGGCGCGCAGCGCCCGGGCGCTGGACGCGTCCACCAGCAGGCTGCGGTCGGCCAGCACCGCCAGCGAGGGCACCGCCGGCCGGGTCGGCAGGTCCGAGCGCTGGTCGGCCAGGGCCCACGCCGAGTCCTCGTCCCAGGCGGCCGCGGCGGCGAGTTCGGCGTCCACGTCGTCCGGCTCCCAGCTCGGGCTGAGCGCGACGATCTGCTCCCGGGTGAGGTGCCTCAGCTCCGCCATCACCCGCGGGTCCATCCCGGTCTGGGCGAACCGCCAGGCCGGATCGACGTACACCGCGCGGGCCGGCTCCAGCCGTTCGACCGCGCCCGCCAGCGCGATGCCGCCCAGCGAGTGGCCGATCGCGAGCTCGACGCCGGTCGGCAGGTTCTCCACCAGGTCGTCGGAGTACGCCTCCAGGGGGTAGCGCTCCAGCGGGCTCCCGCCGGTGCCGCGCGGGCTGCGCCCGTGCCCGCGCAGGTCCACCGCGAGCACCCGGTAGCCCCGCTCGGCCAGCGCCGGACCGATCAGCCGCCAGGTGCGGTGGTCGGACATGATGCCGTGCACCAGCACGGCCAGCCGGTCCCCGCGGCCCCACTCCCGGGTGTGCAACTTCATCGCGCTGTGCCCCTTCTGACGTCGCGTACGGCCGGACCATGGCAAGGGCCCGCCCGGACGCACAACGTCCGAACGGGCCCCAGGCCTCCCGGTGGCTCGAACCCGCCGGTCCGGAGCCCGGACTCAGAAGCCGAGCTTGCGCAGTTGCTTGGGGTCGCGCTGCCAGTCCTTGGCGACCTTGACGTGCAGGTCCAGGTAGACCGGCGTGCCGAGCAGCGCCTCGATGTGCTTGCGGGCGGTGGTGCCGACGTGCTTGAGCCGCGAGCCCTTCGCGCCGATCACGATCGCCTTCTGGCTCTGCCGCTCGATGTAGACGTTGGCGTGGATGTCCAGCAGCGGGCGGTCCGCCGGGCGGCCCTCGCGCGGCAGCATCTCCTCGACCACCACGGCCAGCGAGTGCGGCAGTTCGTCGCGCACGCCCTCCAGCGCGGCCTCGCGGATCAGCTCGGCGACCATGATCTGCTCGGGCTCGTCGGTGAGGTCGCCTTCCGGGTAGAGCTGGTCGCCCTCCGGCAGCAGCTTGGTGAGAAGGTCGGCGACCAGTTCCACCTGCTTGTCGCCCACGGCGGAGACCGGGATGATCTCGGCCCACTCGAAGCCCAGCTCGATGCCGAGCTGGTGGATGGCGATCAGCTGCTCGGCCAGGCGCTTGGAGTCGACCAGGTCGGTCTTGGTGACGATGGCGACCTTCGGGGTCTTCTTGATCCCGGCGATCTCCTTGGCGATGAACTTGTCGCCGGGGCCGATCTTCTGGTCGGCGGGCAGGCAGAAGCCGATCACGTCGACCTCGGCCCAGGTGGTGCGGACCAGGTCGTTGAGGCGTTCGCCGAGCAGGGTGCGCGGCTTGTGCAGGCCGGGGGTGTCGACCAGGACGAGCTGGGCGTCCGGGCGGTGCACGATGCCGCGCACGGTGTGCCGGGTGGTCTGCGGGCGGTCGGAGGTGATCGCGACCTTCGTCCCCACCAGGGCGTTGGTCAGGGTCGACTTGCCCGCGTTGGGCCGGCCGACGAAGCACGCGAACCCGGAGCGGTACGAGGAGGAAGGGGCATTCATGGGCTCCATTCTCCCTGATCACCGGAGCCCCGCCGTCCGGGCCCACCCCCGGGGGTGTCCGGGGGCGCGTTCAGGCCTTCTTCCCGCCCTTTCCGCCCTTGCCGTCGGTGGGGATCAGCGAGACCACCACCAGCACCAGCAGGAAGCCGAGCGAGCCGAAGAGCCAGAGCTCCGACTTGGTCTCCTGCCACTTGCCCAGCCCCATCACGAACAGCAGCAGCCCGGCGAAGAACGCCACCGCCCCCATGCCCCAGCCCCCTCAGCGCATCCACTCCCCCGGTGAGATTATCTGCCGGGCGTGGGCCGGGACCATGCCCCTCGGCACGGCCGCCGAAGGCCCGGGGCACGGCCCCAGGCGGCCCCGCCCAGGCCTCTCACCGGGCCTCACAGCGGGCCCCGCCGGGCCTCAGCGAGCCTCGGCGGACACCCGCAGCGCCCCGTCCGGCCCGGCCAGCAGCACCGGCGTCCCGGCCCCGCCCAGGTCCCGTACGGCCGCCAGGTCCGCCTCGGCCGGCTGCTCCGCCTCGCTCACCACGGCCGCCGCCTCCAGCGACCTGGCGCCGCTGGCCACCGCCATCGCCACCGCCGCCTGGAGGGCGCTCAGCCGCAGCGACTCCAGCGCGACCGTCCCGGCCACGTAGGTGCGTCCGGTCTCGTCACGCACCGCGGCCCCCTCGGCGACGCCGTTGCGGGCACGGGCCGAGCGGGCCAGGGTGATGATCTTCTTGTCTTCGGGGTCGAGCTCGACGATGTCACTCATGCCGCCGAGCATAGGCACCCGGCGCCGCTCAGTGGCCGACCGGGTGGGTCGGCCCCGGGTTCGGGTGCAGGACCTTGACGAAGGTCTTCGGCCCGGACGGCTGCGGCTCCTCGTGCTCGACGCGCTCGCGCCAGAACGGGTTGTCGTGCGGCAGGTGGCTGCTCACCCGGCCGTACATCCCGAAGGTCGTCAGGACGATCCCGAAGATGAACGCGAACAGCACGTTCGACATCCGGAAGTTGAGGATGTTCGCGTCCGGCCGCTCCAGCACCGTCAGACCGTAGAAACCGGACAGGACGAACAGCACGCCCACCGCCATGTTGAGGTTGGACGCGAAGTTCCCGCCGATCACCGCCCCCACCAGCAGGACCGCGCCCGCCACGATGGACAGGATGCTCAGCGCCCCGTTGGTCGACAGCCCGGTGACCTGGTCGCCGTGGGTGGACAGGAACCCGGGGTGGTCGGCCAGCCCCAGGCACCCGAACACGATCAGGAAAACCCCCCCGGCCCCCGCCCCGATCCGCCACACCATGGCGAGACGGCGGTCGACGGGCTTCAGCGTGTCTTGCAGCTTCATGGCGACCTCCAGAGCTCGGCCATGGTCTAGCTGTAGGGATGGAGCTTCTCCATGTGCGGGGTCTCGTGCATGTAGAGCGAGCCGCACTGCTGGCAGCAGCGCAACCCGGTGCCCCACTCCTCCTCGGGCCGCGTCTCGGCGTCGTCGGGCATGTCCCGGCCGCAGAGCGCCACCGACAGGTCCTCGTCCCGCACCACGTGCCAGGACTTGACTCCGCCGGCCGCCCCCTGCGGGCCGTACTCCGCGCGAAGTTTGTGCGTCATGCCCTCCATGGTCGCTCGGCGACCGCCCGCCCGCTACTCGCCCGCCGGGGCCCCGGCGCCCTCGGTGCGGCGGACGGGGGCGGCGACCATGGAGCCGATCCGGTTGCGGCGGCCGGCCGAGGACTCGGCGGTCAGCAGGATGCCGGTCAGGCCGCCCCCCACCGGCTCGGGCAACGGGATCTCGCAGGACGAGCCGGGGATCGGCACCCGGCCCAGGTGCTTGGCCAGCAGGCCGCCGACGGTCTCGACGTCCTCGTCCTCCAGCTCGAAGCCGAACAGCTCGCCCAGGTCCTCCACCGGCAGCCGGGCGGTGATCCGGTACGAGCCGTCGCCGAGGTCCTCCACCGGGGCGATCTCCCGGTCGTACTCGTCGGTGATCTCGCCGACGATCTCCTCCAGGATGTCCTCGATGGTGACCAGCCCGGCCGTGCCGCCGTACTCGTCGATCACGATCGCCACGTGCGAGCGGCGCTGCTGCATCTCGCGCAGCAGGTCGCCGGCCGGCTTGGAGTCGGGGACGAAGACGGCCGGGCGCATCACCGCGCCGACCTCCTCGGACTCCGCGTTCCGGTTGATGTGGGTACGCCGCACCAGGTCCTTGAGGTAGACGATGCCGACCACGTCGTCCTCGTTGTCGCCGACCACCGGGATGCGCGAGAAGCCGGAGCGCAGCGCCAGGGTGAGCGCCTGCCGGACGGTCTTGTGCCGCTCGATCATCACCAGGTCGGTGCGCGGCACCATCACCTCGCGCACGATGGTGTCGCCCAGCTCGAAGACCGAGTGCACCATCCGGCGCTCCTCGTCCTCGATCAGGTCGTCCTTCCCGGCGAGGTCCACCAGGGCCCGCAGCTCCGCCTCCGAGGCGAACGGACCCTCCCGGTAGCCCTTGCCCGGGGTCAGCGCGTTGCCGAGCAGGATCAGCAGCCGCGGGATCGGGCCCAGCACCGCGGCCAGCGGCAGCAGGACGAAGGAGGCCGCGGTCGCGGTGGTGATCGGGTGCTGGCGCCCGATCGTGCGCGGCGAGACCCCCACCGCGACGAAGGACACCAGCACCATCACGCCGAACGCCAGCAGCACGGCCTGCCAGGTCGGGCTGACGTTGCGCACGCACACCACGGTGACCAGGACGGCCGCCGCCATCTCGCTGGCCACCCGGATCAGGGTGGCCAGGTTGAGGTAGCGGATCGGGTCGGAGGCGACGGTCAGCAGCCGCGCGGAGCCGCGCCGGCCGCTGCGCACCGCCTCCTCCGCCCGGAACCGGGAGACCCGGGAGATGCCCGCCTCGGCGCACGCGGCCAGCCAGCCGAGCACGACGAGCAGCACGGCACCGAGGATGAAGCTCGTACTCTCACCACTCACAGGGGTTCGGGCTCCGCGCTCAGTGGGTGGTGGGGGCCGGGGAGATGCCGCCGAGGCCGCGGCCCGCCCGCCAGTCGTCCAGGATGCGCTTCTGGAGGGCGAACATCTCCTCCTCTTCCTCCGGCTCCTCGTGGTCGTAGCCGAGGACGTGCAGCACCCCGTGCACGGTGAGCAGTTGCAGCTCCTCGTCCATCGAGTGCTTGGAGGGGGCGGCCTGGCCCTGCTGCTCGGCGACCTCGGGGCAGAGCACGATGTCGCCGAGCAGGCCCTGCGGCAGCTCCTCGCCCTCCTTGCCGGGACGCAGCTCGTCCATCGGGAAGGACATCACGTCGGTGGGCCCGGGCAGGTCCATCCACTGGATGTGCAGCTCCTCCATCGCCGCACTGTCCACCAGGATCACGGACAGTTCTGACTGCGGGTGGATCCGCATCTTGTCCAGGGCGAAGCGGGCGACGTCGAGGATGGACTCCTCGTCGGCTTCCCAACCGGACTCGTTGGCGATGTCGATCGACATGACGGGCTGTGTGCTCAGCTTTCGGTGCGATGGGACTGTCGGGGAGCGCGGGGCGCGGTGGCCTTGCCGGGGCGCCGCTGGGCGGGCTTGCGGGGAGCCGGGGAGCCGTCCTCGGCCTCCTGCCGGGCGTCCCAGCGCTCGTAGGCGTCCACGATCCGGCCGACCAGCTTGTGGCGGACCACGTCGGTGCTGGTGAGGACGGAGAAGTGGATGTCGGGCACGTCGGCCAGGATCTCCTGGACGACCTTGAGTCCGCTGCGGGTGCCGCCCGGGAGGTCGATCTGGCTGGTGTCGCCGGTGACCACCACCCGGGAGTTGAACCCGAGGCGGGTGAGGAACATCTTCATCTGCTCGGGCGAGGTGTTCTGGGCCTCGTCGAGGATGATGAAGGCGTCGTTGAGGGTGCGGCCGCGCATGTACGCGAGCGGGGCGACCTCGATGGTGCCGGCCGCCATCAGGCGCGGGATGGAGTCCGGGTCCATCATGTCGTGCAGCGCGTCGTACAGCGGGCGCAGGTACGGGTCGATCTTCTCGTAGAGGGTGCCGGGCAGGAAGCCCAGCCGCTCCCCCGCCTCGACCGCCGGGCGGGTCAGGATGATCCGGTTGACCTCCTTGGCCTGGAGGGCCTGGACGGCCTTGGCCATCGCCAGGTAGGTCTTGCCGGTGCCGGCCGGTCCGAGGCCGAAGACGATCGTGTGCTTGTCGATCGCGTCGACGTAGCGCTGCTGGTTGAGGGTCTTCGGGCGGATCGTGCGGCCCCGGTTGGACAGGATGTTCGCGGTGAACACCTGGGAGGGCGCCGGGCTGTCCGGGTCCTGGTCCTGGCTGCGGAGCATGGCGATGGAGCGCTCCACGGAGTCCTCCGTCAGGGGCTGGCCGGTGCGCAGCACCAGCATCATCTCGTTGAAGAGCCGCTGCACGAGGGCGACCTCGGCCCGGGCTCCGGTGGCGGTCACCTCGTTGCCGCGGACGTGGATGTCGGCGGCGGGGAAGCCCTGCTCGATCACGCGCAGCAGCGAGTCCGCGGTGCCGAGCAGGGTGACCATCGGGTGCTTCTCGGGGATGACGATCCGGGCGCTGACGCGGACGTCGTCGGCCGGTTCGGGGCGCGACTGTCCGTTGGTACGGGTCTGCGATGTGTCACTCATAGGTCGGCGCTGGGGCCTGCCTCATCCCATCCGTGGTCTCGGGTGCCGCTCGGTGTCTCCGGGGCACCAGGGTACGCCGCGAGCGTGATCGCCGTGGCGGGCGGCGGGGCCGCACCCGACGATGCTGCGGCAGATCGGAGGCCGATGCGAGCGTATTTTTCCCGCCGGCCGCGGCTCGGTGGTTCCCGGGCCGGTCACGACGGGCGGCGGGCCGGGACGGGCACCCGGTCGAGGTCGGCGGCCAGCACCAGTTCCCCGTCGAAGTGCTTGCGGGCGTCGGCCAGGTGCTGGCCGAGGTCCGGGTAGCGCTGCGAGAAGTGGGTCAGCACCAGGGTGCGCACCCCGGCCTCGGCGGCGACCTTGGCGGCCTGCCCGGCGGTGAGGTGGCCGTGCTCCTCCGCGAGGCGGACGTCGGCGTCGGTGAACGTCGCCTCGACGACCAGCAGGTCGGCGCCCTCGGCGAGGGTGTGCACGCCCTCGCACAGGCGGGTGTCCATCACGAAGGCGAACTTCTGGCCCGGCCGCGGCTCGCTGACCTCGCCCAGCGTGACGGTGCGGCCGTCCACCTCGATCGCGCCCTCGTGCTGGAGCCGGCCGACCGCCGGGCCGCGCACGCCGAGCGCGGCGAGCCGCTGCGGCACCAGCCGGCGGCCGTCCGGCTCGGACAGCCGGTAGCCGAAGGACTCCACCGGGTGGTCCAGCCGGACGGCGTCCAGCGCGAAGCGGGCGCCGGGCGCGGGCAGCGGACCGGGCTCGTCGATCGGGCGGGGCCGCAGCACGGCCGTCTCGTGGTAGGCGGTGGAGTGCCGCAGCCGCTCGAAGTAGACCTCGCCGGAGGCCGGGAAGTAGACGTCGACGGGGTGCGGGACCCGGTCGAGGTTGATCCGCTGGATCACCCCGGCGAGGCCCAGGCAGTGGTCCCCGTGGAAGTGGGTGACGGCGATCCGGGTGATCTGGGTGGCCGTGACCCCGGCGTGCAGCATCTGGCGCTGGGTGCCCTCGCCGGGGTCGAACAGCAGGCCCTCGCCGTCCCAGCGCAGCAGGTAGCCGTTGTGGTTGCGGTGCCGGGTGGGCACCTGGCTGGCGGTGCCGAGGACGACGAGTTCGCGCTGGGACACCTGCGGTCAGACCATGCTCTCGGTCATCTTCGCCCCGCCGAGCACGTGGACGTGCGCGTGGAAGACGGTCTGTCCGGCGCCCGCACCGGTGTTGAAGATCAGCCGGTAGTCCTCGATGCCCTCGTCCCTGGCCACCGCGCCCGCCTCGGCGAGCAGTTCGCCGGCGATCTCCGGCTCGGCGGCGGCCAGCGCGGCCGCGTTCGGGTAGTGCGCGTGCGGGACCACCAGCACGTGCACGGGCGCCTTGGGGGCGATGTCGCGGAAGGCGAGGGTGCGCTCGGTCTTGCGCACCACGGTCGCCGGGATCTCGCCCGCCACGATCTTGCAGAACAGGCAGTCGGGCTGCGGCTCGCCGGCCATGGTTCCCTCCTCGGGATCGGTACGTCGGGTGGTGGGGCCGTACGGGCGCAGCCTAGCCGAGCGGGGCGACGGCCTGCTGGTACTCCTGGAGGTGCTTCCGGCGCACCGAGCGCATGCCGACGATGTCGCCCTCGTCCGTGTCGAAGTCCTCGGTGAGGAAGGAGACCGCGAGGATGACGAAACCGATCAGCCAGCGCCTGGTGAGCCGCCAGGTGTTGGGCCGCATCACGCCCTTGCGGCGCACCACCCGCATCGCCATGACCCCCTTGCCGACGCTGAAGCCGGTCAGCCGGGCGAGCACCACCTGGTTGAGGAAGGACGCGGCCAGGCCGACGACCAGCAGCGCCACGAAGTAGGGCACCACCGGTCCGCTCTGCACGGCGTGGCCGGCCGCGTGCCCGGTCCTCGGGCGGCTCGCGGCGTTGGCGGCGACGAAGCCGAGGCCGATCGCGAACAGCCAGTCCAGCACGATCGCCAGGAACCGCCGGCCGCCGCCCGCCTCCTTGGGGCAGGGCGGCAGCGCCCGCCGCGGCTGCTCGCTCCGCGGGTAGGGGTCCGGGTACGGCTGCGGGTACGCCTGCGGGGCGTGTCCCTGCGGCGGGTACGGCTGTGCCGGCGGCTGCTGGTACGGCTGTGCCGGCGGGTACGGCTGCGGCGCGGCGTACCCCTGCGGCGGGTACGGCTGCGGCGGGTACGGCTGCGGCGGGTACGGCTGTGCCGGCGGCTGCTGGTACGGCTGCGCCGACGGATGGGGCTGCGGCTGCTGTGCGTAAGGATTCTGGCCGTACTGCGGCGGCGGGTAGCCCTGCGCCATGTGGTTCCCCCGTGAGCTGTGGATCAAGAAACAGCCCCGCATCCTACCCACGCCCCCGCACCCCGGAGCGGGAAGCCGGCCGGTACGGCCTCCCGCTCCGGGGGCGGAGCCCCGCTACCGCCAGGGCAGCGGCGGCGCCGTACGGGCCGGGGTCTCGGCGAGCCGCTCCAGGGCGAGCCGGACGCCCTCGGCCAGCTGGGGGTCCTCGCCGGCCGCCCAGTGGTGCGGGGCGAACGGCACCTCGACGTCCGGGTCGACGCCGTGGTTCTCCAGACCCCAGCCGTAGTTCTCCAGCCAGAGCGCGTACTTGGGCTGGGTGACCAGGGTGCCGTCGACCAGCCGGTAGCGGCTGTCGATGCCGATCACCCCGCCCCAGGTGCGGGTGCCGACCACCGGGCCGATGCCGAGCGCCTGGACGGCGGCGTTGACCACGTCGCCGTCCGAGCCGGTGAACTCGTCGGCGAGCGCGACCACCGGACCGCGCGGGGCGTCCGCCGGGTAGGGCACCGGGTGGTCGGTGTCCCGGATGACGTCCCAGCCGATGATCCGGCGGGCCAGCTTCTCGATCACCAGCTGCGAGGTGTGGCCGCCCCGGTTCCCCCGGACGTCGACGACCAGGCCCTCCCTGGCCATCTCGCTGCTCAGGTCGCGGTGCAGCTGGGCCCAGCCGGCCGTCTGCATGTCGGGCAGGTGCAGGTAGCCCAGCCGCCCGCCGGACAGCTCGCGCACCGCGGCCCGCCGCCCGGCCACCCAGTCGTGGTAGCGCAGCGCCTCCTCGTCGGCGAGCGGGACGACCACCGGGTGGCGCCGGTCGGTGCCGTCCTTCCCGGCCACGGTCAGCTCGACCGGCTGGCCCGCCGTGCCGGCCAGCAGCGGGGCCGGGCCGGTGACCGGGTCCACCGGGCGGCCGTTGACGGCCAGCACAGCGTCGCCCGGGCGGACCGCCGCGCCGGGCGCGGCCAGCGGCGAGCGGGCCCTGGGGTCGGAGGACTCCCCGGGCAGGATCCGGGCGATCCGCCACTGCTCGCCGTCCCGGACCAGGTCGGCGCCGAGCAGGCCCTGGCGCCGGGCGGGCTCGGTGTACCGGCCGTAGGGCATCACGTAGGCGTGCGAGGTGCCCAGTTCGCCGTGCACCTCCCAGAGCAGGTCGACCAGTTCGTCGTGCGAGCCGACCCGCTCGACCAGCGGCCGGTAGCGCTCCAGCACCCCGTCCCAGTCGACGCCGGAGAGGTCGGGGCGCCAGAAGTTGTCCCGCATCAGCCGGCCATTCTCGGCGTACATCTGCCGCCACTCGGCGGCCGGGTCGACGGTCACCCGCAGCCGGGCGAGGTCGACGGTGGTCTCCTCGTCGTCGCCGCCCTTGTGGTCGGCCGGGACGACCCGCAGCTCGCCCTCGTCCAGCACGGCCGCCCGGGTGCCGTCCGCGCTGACCGAGAAGTCGTCCAGGCCGTGCACCAGCTGCTCGACCCGGCGCTTCCTCAGGTCGAAGCGCTCCAGCACCGGGCGGGGCCGGTCGTCGTCCAACGAGGCGGCCTCGTCGCCGAGTTCGCCCATCAGCGGGGCCCTGGTCCAGAGCACGCCGTCCTTGGCGGCGGCCAGGTCCTCGAAGCGGCCGCCCTCGACCGGGAAGGGGACGATCCGGTCGGCGATGCCGTCCAGGTCCACCCTGGTCACCGGCGCGGCGTCGGCCGCCGCCTCCTCACCGTCCGCCTTCCGGGCCTTCGGCTCGTCCTCCTCCCCGCCGAGCGGGCGCCCGGCCCGCTGCGGCCCGAACGGGGAGGGCGTGTCGGCGGCCAGCGTGACCAGGTAGGGGCGGCAGCCGTTCGGGAAGGACAGGTCGAAGACGTGCGCGTCGTAGACCGGGTCGAAGTTGCGCACCGACAGGAAGGCCAGGTAGCGCCCGTCCGCGGTGAAGGAGGGCGAGGTGTCCACGAAGCGCGGCTGGGTGACCTCGCCGACCGTCCGGGTGGCCAGGTTGGCCAGCACGATCTGGCGCAGCGAGTGGGGGCCCATCCCGCGCACCGGGCGCGACCAGGCCAGCCAGGCCGAATCCGGGCTGAAGGCCGGCCCGCCGGCCTCTCCGTCGGCGCTGCGGTCCAGCTCGTGCACGGCGCCGTCGGCCAGCGAGACCAGCAGCACCCGGCCGTCGTGCACGCCGAGCGCGGCCTGCTTGCCGTCCGGCGAGACCACCAGCGAGTTGACCCGGCCGAGCTGCCCGGCGGCCAGCCGGCGGCGCTCGGCGCCGTGCAGGTCGGGGGCGAACTCCAGGGCGTCCTCGCCCTCGGCGTCGGACACCCACAGCACGCCCTGGGTGCCGTCCTCGCCCGGCACCACCCGGACCAGCCGCCCGCGCACGCCCGGGGTCTCGTCCAGCACCCGCGCCGGGCCCTCGCGGTGGGTCAGCCAGTGCACGCTGCCGCGCACCACCACGGCGCTGCCCCGGCCGGTGCGGTCGGGGGCGACGGAGTCCAGCCAGTGCGCGGCGGGCACCGGGCGGGGGCGGCGCCCGGCCCGCGGACCGGCGAGGCGGACCTCCAGCCGGCGCGGCTCGGCGCCGTCCAGGTCGTCCAGCAGCCAGAGGTCGCCGGCCCGGTGGAGGACCACCCGGGTGCCGTCGGTGGTGGCGCCGCGGGCGTAGAAGCCGTCCGGGTCGGCGGTGTGGCGGCGCAGGTCGGTGCCGTCCGGGCCGCTGGACCACAGCTCGCCGACGCCCTCGTGGTCGGACAGGAAGGCGATCCGGCCGCCCCGCCCGCCCGGCCCGGCCACCCACAGCGGGGAGTCCAGCTGCCCGTCCAGCTCCGCGTGGACGCGGACGAACTCGTCCCGGCCCAGCCACAGCTTGCCGGCCCGCCCGCCCCGGTACCGCTTCCACCAGGCCGGGTCGCGACCGTTGACGCTGCTCAGCAGCACCCGGTCCCCGCCCGGCTCGAAGGCGAGCCCGCCGACCGGCCCGTACGGCAGCCGCTGCGGCTCGCCGCCGTCCAGCGGCACGGCGTGCGCCCAGGTGCGGCGGAAACTGGCCTCGCCCGCGGCGGTGGCGGCGATCGGGCGGCCGTCGGCGGTCCAGCCGAGCACCCGGGTCTGGTGGCTGCCCCAGTGGGTGAGCCGGCGCGCCGGGCCGCCGTCCACCGGCACCACGTGCACCTCGGGCGCGCCGTCCCGGGTGGAGGTGAAGGCGAGGTGCCGCCCGTCCGGGGAGAACCTCGGGTGGTGGACCGGCAGGTGGTCCGCCGTCAGCCGCCAGGCCCGGCCGCCGTCCAGCGGGGCGAGCCAGAGGTCGTCCTCGGCGACGAAGGCGACCAGGTCGCCGTGCAGGTGGGGATGGCGCAGGTAGGCGCCCGCCGAGCTGTTCGAGGAGGTGCTCAGAGAGTCCGTCACCCGGCCAGCCTAAGCAGGTGCGCGTACGATCCGCGCCGTTTTTCCCAGACTTCCGGCGCCGCCCGCGGAGGGCTGTTACGCCCTCCCGGGAACCACCCCGCAGGCCGCCCCGACCGCCTGCACGGCCGCCGTCACGACCAGCGGCCGGTGCGCCCGAGCAGCAGCGCGCCGGCGGCCACCCCGGCGGTCGAGGTGCGCAGCACCGAGGAGCCCAGCCGGTACGGCTTGGCGCCCGCCTCGGCGAAGGCGGCCAGCTCCTCCGGGGAGACCCCGCCCTCGGGGCCGACCACCAGCACGATGTCCCCGCCCTCCGGCAGCCCGGCGTGCGCCAGCGGCTCGGCGCCCTCCTCGTGCAGCACGGCGGCGAACGCGGCCTGCGCCAGCACCGGCGCCAGCTGCCGGGTGGTCATCGGCTCGCGGACCTCGGGGAAGCGCAGCCGGCGGGACTGCTTGCCCGCCTCCCGGGCGGTGGCCCGCCACTTGGCGAGCGCCTTGGCGCCGCGCTCGCCCTTCCACTGGGTGATGCAGCGCGAGGCGGACCACGGGACCACCACGTCCACGCCGACCTCGGTCATCGTCTCCACGGCCAGCTCGCCGCGGTCGCCCTTGGGCAGCGCCTGGACGACCACGATCCGCGGCGCGGGCTCCGGCTCCCGGCGCACGGCGGCGACCGTCACGTCGATCGCGTCCTTGCCGAGCACCTCGGCGACCGTGCCGTCCACCCCGAGTCCCAGCCCGTCGGCCAGGGTGACCGCCTCGCCCCGCTCCAGCCGCTTCACCGCGGCCGCGTGCCGCCCCTCCGGGCCGTCCAGACGCACCACGGCCCCGGGCACGGCGGCGGCGATCCGCTCGGTCTCGACGACGAAGACGGGCGCGGTCATGACGGGGGAACCTCCAGGAGTGGGACGGGAACACGGAAGGGGTGCCGGGATCCCCCGGCACCCCTCCGCGGACGACTACCGGCCGTTGAAGGCGTCCTTCAGGCGGGAGAACAGGCCCTGCTGGCCCGGCGCGAACTGGCCGGACGGCTGCTCCTCGCCGCGCAGCACCGCGAGGCGGCGCAGCAGCTCCTCCTGCTCGGCGTCGAGCTTGGTGGGCGTCTTCACCTCGACGTGCACTATCAGGTCGCCCCGGCCGCCGCCGCGCAGGTGGGTGATGCCCCGGCCGTGCAGCGGGATCGACTGGCCGGACTGGGTGCCGGGCCGGATGTCGACCTCCTCCAGGCCGTCCAGGGTCTGCAGCGGCACCCGGGTGCCGAGCGAGGCCGCCGTCATCGGGATGGTGACGGTGCAGTGCAGGTCGTCCCCGCGCCGCTGGAAGATGGCGTGGGTGGTCTCGGCGATCTCGACGTACAGGTCGCCGGCCGGGCCGCCGCCGGGGCCGACCTCGCCCTCGCCGGCCAGCTGGATCCGGGTGCCGTTGTCGACCCCGGCCGGGATCTTGACGGTCAGGGTGCGGCGGGCGCGCACGCGGCCGTCGCCGGCGCACTCCGGGCACGGGGTCGGCACGACGGTGCCGAAGCCCTGGCACTGCGGGCAGGG
This sequence comes from Kitasatospora sp. NPDC041917, assembly GCF_055589745.1. NCBI lineage: Bacteria > Bacillati > Actinomycetota > Actinomycetes > Kitasatosporales > Streptomycetaceae > Kitasatospora > Kitasatospora sp. NPDC041917. The sequence goes on along the minus strand of NZ_JBVJBI010000006.1, from coordinate 117,485 downwards.
GCGGGAGGTCATGACCTGGCCCAGGAAGGACCGGGTGACCTGGGAGACCTCGCCCTTGCCGCGGCACATGTCACAGGTCTGCGCCGAGGTGCCGGGGGCCGCGCCCTCGCCGCTGCAGGTGGTGCAGGTGACGGCGGTGTCGACCTGGAGTTCCTTGGTGGTGCCGAACGCGGCCTCCTCCAGGGTGATCTCCAGCCGGATCATGGCGTCCTGGCCGCGGCGGGTGCGCGAGCGCGGGCCGCGCTGGCCGGCCGCGGCGCCGAAGAAGGCGTCCATGATGTCGGAGAAGCCGAAGCCCGCCGCGCCGGCGCCGAAGCCGCCGGCACCGCCGCCGCCCGGGGACAGCGGGTCCCCGCCGAGGTCGTAGACCTGACGCTTCTGCGGGTCGGAGAGCACCTCGTAGGCGGCGTTGATCTCCTTGAACCGCTCCTGCGTCTTCGGGTCCGGGTTGACGTCCGGGTGCAGTTCGCGTGCCAGGCGCCGGAACGCCTTCTTGATCTCGTCCTGCCCCGCATCCCGTCGGACGCCGAGTACCGCGTAGTAGTCCGTGGCCACCAAATGCTCCGCTTGTTCCGCCTGTAGTAGTGCTGCGACTGGACGCCACCGTTGAAATTCTAACGGTGGCCCTTGCTAGGACTCGGCCAGGATCTGGCCCACGTACCGCGCCACCGCTCGCACCGCCCCCATTGTGCCGGGGTAGTCCATCCGGGTCGGACCGATCACACCCAGTTTCGCCACGCTCTCGTCGCCCGAACCGTAGCCGACCGAAACGATCGAGGTGGAATTCAGCCCTTCATAGGCGTTCTCCCGCCCGATCCGGACCGTCATCGCGGCGTCCGCGGTCTCACCCAGGAGGCGGAGCAGGATGACCTGCTCCTCCAGGGCCTCCAGCACCGGCTGGATGGTGAGCGGGAAGTCGTGCCCGAAGCGGGTCAGGTTGGCCGTGCCGGCCAGCATGATCCGCTCCTCGTTCTGCTCGGCGAGCGTCTCGAACAGGGTCGCCAGGACCGTGCTGACCGTCGGCCGGTCGGCCTGTTCGAACAGCGCCGGCAGCTCCTCCAGCAGCCCCGGGACCTCCGGGAGGCGTCGGCCGGCGGCTCTCGCGTTGATCCGGGCCCGCAGGTCCGCCAGCACCGTCTCGCCGACCGAGCCCGGGCAGTCGACCATCCGCTGCTCGACCCGGCCGGTGTTGGTGATCAGTACCAGCATCACCTTGGCCGGGGCCAGCGCCACCAGCTCGATGTGCCGGACGGTGGAGCGCGTCAGCGAGGGGTACTGCACCACCGCGACCTGCCGGGTCAGCTGGGCGAGCAGCCGCACGGTGCGGGCGACCACGTCGTCCAGGTCGACCGCGCCGTCCAGGAAGTGCCGGATGGCCCGGCGCTCGGGGGCGCTCATCGGCTTGATCTCGGCGAGCTTGTCGACGAAGAGGCGGTACCCCTTGTCGGTCGGGATACGGCCGGCGCTGGTGTGCGGCTGGTGGATGTAGCCCTCCTCCTCCAGCGCCGCCATGTCGTTGCGGACGGTCGCCGGCGAGACCCCGAGGTTGTGCCGTTCCACCAGGGCCTTGGAGCCGACCGGCTCCTCGGTGCCCACGTAGTCCTGCACGATCGCGCGGAGTACGGCGAGCTTGCGTTCGTCCAGCTGGCGGACCTCACCGGCCATGGGGCACGCACCTCCGTCTTCGCACGTTGTCCGACTGTGTCCCTCGCTGCTGCGGGCCGCTCCGGGAGGCCCCCGGTCTTGGCACTCTGAACCTACGAGTGCCAGAACCGTACCTGCCAGTGTAAGGCCCGGGTCCCGCGGCAGGAACGGCCCGAGGGGCGTGATCCTCCCCGCAGTTCCGGACACGGCCCGCGGGGCCCCGGCGGTTCGATCCTCCCGGCACCGGGGTGGTGCCGGGAGGCCGTCCGGGTGGCAGCATCGAAAGCGACGGCGAACGGAGGAGCAAGCGATGTCGAGCTCGGGCCAGCACACCCGTTTCGCGCCCGACCGCGGCCTGACCGGCCGCATGGTCGCGACGATGTTCGTGATCGGGTTGCTGTACGTCGGTTTCACCGGCCTGCTGATCGCGCTGCTGCGCGGCGCCTGGCCACTGATCGTCCTGATCTCCGGCGGGCTGTTCGTGGCCCAGTTCTGGTTCAGCGACAAGATCACCGAACGGGCGATGGGCGCCCACCAGGTGTCCCCGGAACAGTTCCCCCAACTCCACGGCACCGTCGACCGGCTCTGCGCCCTGGCCGACATGCCCAAACCGCGGGTGGCGGTCGCCGACAACGACATGCCGAACGCCTTCGCCACCGGCCGCAACCCGCAGAACGCGGTGATCTGCGTGACCACCGGGCTGCTGCGCCGGCTGGAACCGGAGGAACTGGAGGGAGTCCTCGCGCACGAGCTGTCGCACGTCGCCCACCGGGACGTCGCGGTGATGACGATCGCCGGGTTCCTCGGCGTCCTCGCCGGGGCGATGACCCGGATCGCCGTGTACGGCGGTTTCATGGGCGGCGGGCGCAACAACAACGACCAGAACGCCGCCATCCTGGCGCTGATCATCCCGCTGGTGTCGATCGTCGTCTACGCGATCAGCTTCCTGCTCACCCGGCTGCTCTCCCGCTACCGCGAACTGGCCGCCGACCGGGCCGCCGCCCAGCTCACCGGCCGGCCCAGCGCCCTGGCCTCGGCGCTCACCAAGGTGACCGGGCAGATCGCGGCCATCCCCAGCAAGGACCTGCGCCAGGCGCAGCCGTACAACGCCTTCTACTTCGCCCCCGCGCTGAGCGCCCGGGAGGCCGCCTCGCAGCTGTTCTCCACCCACCCCAGCCTGGAGAAGCGGCTGGAGCAGTTGGCGAGGATCTCCGAGCAGCTCGGCCGCTGAACCCGCCGAGCCCCTGACGCGAAAGGACCGCCGTGGGAATCCTGGACACCCTGTTCGGCCGCACCAAGCCCGTCAAGCCCGACCTCGACCAGCTGTTCGGCGTGCCGTCCGCCGCGCTCACCCTGGAGGCCGGGGCCGGGTTCACCCCCACCGGGCTCGGCTCGGTCTGCTTCGCGGCCGTCGAGGGTGCGGCCTTCGTCCAGGTCGAGCAGCAGGTCCGGGCCCTGCTGGACGCCGACACCGAGCGCGGCGGCGTCCCGGTGGAGGCCTCCAAGGACGACTACGGCTACTCCTGGCTGCTCGCCCGGCACCGGCCCGAGGAGCTGCCGGAGCTGGTCAACGACCTGCACGCGGTCAACAGCGAGCTGGAGGCGAACGGCTTCGGGCCGCAGCTGCTCTGCTCGCTGGTCGGCTTCCGCGATCCGCAGGGGCGGTCGCTGGCCCTGGTCTACCTCTACAAGCGCGGGACGTTCTACCCCTTCGCCCCGATGCCCGGCGGCGGGGAGAAGCGCAACAGCCCACTGGAGCTACAGGTCAACGCGATGCTGGGGAACGACCTGCGGCTGGAGAAGGACCTGAGCCGCTGGTTCCCGGTCTGGGGCGCGCCGGGCCTCTGACACACCGTCCGCCGTCCCTATGATCACCCGTATGCGCAGCCGCCAGTACGGACCCGACCTGACCCCGCCGTGGAAGAAGCAGCAGCCCGCCCCGGAGGTGCCCGCCGAGCGGGACCTGGTGGTCGAGGAGACGGCGACCGGCTTCTGCGGGGCGGTGGTGCGCTGCGAGAAGACCGCCGAGGGGTTCACCGTCACCCTGGAGGACCGGTTCGGCAAGCACCGGGTGTTCCCGCTGGTGCCGCGCGGCTTCCTGCTGGAGGGCCGGGCCGTCACCCTGGTCCGCCCGGCCGGCCCGGCTCCCGCCCGGACGCCGGGCCGCACCGCCTCCGGCTCCGTCGCCGTCCCGAACGCCCGCGCCCGGGTCGCCCGCGAGTCCCGGATCTACGTCGAGGGCCGGCACGACGCCGAGCTGGTCGAGCGGGTCTGGGGCGACGACCTGCGGATCGAGGGCGTCGTCGTCGAGTACCTGCGCGGCATCGACGACCTGCCCGCGATCGTCGCCGACTTCGCCCCCGGCCCCGGCCGCCGCCTCGGCGTCCTGGTCGACCACCTGCTGCCGGGGACGAAGGAGCACCGCATCGCCGCCCAGGTCACCGGCGACTCGGTGCTGGTCGCCGGCCACCCCTACATCGACATCTGGCAGGCCGTGAAGCCCTCCAGCGTGGGCATCCCCGGCTGGCCCGCCGTCCCGCGGGGCGAGGACTGGAAGGAGGGCACCTGCCGCCGCCTCGGCTGGCCGGTGGACACCCCGGCGGCCTGGAAGCACATCCTGTCGAAGGTGAACAGCTACAGGGACCTTGAGCCCGAACTGCTGGGCCGGGTGGAGGAGCTGATCGACTTCACGGCCCTGCCGGAGTGAGGCCGGTCAGACGTATTTCTGAAAGTCCGTGGTGTCCAGATTGATTTCAAGCAGCTCGATGGGGACGGGCTCGCCGAACTTACTGGTCCGCTCGGACATGTACCTCGGGAGACCGGAGCCGGGCTCCTGACCCAACTCGGTCAGCAGCACACACACTCCCTTGATCGGGTCGACGATCAGATACGCGGGGACAGTGCCCTCGGCATAGAGCTCCCGCTTGGTCCGGTAGTCGCGGTCGACACTGGTCTTCGACACCACCTCGACCACCAGGGAGACCGCCGGCGACGGCAGTAGCCGTCCGTGCTCCTCGACCGCCCCGCGTTCGAAGACGACCAGGTCGGGCTGAGGTTCGCTGGCCTGGCCGGGGATCCCCAGGTCCTGCGTGGTGAGAGGGCGCCACCGACCGTACGGAATCTGGTGCTGAATCGCCAGGACGATGAGGTTGTGGACCATGTCAGGCCCGGCCATCATCACGATTTCCCCCCTGATGAGCTCGGCCTTGACGCCTTCCGGCACCTCCAGGTTCTCGAAGATCCCGGTCATCCGATCATCGATGGCGGTCATGGCGCTCTCCCTCCGACGGCTGACACCACGTTAACGACAATCAGTCCACCAGGTCACGTACCACCGCGTCGGCCAACAGCCGTCCCTGCAAGGTCAGTGCGGCGCGGCCCTGCTCGTAGGGACCGGCGGCGAGGAGGCCGTCGGCGAGGTGCCGGTCCGCCGCCTTGCGGCCGGTGTCGGTGAGCAGGTCGAGGGGGATGCCGTCGACCAGGCGCAGCTCCAGGAGGATGCGCTCGACGCGGCGGTCCTCCTCGGCCAGCACCTCGCGGGCCAGCGCCGGGGTGCGCTGCTCGGCGAGGGCCTGGGCGTAGGCGGCGGGGTGCTTGGCGTTCCACCAGCGGACGCCGCCGACGTGGCTGTGGGCGCCGGGGCCGGCGCCCCACCAGTCGGCGCCGGTCCAGTACAGCTCGTTGTGGCGGCAGCGGCCCTCGGGGGCGGTGGCCCAGTTGGAGACCTCGTACCAGGAGTAGCCGGCGGCGGCGAGCGCCTCCTCGGCGATCAGGTAGCGGTCGGCGTGCACGTCGTCGTCGATCATCGGCAGTTCGCCGCGCTTGACCCGGGCGGCGAGCCGGGTGCCCTCCTCGACGATCAACGAGTACGCGGAGACGTGGTCGGGCCCGGCGCCGATGGCGGCGTCCAGGGAGGCCCGCCAGTCGTCGTCGGACTCGCCGGGGGTGCCGTAGATGAGGTCGAGGTTGACGTGCTCGAAGCCGGCCGCGCGGGCCTCGGCCACGCAGGCCTCGGGGCGGCCCGGGGTGTGGTGGCGGTCGAGCAGCTTCAGGACGTGCGGGCGGGCGCTCTGCATGCCGAAGGAGAGCCGGTTGTAGCCGCCCTCCCGCAGTTCGGCCAGGTACGCCGGGTCGACCGACTCCGGGTTGGCCTCGGTGGTGACCTCGGCGTCCTCGGCGAGCCCGAACTCCTCGCGGATCGCGGCGAGCATCTTCACCAGGTCGCGGGCGGGCAGCAGGGTCGGGGTGCCGCCGCCGAGGAAGACGGTCCGCACCGGGAGGTCCGTGTCCCCCAGCACCTTCCGGGCGAGGCGGATCTCGGCGACCACGTTGTCCGCGTACGTGTCCTGCGAGGCGACCGCCCCGGAGGAGCGCAGCTCGGTGGCGGTGTAGGTGTTGAAGTCGCAGTAGCCGCAGCGGCTGGCGCAGTACGGGACGTGCAGGTAGAAGCCGAACGGCCGGTCGCCCAGCCCGTCGAGGGCGTGCGCGGGCAGGGAACCGTCGGACGGCACCGGATCGCCGTCGGGGAGTGCGGAGGGCATGAGCCCATTGTCCCGTACGGCGCACCCGTTCGGGTGAGCCGTACGGGGCGGGGCGGCTCAGGCCTCGTTGGCGCCCGCGTACATGGCCGCCACGGCGTCCGCGTAGGTCCGCTCGACCACCGGGCGCTTGATCTTCAGGCTCGGGGTGAGCTCGCCGTGCTCGATGTCCAGGTCGCGCGGCAGCAGGTGGAACTTCTTGATCGTCTGCCAGCGCTGGAGGTCGGCGTTGACCCGCTTGACGAAGCCCTCGATCAGCTGGTGCACGGCCGGCTCGGCGGCCAGTTCGGCGTAGCTCTTGCCGGCCAGGCCGCGCTCGGCGGCCCACGGCAGGAGGACCGCCTCGTCCAGGCCGATCAGCGCGGTGCAGAAGTTGCGGCCGTTGCCGATCACCAGGATGTTGCTGACGAACGGGCAGACCGCCTTGAACTTGCCCTCGACCTCGCTGGGCGCCACGTACTTGCCGCCGGAGGTCTTGAACAGGTCCTTCTTGCGGTCGGTGATCCGCAGGAAGCCGTCCGGGGTGAGCTCGCCGATGTCCTCGGTGTGGAACCAGCCGTCCGACTCCAGCACCTCGGCGGTCTTCTCCGGCAGGTTGTGGTAGCCGCGCATGACGCCCGGGCCGCGCAGCAGGATCTCGCCGTCCTCGGCGATCCGCACCTCGGTGCCGGGCAGCGGGCGGCCCACCGTGCCGATCCGCACGTCCTCCGCGCGGTTGACGCAGGAGCCGGCGCTGGTCTCGCTCAGGCCGTAGCCCTCCAGGATCGGCACGCCGGCGCCGATGAAGAAGTAGCCGATCTCCGGGGCGAGCGCGGCGCTGCCGGAGACCGCACCGCGCAGCCGGCCGCCGAAGGCCGCCCGGATCTTCGCGTACACCAGCTTGTCGGCGAGCGCGTGCTGCGCCCGCAGGCCCAGCGGGGCCGTCTCGGTGCCGGTGGCCACCCGGCTCTCCTGGACCGCCCGGGCGTGCTCGCGGGCGACCTTGGCCGCCCACAGGAAGATCTTGTACTTGGCGCCGCCCTCGGCCCGGGCCTTGCCCGCGATGCCGTTGTAGACCTTCTCGAAGATGCGCGGGGCCGAGGCCATGATGGTCGGCCGGATCACCGGCAGGTTGTGGATGATCCGGTCCACCCGGCCGTCCACCGCCATCACATGCCCGGTGGCGATCTGCCCGGAGATCAGCGTCTTGCCGAACACGTGCGACAGCGGCAGCCACATGAACTGCACGTCGTCGGGGCCCAGCAGTCCGCTGGCCTCCTGCGCCCGGCCCTCGTACGCCCAGCAGTCGTGCACCAGGCGCACGCCCTTGGGGCGGCCGGTGGTGCCGGAGGTGTAGATGAGGGTGGCCAGCTGCTCCTTGTCGAGCCCGTCGACGGCCTTCTCCACCGCGTCCGGGTGCTCCGCCAGGTACCGGGCGCCGCGCTCCTCCAGCTCCGCGAGGGTGAGCAGCTCCAGGCCGGCGCTCTCGGGGGCCTCGGCGGGCGCGTCGAAGAGGATCACGGTGCGCAGCTCGGGCAGCTGGTCGAGCTGCTCGACGGCCTTGGCCAGCTGGGCCGCGTTCTCGGCGAACAGCGCCCGGGAACCGGAGTCGGAGAGGATGAACGCCGTCTCGTCCGCGTTGGTGCTCGGGTAGACGGTGGTGATCGCGGCGCCCGCGCACATGGCGCCGAGGTCGGCGACGATCCATTCCAGCCGGGTCGAGGAGGCCAGGGCCACCCGGTCCTCGGGGTGGATGCCGAGTGCCATCAGGCCGGCGGCCACGGCCTTGACCCGGGTCGCGGTCTGCGCCCAGGTGAGCGAACGCCACTGCTCGGCGCCGGGCGCGCCGTCGGCGGCCTGCTCGTCCACGGGCGAGGGGTAGCGGTAGGCCTCGGCGTTCGGGGTCAGGGCGACCCGCTCCAGGAACAGGTGGGCGACGGAGGCCGGACGCCCGGCGACGAGGTCGGACCTGCCGGAGCCGATCAGGGACTGCGCGGAACTCAACGAGGACCTCCGGGGGCGGGTGGCCGTCTGGATTGTCGCGGCGTCCGTGGGGGCGGTCGCCGGGCCCCGGTTCACCTGAACGGTACCGGTCAGTAACAAAGGGGCAATCAGCAGCCTAGGGGGAAACCGGTCATTCCGTAAGAGGGCAGCGCCCGACGGCACGCCCCCGCGCCACCGGTGCCGGACCCGTCCGTTCGGCAAAGGCCCGGCAAACCTCCGGCTCCCGCACGCCGAATGACCTGTACGACGCTACAGAACACGGAGAATTGGGGTGCGAACCCGACCGGCGACGACAAGAGTGTGCTAGTGCTGATCAGATTGCTGAGGGCGTACCTGCGCCCGTACTCCCGACCGATCACCCTGCTGGTACTGCTCCAGCTGGTGTCCACCCTCGCGGCGCTCTACCTGCCGACGCTCAACGCCGACATCATCGACGACGGCGTGGTCAAGGGCGACACCGGCTACATCCTGCGCGTCGGCGGGGTGATGATCGCCGTCACCGTCCTCCAGGCCCTGTGCTCGGTCGGCGCCGTCTTCATCGGCGCGCGCACCGCCATGGCCTTCGGCCGGGACGTCCGCGCCGCCGTCTTCGACCGGGTGCAGAGCTTCTCCGCCCGCGAGGTCGGCCAGTTCGGCGCCCCTTCGCTGATCACCCGGACCACCAACGACGTCCAGCAGGTCCAGATGCTCGCCCTGATGAGCTTCACGCTCATGGTCGCCGCGCCGATCATGTGCGTCGGCGGCATCATCATGGCGCTCAACCAGGACGTCCCGCTGTCCGGCCTGCTGCTCGCCGTCATCCCCGCGCTCGGCGTCGTCGTGGTCCTGCTGGTCCGCGCGCTGCGCCCCCGGTTCCGCAGCATGCAGGAGCGGATCGACACCGTGAACCGGGTCCTGCGCGAGCAGATCACCGGCATCCGGGTCATCCGCGCCTTCGTCAAGGACGACCAGGAGCAGGCCCGCTTCGCCGACGCCAACGAGGACCTCACCCAGGTCGCCCGCCAGGTCGGCCGGCTGATGTCCATCATGTTCCCCACCGTCATGCTGGTGGTGAACGTCTCCAGCGTCGCCGTGCTCTGGTTCGGCGCCCACCGCATCGACAGCGGCGCCATGGAGATCGGCGCGCTCACCGCGTTCCTCTCCTACCTGATGCAGATCCTGATGAGCGTCATGATGGCCACCTTCATGTTCATGATGGTGCCGCGCGCCGAGGTCTGCGCCGAGCGCATCGAGGAGGTCCTCGGCACCCACAGCAGCGTCGTCCCGCCCACCGACCCCGTCCAGAAGGTGCTGCGCCGCGGCAACCTGGAACTGCGCGACGTCGACTTCCGCTACCCCGGCGCCGAGGCCTCGGTGCTGCGCGCCATCGACCTCACCGCCCGCCCCGGCGAGACCACCGCGATCATCGGCTCCACCGGCAGCGGCAAGTCCACCCTGCTCGGCCTCGTCCCCCGGCTCTTCGACGCCACCTCCGGCCAGGTCCTGCTCGACGGCGTCGACGTCCGCGAACTCGCCCCCGCCGCGCTCGCCGAGAACGTCGGCATCGTCCCGCAGAAGCCCTACCTCTTCTCCGGCACCGTCGCCAGCAACCTCCGCTACGGCCGGCCCGACGCCACCGACGAGGAGCTCTGGCACGCCCTGGAGATCGCCCAGGCCAAGGAGTTCGTCGAGAAGCTGCCCGAAGGCCTCGACGCCCCCATCGCCCAGGGCGGCGGCAACGTCTCCGGCGGCCAGCGCCAACGCCTGGCCATCGCCCGGACCCTGGTCCGCCGGCCATCCGTCTACCTCTTCGACGACTCCTTCTCCGCGCTCGACTACGCCACCGACGCCAAGCTCCGCAAGGCCCTCGCCCGCGAGACCTCCGACGCCACCGTCCTGATCGTCGCCCAGCGCGTGTCCACCATCCGCGACGCCGACCGGATCGTCGTCCTCGACGAGGGCGCCGTCGTCGGCACCGGAACCCACCACGAGCTGATGGCCGACAACCCGACGTACCGGGAGATCGTGCTCTCCCAGCTCACCGAGCAGGAGGCGGCGTGACCACGCCCGGAAAGCCCGACCTGGACAAGGGGCAGGCCCCCGGCGGCGCCCCCACGGACACCCTCAAGAAGGACGCCCCGCCGGAGGACACCGGACTGCCCAGCGACTCCCAGGCCGCCGCCGCCCGCCGCGGCCCCGCCGGCCCCGGCCGCTTCATGGGCGGCCAGGGCACCGAGAAGTCCATGGACTTCAAGGGCTCCGGCAAGCGCGTCCTCGGCCTGCTGCGCCCCGAACGCAACACCCTGATCGGCGTCCTGCTCCTCGGCGTCATCGGCATCGGCTGCGCCGTCATCGGCCCCAAGATCCTCGGCGACGCCACCGACCTGATCTTCGCCGGCGTCGTCGGCGCCCGCTTCCAGGCCGGTACCTCCAAGGAACAGGTCGTCGACGGGCTGCGCGCCCACGGCGAGGGCGGCGTCGCCGACCTGCTCTCCTCCGTCGACTTCACCCCCGGCCAGGGCATGGACTTCGGCGCCATCGGCACCGTCCTGCTCTGGGTGCTCGGCATCTACGTCACCTCCGCCGTCTTCGGGATCTTCCAGGGCCGACTGGCCACCCGGGCCATCCAGGCCGCCGGCTACCGGCTGCGCCAGGACGTCGAGGCCAAGCTCTCCCGGCTGCCGCTCAGCTACTTCGACAAGCAGCCGCGCGGCGAGGTGCTCAGCCGGGTCACCAACGACATCGACAACATCGGCCAGTCCATGCAACAGACCCTCGGACAGGTCGTCAACTCGCTGCTCACCGTGGTCGGCGTGCTCGCGATGATGTTCTGGATCTCCCCGCTGCTCGCCGTGATCGCACTGGTCTCGGTGCCCGCCTCGGTGATCGTCGCCACCAAGGTCGGCAAGCGGGCCCAGCCGCAGTTCGTCCAGCAGTGGAAGTCCACCGGCCAGCTCAACGCCCACATCGAGGAGATGTACACCGGCCACACCCTGGTCAAGGTGTTCGGGCGCCAGCAGGAGTCCGCGGAGACCTTCCGCGAGCACAACGACGCGCTCTACCAGGCCAGCTACAAGGCCCAGTTCATCTCCGGCACCATCCAGCCCGCGATGATGCTGATCGGCAACCTCCAGTACGTGCTGGTCGCCGTCGTCGGCGGCCTGCGGGTGGCCAGCGGCTCGCTGTCCATCGGCGACGTCCAGGCGTTCATCCAGTACTCGCGGCAGTTCAGCCAGCCGCTCACCCAGGTCGCCAGCATGGCCAACCTGGTGCAGTCCGGCGTCGCCTCCGCCGAACGCGTCTTCGAGCTGCTGGACGCCCCCGAGCAGAGCCCCGAACCGGCCATGCCCGAACGGCCCGACGTGCTGCACGGCCGGGTCTCCTTCCAGGACGTGGCCTTCCGCTACGACCCCGAGAAGCCGCTCATCGAGGACCTCTCGCTCAAGGTCGAACCCGGGCAGACCGTCGCCATCGTCGGCCCCACCGGCGCCGGCAAGACCACCCTGGTCAACCTGCTGATGCGGTTCTACGAGGTCAGCTCCGGACGGATCACCCTCGACGGCGTGGACATCGCCGCGATGTCCCGCGAGGAACTGCGCTCCGGCATCGGCATGGTGCTCCAGGACACCTGGCTGTTCGGCGGCACCATCGCCGACAACATCGCCTACGGCGCCGAGTCGGCCACCCGCGAACAGGTCGTCGAGGCCGCCAGGGCCGCCCACGTCGACCGCTTCGTGCGCACCCTGCCGGACGGCTACGACACCGTCATCGACGACGAGGGCACCAACGTCAGCACCGGCGAGAAGCAGCTGATCACCATCGCCCGGGCGTTCCTCGCCCAGCCGTCCATCCTGGTCCTGGACGAGGCGACCAGCTCCGTCGACACCCGCACCGAGGTGCTGATCCAGCGGGCCATGGCCCGGCTGCGCACCGGCCGCACCAGCTTCGTGATCGCCCACCGGCTCTCCACCATCCGGGACGCCGACGTGATCCTGGTGATGGAGAACGGCTCGATCGTCGAGCAGGGCTCGCACGACGAGCTGATCGCCGCCGACGGCGCCTACGCCCGGCTCTACCAGGCACAGTTCGCCGAGGCCGCGGTCGAGATGGACTGACGTCCGGCCGACCGGAGGGCCGGGGCGGGGACTTCCCGCCCCGGCCCTTCGCTTCGCGGACACCGCGCGCTACGTTGGGCCCGTGATCGACGACCAGGCCCCGGACCGCCCGGACACCCCTGCCGCCCCCGGCACCCCCGCTGCCCCCGGTACTCCCGCTGCCTCCGGTACTCCGCGGACGCCGGACGCCTTCGAGGCGAACCGCCGCTACCTGGGCTCGGTCGCCTACCGGCTGCTCGGCTCGTTCACCGACGCCGAGGACGTCCTCCAGGACGCCTGGCTGCGCTGGCGGGCCGCCGACCGCTCCGCCGTCGCCGACCCGCGCGCCTTCCTCACCACCGTCGTCACCCGGCTCTGCTACGACCAGCTGGGCTCCGCCCGGGCCCGCCGCGAGGCCTACTACGGCGAGTGGCTGCCCGAGCCCGCCGTCACCTACGCCACCGGCCCCGACTCCCCCGCCGAACTGGCCGAACGCGGCGAGTCCGTCTCGCTCGCCCTGCTGGCCGTACTGGAACAGCTCACCCCCGCCGAACGGGCCGCCTTCGTGCTGCACGACGTCTTCGCGGTCGGCTTCGAGGAGATCGCCGCCTCCCTGGAACGCACCCCCGACGCCGCCCGCCAGCTCGCCTCCCGGGCCCGCCGCCGGGTCCGCGACGGCGGCCGCGCGCAGGACGCCGCCCGGCGCACCGGCGGGACCGACCGGGCCGAGCACCGCCAGGCCGTCGAGGCCTTCGCCGCCGCCAGCACCCGCGGCGACATCCTCGCCCTGATGGAGGTCCTCGACCCCGACGTGGTCTGGCACTCCGACGGCGGCGGCATCGTCCGCGCCGGAGTCCGCCCGATCCACGGCGCCGACCGGGTGGCCCGGATGGTGGCCGGCCTGGTCGCCAAGTGGTTCACCCCCGACACCGCCACCACCACCGCGGTGGTCAACGGCGAGCCCGGACTGGTCTGGTACGACCGGGCCACCGGCACGGTCGGCGGCGTCCTCGCCTTCACCGTGGCCGACGGGCGGATCGCCGAGGCGCACGTCGTGGTCAACCCCGAGAAGCTCGCCCGGGTCCCCGCCGTGGAGCTGTGACACGGGTCACCGTCACACCCCGGCCGGCTGCCTCGTCCCCTTCCCGAACAGCGCTCCACCGGAGCGCCCTCGCGAGGAGGCGGACGAGATGAGCAGCACCACCACCGGGCAACGGATCGTCGTACTGGGCGCCGGGTACGCCGGGCTCACCGCGGCCAAGGGCGCCGGCCGGCACCACGACGTCACCCTGGTCGCCCCCGAGGAGCGGATCCTGCACCGCATCCGCCAGCACGAGACCGCGGCCGGCCGCGGCCGCGACTGGCCCACCGTCGGCGAACTCACCCGCGGCGGCCGGATCACCCACCGCCGGGCCCGGGCCGTCGGACTCGACCCGGCCGCGCACGAGGTCCGGCTCGACGACGGCACCACCCTCGGGTACGACACCCTGGTCCACGCCCTCGGCAGCCGCACCGCCTGGCACGCCGTCCCCGGCGCCGAACAGCTCGCCTACCCGGCGGAGCGCGCCGCCGAGCTGCGCCGCCGGATCGACACGGCCGACCGGCCCGGCACCCTGGCCGTGGTCGGCGGCGGCGCCACCGGCATCGAGCTGGCCACCGAACTCGCCGAGGCCCACCCCTCCTGGCAGGTGCGGATCGTCGCGTCCGGCCTGGTCGGCGGCGTCTACTCGGCCAAGGGCCGGGCCCACGTCCGGCGCGTCCTCGCCCGGCTCGGCGCGAGCGTCCACGAGAACACCACCGTCACCGAGGTCACCCCGGACGGGCTGCGCACCACCGCCGGCCCGATCGAGGCCGACCTCGTCGTCTGGGCCGCCTCGCTGGAGCCGCACCCGCTGGCCGCCGAGGCCGGACTGGCCGTGGACGGGCGCGGCCGGGCCGTGGTGGACGACCACCTGCGGTCGGTCTCCCACCCGGACGTCCATGTGATCGGCGACGCCGCCGCGGTCACCGTCCCCGGCATCGGCACCCTGCGGATGGGCTGCGCCACCGCCCTGCCGCAGGGCCAGTACCTCGGCAGGCTGCTGGACGGGCGCACCGAGGGGCCGTTCTCGTTCCGGTACCAGGTGCAGTGCGTGAGCCTCGGCCGGCGGGACGGGCTGCTCCAGGTGGTCCGCCCGGACGACTCGATGCGGCCCACCGTGTTCACCGGCACCGCGGGGCGGCTGGCGAAGGCGGCGATCGTCGCCGTGGTCCTCAACAGCCTGAAGTAGGCCCGCCGTCCCCGCCGGCCGCTGCCGGAAGCGCCGGACGTGCCGGGGCCGGGGGCCGGGGGCTCCGGAAACGCCGGAAGGGCCCGGGCGGGTGCCCGGGCCCTTCCGGCGTGCGTCGCCGCCGTGCCGCTACTTCTTGTCCTTCGGCGTCTCGGCGTCGGTGGACAGCGCGGCGATGAAGGCCTCCTGCGGGACCTCCACGCTGCCGACCATCTTCATCCGCTTCTTGCCTTCCTTCTGCTTCTCCAGCAGCTTCCGCTTACGGGAGATGTCACCGCCGTAGCACTTGGCGAGGACGTCCTTGCGGATCGCGCGGACCGTCTCACGGGCGATCACCCGGGAGCCGATGGCCGCCTGGATCGGGACCTCGAACTGCTGGCGGGGGATGAGCTTCTGGAGCTTGCCCGCCATCATCACGCCGTAGCTGTAGGCCTTGTCCTTGTGGACGATCGCGGAGAACGCGTCCACCGGGTCGCCGTGCAGCAGGATGTCGACCTTCACCAGCTGGGCGGCCTGCTCGCCGATGGGCTCGTAGTCCAGCGAGGCGTAGCCGCGGGTCTTGGACTTCAGCTGGTCGAAGAAGTCGAAGACGATCTCCGCGAGCGGCAGGGTGTAGCGCAGCTCGACCCGGTCCTCGGAGAGGTAGTCCATGCCCTGGAGGTTGCCGCGGCGGGACTGGCAGAGCTCCATGATCGCGCCGACGAACTCGTTGGGCGCCAGGATGGTGCCGCGCACGACCGGCTCGAACACCTCGGAGATCTTGCCGGTCGGGAACTCGCTCGGGTTGGTGACCGTGTGCTCGGTACCGTCCTCCATCACCACCCGGTAGACCACGTTCGGGGCGGTGGAGATCAGGTCGAGGTTGAACTCGCGCTCCAGGCGCTCCCGGATGATCTCCAGGTGCAGCAGGCCGAGGAAGCCGCAGCGGTAGCCGAAGCCGAGCGCGACCGAGGTCTCCGGCTCGTACACCAGCGCGGCGTCGTTGAGACGCAGCTTGTCCAGGGCGTCGCGCAGCAGCGGGTAGTCCGAGCCGTCCAGCGGGTACAGGCCGGAGAACACCATCGGGCGCGGGTCCTTGTAGCCGCCGAGCGGCTCGGTGGCGCCCTTGTGCATCGAGGTGATCGTGTCACCGACCTTGGACTGCCGGACGTCCTTCACACCGGTGATGATGTAGCCCACCTCGCCGACGCCGAGGCCGTCCGCGACCTTCGGCTCGGGCGAGATGACGCCGATCTCCAGCAGCTCGTGGGTGGCGCCGGTGGACATCATCGCGATGCGCTCGCGCTTGGTGAGCTGGCCGTCCACGACACGGACGTAGGTGACCACGCCGCGGTAGGAGTCGTACACCGAGTCGAAGATCATCGCGCGGGCCGGGGCGTCCTTGACGCCGACCGGGGCCGGGACGGTGTTGACGATGTGGTCCAGCAGGTCCTCGACGCCCAGGCCGGTCTTGGCGCTGACCTGGAGCACGTCGGACGGGTCGCAGCCGATGATGTGGGCGATCTCGGCGGCGTACTTCTCCGGCTGGGCGGCCGGGAGGTCGATCTTGTTGAGGACCGGGACGATCGTGAGGTCGTTCTCCAGCGCCAGGTACAGGTTGGCGAGGGTCTGCGCCTCGATGCCCTGGGCCGCGTCGACCACCAGGACGGTGCCCTCGCACGCGGCGAGGGAACGGGACACCTCGTACGTGAAGTCCACGTGGCCGGGGGTGTCGATCATGTTGAGGATGTGCGTCGCCCCGGCGTTCGGGCCGGTCTTCGGCGCCCACGGGAGGCGGACCGCCTGCGACTTGATGGTGATGCCGCGCTCACGCTCGATGTCCATGCGGTCGAGGTACTGGGCACGCATCTGCCGGGGGTCGACGACGCCGGTGATCTGCAGCATCCGGTCTGCGAGCGTCGACTTGCCGTGGTCGATGTGGGCGATGATGCAGAAGTTGCGGATCAGCGCCGGGTCGGTACGGCTGGGCTCTGGCACATTGCTGGGGGTCGCGGGCACCTTGGTCCGATTCTCCGTTGGTCCGGGGCCGGGGGTGTCCGGATCATCGCTGACCGGTTTCCCGGGGACCGGACAGTCTCGTCCGATCGAAATAGTTCCTCCCATCTTCCCACGACTGCGGCCCGGGGCACCGTCCGGGAGTCTCCCGGGCACCCGGGGCGGTCCCCGGGGGCGTCGGGGAAGCTCCTCTCGGGCGTCGGGGGCGGTCCTCGCGAACGTCCGGGGGCGGTCCTCGCGAACGTCCGGGGGCGGTCCTCGCGAACGTCCGGGGGCGGTCCTCGCGGGCGCCCGGGTGCGGTCCTCGCGGGCGCCCGGTTTGGGGCGGGCAGCGGGCCCCTGGTAGCGTGGGCTGCTGCACCTGGCCTCGGCATGCCCTCTCAGCCTGACCGAAGGCCGCCGGTTGCAACCCCGTTCACAATCTTTAGACAGACTGAGGCTCCTTCGTGGCGAACATCAAGTCCCAGATCAAGCGCAACAAGACCAACGAGAAGGCGCGCCTGCGCAACAAGGCCGTCAAGTCCTCGCTGAAGACCGCTCTGCGCAAGGCCCGTGAGGCCGCTGCCGCCGGCGAGACCGAGAAGGCCACCGAGCTGGCCCGCGCCGCCTCCAAGGCGCTGGACAAGGCCGTGAGCAAGGGCGTCATCCACGCCAACCAGGCCGCCAACAAGAAGTCGGCCATCACCAAGCGCGTCAACACGGCCGTCCAGGCCTGACGCCCCCGGGGGCGGTGACCCCCATCGCTTCGGGACGACCCGGCCCTCTACCCGGACCCCCGAGGCGCGCGAGACTCGCACCGTACGCGGCCTGCGTTCGCCACGCGGGTGCGGTGCAACCAAGCAGTGCGACAGGCGTCGCAGTCGGCCTCCTCCCCGGAGACCACTGCGGCGCCTGTCGCGTTCCGCGGTCCGGCCGCTATGGTCGGTCGGGTCCGTTCGAGGTGCGGTTCGAGGTGCGGGGAGCACCCCGACGCCAGGTCCAGGGGGAACTTCCATGACGACGCCACCACCGCCACCGGCACCGAACGGACCGGGGTACGGCTTCCCGCAGCAACCGGGCGGGGGCGCGCAGCCGGTACCGGGCGCTCCGGGGCCCGCGGGCGCGGGCGGCTTCGGACCGCCGCCGGGGCTGCCCACCGCGCCCGGCCTGCCCGCCGCCCCGGGCCCCGGACGGAGCGGGAACCTGCGGCGCAACGCCGTCTGGGCGTTCGTCGGAGCGGTGATCGTCTCGGTCGGCTGGGCCGCCGCCGTGATGACCGTCCCCGGCCTCGTCACCAGCCAGTCCTCCCCGCGCGACCTGCGCGGCTACCGGCTCTCCGACGACTTCTGCACCACCGGCAAGCCCACGAAGATCCTCCAGACGTACTCCGTCTCGGACACCTCCAAGCCGACCCACCACACCGACCGGCACCCGGCGCTGGACAGCATGAACTGCTCGATGTCGCTCAAGCGCACCGGCGGCACCAGCGACAGCGAGTACGCCAATCTCTACATGCGCGTCGACCTGCACAAGGCGGTCAACCCGGCACCCGAGCTGGAGGCCAACAAGGAGCTCTACCGGGCGCGCGGCTACCAGGTCACCGACATCGCGGGGCTCGGCGAGGAGGCGTACTTCCTGTACAAGGACGACGGCTCGGACCAGTACCACAGCGTCTACGCCGAGCTGGACATCCGCGACGGCGGGATGACGTACTACGTCACCTACTCGGCCAGCTACACCGAGGGCAAGGGCAAGCCGCCGTCCAAGGACGAGCTGCGCGGCGCCCTCCAGTCCGACGGGCAGGACGCCCTCCGGGCCATGAAGAAGTAGGCCGGACCGCTCGCACCGCCGCCCCGCGCCGCCAGTGGGCGGGCCGTCAGTGGGCGGACCATCAGTGGGCGGGCCGTCAGTAGGTGGGCCGGGAGCCGGCCCGGGCGGCCCGGGCGACGGCGACCACCGCGCGTTCCAGGGCGTAGGCCGGGTCGTCCGATCCGCCCTTGACCGCGGCGTCGGCCTGGGCGATCGCGGTCAGCGCGGTGGCCACCCCGTCGCCCGTCCAGCCGCGCATCTGCTGGCGGACCCGGTCGACCTTCCACGGCGGCATGCCCAGCTCACGGGCCAGGTCGCCCGGGCGCATGTTCCGCCCGGCGCTCGCCAGCCGGCCGATGCTGCGCACCCCGGAGGCCAGCGCGTAGGTGATGCCGGTCGGCGGCTGGCCGACGGCCAGCGCCCAGCGCAGCCGCTCCAGCGCCTCCGCGGCCCGGCCGGTGACCGCCAGGTCCGCCACCTCGAAGCCGGTCGCCTCGGCCCGGCCGCTGTAGTAGCGGGCCACCACCGTCTCGTCGATCGCGCCCTCGACGTCCGAGGTCAGCTGGTGGCAGGCGGCGGCCAGCTCGCGCAGGTCGCTGCCGAGCGCGTCCAGCAGCGCCTGGCAGGCCTCCGGGGTCGCGGAGCGGCCCAGGGTGCGGAACTCGCCCTTGACGAAGGCCAGCCGCTCGCTCGCCTTGGCCAGCTTGGCGCAGGCCACCTCACGCCCGCCGGCCTTGCGCCCGGCGTCCAGCAGGCCCTTGCCCTTGGCGCCGCCGGCGTGCACCAGCACCATGATCACTTCCTCGGCCGGCGCCTCGATGTACGCCTTGACCTCCTTCACCGAGTCGGCGGAGAGGTCCTGTGCGGCCCGGACCACGATCACCTTGCGCTCGGCGAACAGCGACGGCGTGGTCAGCTCGGCCAGGCTGCCGGGCTGCAGGCCGCCGGGCGGCAGGTCCCGCACGTCGGTGTCCGGGTCCGCCGCCTTCGCCGCCGCCACCACCTGGGCGACCGCGCGGTCCAGCAGCAGCTCCTCCTGGCCGACCGCGAGGGTCAGCGGGGCGAGCAGGTCGTCGGGTGCACTCTTCCTGGCCATCGCCTACCAGCATCCCACGGGCCGCGGACACTCCCGCCCGACGGAGCGGGCGGCCCGACCTGGACAATGGCCCGGTGAGCGAGAACCAGACCACCGACCTCCCGGACGTCGACGACCCGTACGCCCGGCAGCTGCTCGTCCTGCCCGACCGCGACACCGCCCAGGAGGCGGCCGAGGAACTCGGCGCCACCCAGCCCGACCTCGGCGAGCTCGAAGTCGTCCGTGACGCGCTCGCGGGCGAGGACGACGCCGAGGACGCCCAGTGGCTGGTCGTCGCCGAGGCCCCGGAGAACGGCTGGACCCCCGCCCTGCTGCACGCCCTCGACACCCTCGCGACCGGCTACGAGGGCTGGCGCGAGGAGGCCTGAGGCCCGCGCCCTGAGCTTGTGGCATTTCTCCGGCGCGCTCCGGGCCGAGCCCGGAGCGCGCCGGAACGTTTCTGCTGGCGCTGCGCCGCTCCTCCTCCCACCACCCCCTTCTACTTTCCATGCCCCCACGTGATTGGTGGGAGGAGGAGAGCGGGGGGTCAGGTGGGCGGGGCTCGGGGGGTGCCTGGGGTCTGCTCGGGGTGGGCGTGGGGTGCGGGGCCGTGCCCGTCAGCGCCACCGGGCCCGGCGTGGGCGCCGGGACGGCGGGCCGCGTGGGCGGGCCGGGGACGGACGGCGACGCCGAGGGTGGTCGGGGAGTCGCCTGTCACCGCGATGTCCCCCTCCCGGTCGGTGCGCAGCACGGTGGCGCCGAGTGCGCGCAGGTGGTCGACCGTCCTCGGGGACGGGTGACCGTACGGGTTGCCCTCGCCGCAGGAGATGAGGGCCAGCCGGGGCCGCAGGGCACCCGCCAAGTCCCAGTCCTGGTGGGCCGATCCGTGATGCGCCACCTTCACGACATCGGCCTTCCCCATCCGGCCCAGCAGTGCCGACTGGGCCTGCGGTTCGAGATCGCCGAGCAGTGCCATCCGTAGTCCTCCTGTCAGTGCCACCATCAAGGCGACGCTTGCGTTGTTCGGGCCCGGCGCCTCGACCGCCGAGCCGGGGACGGGCCACACCACGTCCCAGGCCAACCCAGCGCCGGCCGACCGCCGTTCACCTCGACCGGCTCTCAGCAGCGGGAGGCCCGCGCCTGCCGCCCAGCCCGCCACCCGGGCGGCCTCGCCCGGTGGATCGTCCAAGGTGGTGCCCTCGACCGCGCCGACCCTGCGGCCCCGCAGCACCCCCGGCACGCCCTCGACGTGGTCGGCGTGGAAGTGCGTCAGCAGCAGTAAGGGAACCGTCGTGATGCCGAGGTCGCGCAGGCATCTGTCCGCGGCGTTCGGATCCGGCCCGGCGTCGATCACCACCGCGCTGTCCGGCGCCCCCGCCGCCAGGGCCAGCATGTCTCCCTGTCCGACGTCGCACATCACCAATCGCCACCCCGGTGGCGGCCAGCCGGTGGCGATCCGGGTGAGCTGCGGCGGGCGCAGCAGCACGGCCAGCAGGACCGCCGTCAGCGCCCCCGTCACCAGGGCTCGCGCCCAGCGCCGCCGCCCGAACGCCGGCGGCGGGCTGCCGGGCTGCGCCCGTCGGGGCAGCAGGAGCGGCGCCGCCCAGCAGCCGGCCAGGACGGCCATCGCGACCGTCGCCGTCCCGAACCACCCTCCCGGCCAGTCCAGTTGGCCGCCCGGAATCCCGGCACCACGGCGTGCCACGAGGGAGAGCCAGCCGGCCGGCACTCCGGCCGGTTCCGCGAGCAGACGGGCCAGGTCCGGAAGGAGCGGCTGCAGGGCGAGCACCCCGAAGCCGAGCAGCGTCGCCGGGGCCACCGCCGGCTCGGCCAGCAGGTTGCAGGGGATGCCGACCAGGCTGATGTGCCCGGACAGCACCACCGTCACCGGCGCGCACAGGGCCTGGGCGGCCGCCGTGGCCGCGAGCGCGCCTGCCAGGTGGTACGGCCAGCGGCGGGCCCGCAGGGCCTCGGCCCAGTGCGGTCCGAGGACGAGCAGCCCGGCGGTGGCGAGCACCGACAGCAGGAAGCCGAACGAGCGGGCCAGGAACGGGTCCAGCAGGACCAGCACCAGGACCGCTCCGGCGAGCGCGGGCACCGCCTTGCGGGGACGGCCGGCGGCCAGGGCCAGCATGCCGATCAGCCCCGTCCCGGCGGCCCGCAGCACGCTGGGCTCGGGCCGGCAGACGGTGACGAAGGCCAGGGTCAGCGCGGTGCCGAGCAGCGCACCGGTGCGCAGTGACAGCCCCAGCAGCGCGGCCAGCCCGTGCCGTTCCGGGGTGCCGGCCTGCCCGGGCGGGCCCAGCAGCGCACCGAGGACGATCGCCAGGTTGGCCCCGCTGACCGCCACCAGGTGGACCAGGTCGGTAGCCCGGAAGGCGTCGTCGAGGTCGTCGGGCAGTCGAGACGTGTCGCCGACCACCAGCCCCGGGAGCAGCCCGCGCGCGTCCGCCGGAAGTCCGTCGGTGGCCGTGCGCAGGCCTTCGCGCAGCCGGCCGGCGATCCGCTGGGGCAGGCTCGGCGGCGCCAGCTGCCGGGGCTGCCCGTGGACGACCAGCAGCGCGGCCGACTCGGTGTCATGCCCCTCCCCCGCCGGCCGCACCTCGGCCTCCGCCGCCAACCGCTGGGACGGGAGCACCCGCTGCCAGGGCTCGCTCCGCGCCCCTCGGACCATGACCGTCACCGGCGTCCGCGTGCGGGTGCTCCGCCCGTCCGGGAGCAGGGTGACGCGGTCGGCCACCGCCTCGACGGTGAGGAGCGCCTGCCCGGCGGCGGGGCCGCCCCGGGAGACGTGGGCCTTCGGGTCCCCCGTGATCGTCAGCTCCACCTCCACCACCGGGGACGGCGTTCCCGGCTCGGCGGCCACGGACGCGCGGGCGAGCTCCGGCAGCGGCCCCCGGTGGAGGTCGGAGGTGTGCAGCGGGGTGGCGATCGCGGCCGCCGCGCCGGTGAGCAGGACGGCGGCCAGCGTCGCCGAGGACCCGCGCCTGCGCAGGACCCCCGGCCGGGTGAGCAGCAGGACGGCCGCGAGCACGGCAAGGCCGGCCGCGGTGAGGGCGAGGGCCTCGTACCCCGGTTCCAGACCAAGGAGCGCCGCCGTGACCGTCCAGGCCGAGACGGCGGGCAGCAGCAGCCGGAAGTCGGCGCCCGCGGAGCGGGGCGCGGCGGCCGGACCGGCCGGCGTGGTGGCGGCGGACATGGCGGTACCTCCCTTCGGTGGCCGGGGAAGCGGGCGGGGACGACGGCAGTGGCGGCATCAGAGGGTGAGGAGCGGGCGGAGTTCCGCGTACGTGCGGGCGCCGATGCCGCTGACCTGCCGGAGTTGGTCGAGGGAGCGGAAGGAGCCGTGCGAGGTGCGGTAGGCGAGGATGCGCTGGGCGAGGGTGGGGCCGACGCCGGGAAGGGTGTCGAGCTGTTCGAGCGTGGCGCGGTTGAGGCTGACGGGTGGTCGGGGCGCGGCGGGGCCCGGAGGTCCGCTCCCGCTGCCGACGACGGCCGGGGCGGGGGCGGGCCCCGGTTCGCCGACCAGGATCTGCTCACCGTCCGTCAGGATGCGGGCCAGGTTGAGGCTCCTGGTGTCCGTCTCCGGCAGCGGCCCGCCTGCCGCACGCAGGGCGTCGGCCACCCGGGAGCCGCCGGGCAGGGTGTGCAGGCCGGGGAGGTGGACCCGCCCGCCGATGTCCACCACGACCTCCGCCCCGGCACCGGCGGCAGGCCCGGCCCTGGGGTCGACGGCGGAGGCGTCGGCGGGAGCGGGCGGCTCGACTCCCGCCGGTGCCGCGACGGCCGCCGGCGCGGGCACGGCGACCGTCTCCGGCCGGGCCAGCCAGAAGTACTGTACGGCGTAGCCGACCGCGAACAGCAGCAGGATGGCCAGCCCGGCCACCGCGCGCCGGTCGAGCGCCAACGCCGAGCCGAGCGGGGGGAACGAGGCGAACGAGGGGACTCGCGGACGTGCTCCGGCCTCCGGTGGATCCACAGCGTCACCCGGATTCACAGTGTCACCCGGATCCGGCGCGGCACCCGCGTCCGGCGTTGCCGGCACCGCCGCCGGCACCGCTGCCTGAGACGGCAACGACGGGCCGCCGGCAGCCGCCGCCCGGCCCCTTGTCGGCGATGCGGCCGACCCCGGGGAGCCCCCGCCGGCGCCGCCCTCCGGCTCGTCACCCGCCGGCTCGTCACCCGCCGGCAGCAGCGCGGCCATCCGCAGCCGTACCGTCTCGTCGATCGCATGGCGCTTCGCCGCGCCCAGGCCCATGGTCGTCATGCCGAGGACGGTAGGAGTCCTCCGGCGAGCGCACGGAAATCAACCAAACCCTGTGGACAACCCGGGGGTTGTGGATAAAAAGTGTCACTCACAGGAGTGAGCACGGCCGTCCGAAATTGACCAGCCGACCAAGCAACCGGGCACCCAGCCGGACCGCCCGACACCGGCAACCACCCGCACCACTCAGCGCGGCGCGACCACCACCGCCAGCAGCCCCGGCCCGACGTGCGCGCCGATCACCGCCCCCACCTCGCCCACGTACAGCTCCCGCAGCCCCGGCACCCGGGCCCGCAGCCGCTCCGCGAGCGGTTCGGCCCGGTCCTCGGCCGCCAGGTGGTGCACGGTGATGTCGACCTCCTGCTCCCCCGACCGCTCGACCGCGATCTCCTCCAGCCGCGCGATCGCCCGCGACGCCGTCCGCACCTTCTCCAGCGGCTCGATCCGCCCGCCGTCCAGGTGCAGCAGCGGCTTGACCGCCAGGGCCGAGCCGAGCAGCGCCCGCGCCGCCCCGATCCGGCCGCCGCGCCGCAGGTGCTCCAGGGTGTCGACGTAGAAGAACCCGCTGGTCCGGGCCGCCCGCCGCTCGGCCGCCTCGGCCGCCTCGGCCAGGCCCTGCCCGGCCGCGATGGCCTCGGCCGCCGACAGCACCCCGTACCCGAGCGCCATCCCGACCAGCCGGCTGTCCACCACCCGCACCGGTACGGGAGCCTCGGCGGCGGCCAGCCGGGCGGCCTCGACGGTGCCGGACAGTTCCCCGGAGATGTGCACCGAGACGATCCCCTTCGCCCCGGCCTCGGCGGCCGCCCGGTAGGTGGCGGCGAAGGTCTCCGGGTTCGGCCGGGAGGTGGTCACCCGCTGCTTGCCGCGCAGCGCCTCGGCGACGTCCTTCGGGGAGATCTCGACGCCCTCGCTCAGGACCGAGTCACCGACCGCGACGCTCAGCGGGACCACCGTGATCCCGTGCCGGTCGAGGGTCTCCTGCGGCAGATAGGCCGTGGAATCGGTGACAAGCGCGAGGTCGGAGGGCATGAGCCGGAGGTTACTCCCCGCCGGTCCGGGAGGACAGCGCCCGGTCCGGGCACCGGCCGAAGGCCTCGCGCCGCCCCGTCGGCTCAGCCTGCCGAGGGCCCCGTCGAAGGCCCGGCCGAGGGCTTGCGCAGCCGCTGCGCCAGCTTGGCCAGCGGATCGGCGAGCCCGAGCAGCTCCTCGGCACTCGCACGCCCCTTCCCGTCGGTCAGCCGGGCCCGAGCCGCACTCCCGGCCGCACCGCCGGAACCGCCGGAACCCGAAGCACCCCGAGCACCCGAAGCACCCGAAGCACCCGAAGCCTGGCCGGAGGACGCACCCCCCGCGGTGTCCCAGTGCCGCAGCGCCCCCGCCTCGCTCTCGCACTCCTGGCTCAGCCGGCTCAGCTCGTCGTCCGCGAACCGCTGCATCCGGTCCTGCGCCGCCCAGCGCATGGTCTCCGCCGAGTGCGTGATCCGCTCGGCCCGCTCGCGCAGCTCGGGCAGCTTGGCGGCGATCCGCGCGGTCTCCGGCTCACGCTCCAGCATCCGCAGCTCGCCGTCGAGCTCGGCGGCGTGCTCGTCGAGCCGCTTCAACAGGGCGAGCGACTCGCCGAGCTGGCCGTCCTGCGCGAGGCCGCTCTCCAGCACCTGCCGGGTGCCGTCGAGCGAGGTCCGCAGGCGGAGCCGGACGGAGGCGATCTGTGCGGACGGGCCGACCTTGGTGTACGTCTTCGCCTTGAGGGTGGCGGTCTCCACGGCCCGGCGGGCGTTGGCCTCGTGCTTCTCGATCTTCGCGCCGACGGCCTTGGCGGCCTTGACCGTGCCGACCACGGCCAGCACCGTCACCGCGACCCCGAAGAGCAGGACCAGGCCGATCATCACGCCGAACACGTCCATCGCGCGCCACCTTCCGCCGTCGTTCCGGCCCCCACCGGGCCCAACGCGGGCCGCAATTGCCGAGGGTTCCACGGTAGCCGCCGGAAGCCGTCCGGGGGCAGCCCGAGCGGCCCCCGCGGACGGAGATCAGGGTCAGATCCGGGATCTCCCCGAGGGTCCCCGACCGCCGTGGAAAGCCCCCGCGAGCACCCTCCGGCCCCTCCGCGCAACGCCGGGCGGGAAACCCGTCCGGCCCCCGCCTCCCGCAAAAACGCCGGGCGGGCGCCCGAAGGACGCCCGCCCGACCGCTCCGCGCTCGCTGCCTCGGCAGCCACTCGCAGCCGTACTCGATCAAGCACAGCCGCGCTCGATCGAGCTCAGCCGCACTCAGCCGGTGACGATGTTCACCAGCTTCGGCGCCCGCGCGATCACCTTCCGCACCTCGGCCCCGCCGATCGCCGCGACGACCGCCGGCTCGGCCAGCGCCAGCGCCTCCAGCTCGGCGTCCGAGATGCCCGGCGCGACCTCCAGCCGCGCCTTGACCTTGCCCTTGATCTGGACCACGCAGGTCACCGTCTCGTCCACCACGTACGCCGGGTCGGCGACCGGGTAGTCGGTGTGCGCCAGCGAGTCGCCGTGGCCCAGTCGGCGCCACAGCTCCTCGGCGATGTGCGGGGCCAGCGGGGCGACCATCAGCACCAGCTGCTCGGCCACCGCCCGCGGCGTGGAGCCGCGCTTGACCAGGTAGTTGTTCAGCTCGATGGCCTTGGCGACGGCCGTGTTGAAGCGCAGCCCGGCCATGTCGCCGCGGATGCCGTCGATCGCCTTGTGCAGGGCGCGCAGCGTCGCCTCGTCGGGCGCGTCGTCGGTGACGACCAGCTCGCCGGTGGTCTCCGAGACGACGTTGCGCCACAGGCGCTGCAGGAAGCGGTACGAGCCGACGACGGCGCGGGTGTCCCACGGGCGGGAGACGTCCAGCGGGCCCATCGACATCTCGTACAGGCGCAGCGTGTCGGCCCCGTACTCGTCGGCGATGTCGTCCGGCGCGACGGCGTTCTTCAGGGACTTGCCCATCTTCCCGGCTTCGCGCTTGACCGGCTCGCCCTGCCAGAAGTACTGGCCGTCGCGCTCCTCGACCTCGGCGGCGGGCACCGGGAAGCCGCGCTCGTCGCGGTAGACGTCGGCGGTGATCATGCCCTGGTTGAACAGCTTGTGGAACGGCTCGACGGACGAGACGTGGCCCAGGTCGTGCAGCACCTTGTGCCAGAAGCGCGCGTACAGCAGGTGCAGCACGGCGTGCTCGGCGCCGCCGACGTACAGGTCGGCGCCACCGGCCGGCTTGGTCTCCGTCGGGCCCAGCCAGTACTTCTCGTTGGCCGGGTCGACGACCGCCGAGGAGTTCGACGGGTCGACGTAGCGCAGCTCGTACCAGCAGGAACCGGCCCAGTTGGGCATGGTGTTGGTCTCGCGGCGGTACTTCCGGACGCCGTCGCCCAGGTCCAGTTCGACGTTGACCCAGGCCTCGTTGCGCGACAGCGGGGTCTCCGGCGAGGAGGCGGCGTCGTACGCGTCGTAGGTGCGCGGCGAGTAGTCGTCGACCTCGGGGACCTCGACCGGCAGCATCGACTCGGGCAGCGCGTGCATGACGCCGTCCTCGTCGTAGACGATCGGGAAGGGCTCGCCCCAGTACCGCTGGCGGCTGAACAGCCAGTCGCGCAGGCGGTAGTTGACGGTGCCCTCGCCGATGCCGCGCTCGGCCAGCCAGGCGGTGACGGCGGCCTTGGCGTCGACGACGCTCAGCCCGTTCAGCGACAGGTCGCCTTCGGAGCGGGCGGAGTTGACGATGACGGAGTCGTAGGTGTCGAACGCGTCGTCCCACTCGGCGGGGTCGGAGCCGCGCCCGTCGGTCGGCTCGACGACGCAGCGCATCGGCAGCGCGAAGGCGCGGGCGAAGGCGAAGTCGCGGTGGTCGTGGGCGGGGACGGCCATGATGGCGCCGGTGCCGTAGCCCATCAGCACGTAGTCGGCGATGAACACCGGCACGGACTCGCCGCTGACCGGGTTGACGGCGTAGGCGCCGGTGAAGACGCCGGTCTTGACCTTGGCCTCGACCTGGCGCTCGACGTCCGACTTGGCGGCGGCCGTGGCGCGGTAGGCGGCGACGGCCTCGGCGGGGGTGGCGGCGCCGCCGGTCCACTCGGCGGGCACGCCCTCGGGCCAGGCGGCGGGGACGATCGAGTCAACCAGGCCGTGCTCGGGGGCCAGCACCATGTAGGTGGCGCCGAACAGGGTGTCGGGCCGGGTGGTGAAGACGGTGATCTTCCCGCCGTCGACGGCGAAGTCGACCCGGGCGCCCTCGGAGCGCCCGATCCAGTTGCGCTGCTGCAGCTTGATGGCCTCGGGCCAGTCCAGCAGGTCCAGGTCCTCGATCAGCCGGTCCGAGTACGCGGTGATGCGCATCATCCACTGGCGCAGGTTGGACTTGAACACCGGGAAGTTGCCGCGCTCGGAGCGGCCGTCCGCGGTGACCTCCTCGTTGGCCAGCACGGTGCCCAGGCCCGGGCACCAGTTGACCGGCACCTCCTTGGCGTAGGCCAGGCGGTACTCGCCCAGCACCTCGTCGCGCTCGGCGACGGACAGCTCGGCCCAGGCGCGCCCGCCCGGCAGCTCGCGCGCGCCGGACTCGAACCGGGCGACCAGTTCGGCGATCGGACGGGCCTTGCGGGCGTCCGCGTCGTACCAGGAGTTGAAGATCTGCAGGAAGATCCACTGGGTCCAGCGGTAGTACTCCGGGTCGATCGTGGAGATCGAGCGGCGCGGGTCGTGGCCCAGGCCCAGCCGGCGCAGCTGCTGGCGCATGTTGGCGATGTTGGCCTCGGTGGAGACCCGCGGGTGGGTGCCGGTCTGCACGGCGTACTGCTCGGCGGGCAGGCCGAAGGCGTCGTAGCCCAGCGTGTGCAGCACGTTGTGGCCGGTCATCCGCTGGTAGCGGGCGAAGACGTCGGTGGCGATGTAGCCCAGCGGGTGGCCGACGTGCAGGCCCGCGCCCGAGGGGTACGGGAACATGTCCATGATGAAGCTGTGCGGCTTCGCGGTGACGTCGCCGGCCGCCGGGTCGGCCAGCGCACCGGTGGGGTTGGGGGCGTGGAAGGTGCCCTCCTTCTCCCAGATGTCCTGCCAGCGGGACTCGATCTCGGCCGCCAGCGCGGCGCTGTACCGGAACGGCTCGGTCACGGTCTCGGCCGCGCCGGACGCAGGGGTCGTCTCGCTCATGGTCCTTCAAGCTCCATCGATGTCGGTTGGCGAACCGCACAGGCGGCCGGCCCGTGTACCCGGCCCGGGACGGGGTCGGGGGCGGAAAACAAAAAATCCCCTCGCAGGAGGGGACGCCACGCCGACTCCGGCACCGCCCGAGGGCTCAGCCGGTCCTGGTCAGCGCGGCCGGCTAAGGAGCAGGCGCACGGTTCGCATGGGCTCAGGGTACCGCAAGCGGGTCGGCGGGCTGCGGGGTGCACATGCCTGCGTGCGGGGCCGCACGCAGGCATGCGGGGCCGCACGGGACGGGACGGCGCGCGGGGCCGTACGGGACCGGCGTGCGGGGCCGTACGGGACGGGGCCGGAGAGCGGATCCAGTCCCGGACCGCGCCGGGCCGCGCCGGACCGAACTGCGCCGGAGATCCGGAGGGCCCTACCGCGCCGCCGCCCGCCCCGCCGCGTCGAACTCCCGCAGCGCCTTCGCCAGCCGCTCGGACTGCATCCCGGCCGCGAGCGAGCGCGCCAGCGCGGCGGTGCGGGCCGCCTCCCGCTGGTCGCCGAGCCTGCGGTGGGCCTCGGCGAGGCGCACCATGAGCAGCGCCTTGGAGCGGGCCCGTCCCGGCCCGAGCCCGGCCACGGCCTCGGCGAGCAGCACCTTCGCCATCCGGTACCCGCCGAGCGCCAACCGTCCCTCCCCCACCATCCCGGCGACGCCGGCCCGGGTCTCCTCGGCGCCGGGCAGGCCGTCCAGTTCGGCGAAGGCCCTGGCGGCGGCGGCCTCGGCCAGCTCGGCCTCGCCCCGGCGGCCGTACGCGCGGGCGAGCCGGCCGTACTGGCGGGCCCGGGCGGTGGCGCCGAGCGCGGCTCCGTGGGTGTCCAGGGCGGTCGCGAGCGCGGAGACGGCGTCCAGTCCGCGCCCGCCGGGGCCCTGGGTGGCGAGGACGGCCAGTGCGCCGAGCACCGCGACCCCGAGCCGGGGGTCGCCGCCGACGTGGGCGGCGCGCAGCGCGGCGACGAAGGCGCGCTGCGCGGCCGCGTCGTGGCCGAGGTCGTACGCGGCCCAGCCGGCCAGCCGGGCGAGCCTGCTGGCCGTGCCGTACAGCTCGCGGCCGAGCCGTTCGTCGTACGCGCCGAGTTCCAGCAGCTTGGCCAGCATGGCGAGTTCGGCCCGGACGGGGCCGAGGACGAGGCCGCCGCCGCAGGCCCGTTCGAGCTTCTGCTTGCTTCGGTAGGACAGGCCGAGCTCGCCGACCAGCCCGGGTTCGACGCGCAGCGCGCCCTCGCCGCCGCCGACGGGCGGTGGCGGGGAGTCGAGGCGGGCGGCGGCCTGGTCGAGGTCGGCGCTGCGGAACAGGTCGGTGAGGCGGACCGGTCCGGCGTCGGTGGCGGCCTCGCGCAGCGCGGTCTGGGCGGTGTCGGCGGTCCACGGGTCGGTGAGCAGCCGGGGCGAGAGGATCTTGGCGCCGCGGTGGCCGCCCATCCGGCCCCAGAGCTGCTCGTAGGTGACGGCGATGCCGAGGGTCCGGCTGAGCACCTCGCAGACCGCCTGGTCGTGCGGGCTGCGCGGCACCATGCCGCGGTCGCGCCACTTGTACGGGGCGGTGGAGCTGATGGCGAGGCCCGGTGGCAGGGCGAGGCTCACCTCGCGGGCGAGCCGTTCCGGACTCCATCCGAGCTGGTGGAGTATCCGGGCCAGTTCCTCGTTCCGCCTTCGCTCCAGATCGGCCATGGCACGACGGTAGCGGGATTCCGGCCGCCGCGACCGGTGGCGCGGGCAGAACGGCGAAGAGCCGCCTCCCGTTTCCGGGAGGCGGCTCTCGACTGCTGTGGAGCTATGGGGAATTGAACCCCAGACCTCTTGCATGCCATGCAAGCGCTCTACCAACTGAGCTATAGCCCCTTGACCTGCGATGTCACCGTGGTTCCCGGTTGTTTCCGGCCGTTTCCCTCGGCGACATCGACTACTTTACACGGTCCTGGGCGTGCTCCTGAAATCCGTTTCCCGAGGCCCGCACCACGCGCCCCGGGAGCCCCGTCCGCGAAGCCCGGGGGGTCCTTCTTCCGCGCCCCGGGCGTGCACCTCCCGCCCGGGGCGCACGGCAACCGCGTACGCGCCCCGCTGACGTGCCGACCTCCGCCCGCCGCCCGCACCCGACCGCTGCCGTCCGCCCGCACCCGGCTGCCGCGCCGCCGACCGCACCCCACCGCCCTACCGCCGACCGCACCCCCGCTACCGCGCCGCCCGCCGGCCGCGCACCGCGAAGCCCGCGGCCACCAGCACCGCCGCGGCGTCGACCAGCAGCGTGGTCCGCAACGCCGCCCCCGACTCGGCGGCCGGCGCCGGCAGGTCGACCTGGCCGAGGAACACCGAGCCCAGCACCGCGACGCCGATCACCTGGCCGAGCTGGATGACCGTCACCATCACCCCGCTGGCGTCGGCCGCGTCCTCGGGCGCCACCCCCGCGAGCGCCCGGGCGACCAGCGGCGCGTACGCGCAGCCGGCGGCCAGGCCGAGCGCGGCCATCTCCACCAGCGGCCCGGCGCCGATCTCCGCCCCGCCGCCGAGCAGCAGCCCGAGCAGCAGGTAGCCGCCGCCGAGCAGCACCCCGGCGAGCGCCGGCAGGATCCGGTGCAGCCGGCCGGGCAGCCGGTGCCAGTGCATGCTGGACACGCCGAAGCCGACGGCGACGGGCGCCGAGCAGAGCCCGGCCCTCAACGCGGTGTGGCCGAGCCCGGCCTGCTGGTGCAGGGCGAAGGCGAACATGAAGCCCGCGAAGGCCGCCATGATCGCGAACAGTCCGGCGGCCGCGGGGCGCAGCCCCGGCGCGCCCAGCACCCGCCCGGAGATCAGCGGCTGTCCGCCGCGCCGGGCGATCCTGCGCTCGACGGCCACGAACAGGCCGAACAGCAGCACACCGGCCGCGATCATCGCCCAGCCCCAGACGGGCCAGCCCAGCTCGTGGCCGAGGACGAGCGGGACCACCAGCAGGCCGAGGGCCGCACCGAGCACCACCAGGCCGGGGAGGTCGAAGCCCCGGGTGGCGTCGCCGGGCAGCCGGGGCAGCAGCCGGGCGCCGGCCGCGAGCAGCACCACGCCGATCGGCACGTTGACCAGGAACACCGGCCGCCAGCCGCTGCCGAACAGGTCGGCGCTGACCAGGACGCCGCCGAGCACCTGGCCGAGCGCCATGCCGCCGGCCAGCACCGCCGCGTAGAGGCCGAGCGCCCGGACCCGGGCGGCGCCGGTGAAGGTGCGCTGCACCAGGCTCATCACCTGGGGCACCATCAGGGCCGAGCCGGCCCCCTGGAGCAGCCGGAAGGCGATCAGCCAGCCGGTGGCCGGGGCGAGGCCGCAGGCCAGCGAGGCGGCGGTGAAGGCGGCCAGGCCGAGCTGGAAGAGCCGGCTGTAGCCGTACCGGGCGCCGAGCCGGGCGCCGGTGATGAGCAGGACGGCGTAGGCGATGGTGTAGCCGGCGATGACCAGCTGGAGGGCGGCTCCGGAGGCGCCCAGGTCGGTTCTGATGGTGGGGACCGCGACGTTGACGATGGAGACGTCGAGCACGGCCATGAACTGCCCGCACAGGACGAGTGCGAGGAGCAGCCCGGGCCGTACCGCCGGGGCGCCGGTGGTGCCTGCGGCCGCGCGGGGCCGGATCTGAAGGTCCGTCATGGCAGTCAGCCTGGCCCCGTACCGGTACTGGTGGTTAGAGCCTGCCGATCCTGGTACCGGCAGCACCTGTATCGGCGGCCCGGGCTGCGGCACCATGGGGCCATGACCGTCCTGGAGGAACTGCCCGCCGCGGCCGGCGGGCGCGACCGCCGCCGCACCGAACTGGCCCGCTTCCTGAAGGCCTGCCGGGCGCGGGTCACCCCCGAGGACGTGGGGCTGCCGCCGGGGCTGCGCCGCCGTACGCCGGGGCTGCGGCGCGAGGAGGTCGCGCAGCTCGCCGGGGTCGGGGTCACCTGGTACACGTGGCTCGAACAGGGCAGGCCGATCAACGCGAGCGAGCAGGTGCTGCTGGCGGTGGCCCGGGCGCTGCGGCTGGACGGCACCGAGCACGAGCACCTGTTCCGACTGGCCGGGGTGTCCGCCTCGGCGCGGGCGCTGCCGTCGGTGCCGGAGCTGTCGCCGTCGATCCAGGTGATCCTGGACTCGCTGGCCCCGCTGCCGGCGGCGGTCTCCAACACCCGGTTCGACGTGCTGGGCTTCAACGGCCCGTACCGCGCGATGTTCGGCACCGACCGGATGCGCCCGTCGCGCGGGGTGGTGTTCAACAGCCTCTGGTGCATGCTGACCGCCCCGCCGTGCTGCAACCCGTGCGAGAACCGGGAGGAGACCCTGCCGCGGATGGTGGCGGTGCTGCGCTCGGCGTACGGCAAGCACGTGGGCGAGCCGGCCTGGGAGGCGCACGTGCAGCGGATGTCGGCGCGCAGCGAGCTGTTCCGGGAGCTGTGGGACCGCCAGGAGGTCGCGCCGCCGGAGGCCTGGCTGCGGGTGTTCCGCCACCCGGAGGTCGGGGTGCTGCGGCTGAACGCCACCTATCTGACGATGCCGGGCGTGCCCGAGTGCTACATCGTGGTGTACCTGCCGGCCGGCCCGGAGGACCGGGAGCGGGTGGAGCGGCTCGACTCGCTGCCGCCGGGCGGCTGGAGCCACACCTGCGAGGCCTGAGGCCGGCCGGGCCCGGAACGCCGGAAGGCCGCCACCCCTTGGGTGACGGCCTTCCGAACTGCTGTGGAGCTATGGGGAATTGAACCCCAGACCTCTTGCATGCCATGCAAGCGCTCTACCAACTGAGCTATAGCCCCGCGACACGGGCGACCCTGGCTGACCACGACCGCCGATGCGGAGTGGAGCTATGGGGAATTGAACCCCAGACCTCTTGCATGCCATGCAAGCGCTCTACCAACTGAGCTATAGCCCCGCACTCACCGGATCTCCCGCTTCCCTTCCGGGCCGCGTTCCTTCCCTGCGAACGAGGAAGACTCTAGCTGGTCAGGGCCGGAACTGCGAAATCCGCTGCCTCCGGACCCCGGCCGAGGGCCCCGAGAGGCCCCCGGCCCCCGGTGCCGCCCGCACCGGTACCGCTCAGGTGTCGTCGCCGATGACCGGCTGCGGGAGCGTGCCCGCGTTGTGCTCCAGCAGGCGCCAGCCGCGCGTGCCCAGGCCGAGCACCGACCAGCAGCAGTTGGACAGTCCGCCGAAGCGCTCCCACCGGGAGGGCTCCAGTTCGAGCAGCCGCCCGAGCATGGTGCGGATCGTCCCGCCGTGGCTGACCACGACCAGCGTGCCGTTCTCCGGGAGTTTGCCGACGGCCTCCAGGACCACCGGCACCGAGCGGTCGGCGACCTCGGTGGCCAGCTCGCCGCCGCCCCCGCGCCGCACCGGCTCGCCGGCCGCCCAGGCCTCGTACTCCTCCGGGAAGCGCTCGCGGATCTCGGCGTTGGTCAGGCCCTGCCAGGAGCCCGCGAAGGTCTCCCGCAGGCCCTCGTGGTGCTGCACGTCCAGCCCGGTGACCTCGGCCAGCTCCGCGGCGGTGCGCCGGGCCCGCTTGAGGTCCGAGGAGATCAGCAGGTCGGGACGGAGCCCGGAGAGCAGCCGGGCCGCCCGCTGGGCCTGCAGGACGCCCTGGCCGGTCAGCTCGATGTCCGTGGTGCCCTGGAAACGCGATTCGAGGTTCCAGGAGGTCTGGCCGTGCCGCCAGAAGACGATGCGCGGGCCCCGCGCGCCGCGGCTCAGTGCAGATCCTCGGGCTTGCCGAAGTCGTCGGCGGGCGCGACGGCGTTGCCGGCCTCGTCGGTGTGGGCGTCCGGGCGGTTGCGCGAGGCCACGGCGTCCTCGGGCAGCGGCAGCTCGGGGCAGTCCTTCCAGAGGCGGTCCAGCGAGTAGAAGGAGCGCTCCTCGGAATGCTGGACGTGCACGACGATGTCCAGGTAGTCGAGCAGGATCCAGCGGCCCTCGCGCTCGCCCTCGCGGCGCACCGGCTTGATGTCCAGCTGCTCGCGCAGCTGGTCCTCGATCTCCTCGGCGATCGAGCGGACCTGGCGGTCGTTGTTCGCGGAGGCGATCAGGAAGGCGTCGGTGATCGACAGCACCTCGCTGACGTCGAAGGCGATGATGTTGTG
The DNA here is from genome assembly GCF_055589745.1 of Kitasatospora sp. NPDC041917. Taxonomy (NCBI): domain Bacteria; kingdom Bacillati; phylum Actinomycetota; class Actinomycetes; order Kitasatosporales; family Streptomycetaceae; genus Kitasatospora; species Kitasatospora sp. NPDC041917. The sequence continues at coordinate 82,588 of NZ_JBVJBI010000006.1, read as the reverse complement.
CGCGAGCTTGTCGGCCGCCGCCTGCGCGGCGACGGTGATGAGCTGCTGGCTGTGGTCGGTGACGGTCACGGTGTTCTTCCGGCTCGGCGGCTTGGGGTGCCCCGGCGCACGGCCGGGGTCGCCTTCCAGGATCTCACGCCGCCCGGGCGGGCCCGGAACCGTTTTCCGGGCCCGCCCGGGCCACCGCACCGCGACACCCGGACCGCAGGAGCCCGGGCCGCCGCCCTACTGGTTCTTCGGCGGCTGGTAGTCCTTGCCGAGCAGGACCAGCAGGTCCGCGTTCTGGGCGTCGCCGGTCACCTTCTTCACCGCCGTGTCCGGCAGCCCGAGACTGGTCGCCAGCGACTTCGCCGCGCCCTGCCGGGCGTCGTCGGTGTAGCGGATCTCACTGGCCGGCTGCGGAGCCGCCTTGGCGCCGCCCGGGATGAAGGTCAGGCCGGAGTTGACGATCTGGACCTGCGCGGCGGCCGCCGCCGCGTCGTTGCCGGTGGCGTCCTGGAGCGCGACCCGGACCGGGGCGTCGCCGACGGCCGCGGACTTCACGGTGCCGCCCAGCACGTCCTTGACCTGCTTGCCCGCGGTCGCCTCGTCCAGGCTGCCGTCCGGCTTGACGGTCAGCGCCGTGGTGCCGAAGTGGCCGTCCTTCGCCTGCTGGGCGAGCTGGACGAGCACTCCGGCGAGGGCGTCCTCGGGCAGCGAGGGGTCGAGCACCGCGTTCATCCGGTGCACGTCGTCCTTGGCGTCCTTGAACTCGGTCGGCATGGTGCGCACCACCGCGTCCAGGACCTGCCCGAACCGGGCCAGCTGGGCATCCCGGTTCTCACCGGGCGCCTGCCAGGTCGCGTACGCGACCGCGGCCTTCCCGCTGAGCATGGTGTTCTTCCCGGCCGCGGACAGCAGCTTGCCGTCCGGCTTGCCGCCCTCGTGGGTCTCGGCGTTGGTGTCCACCCGGACGCCGCCGAGCTGGGAGACCAGCAGTTCCAGGTACGGGGTGTCCAGCCGCCAGGTGCCGGCCACCGGGGCGCCCAGCACGGTGGACAGGCCCTCGCGGGTCGCCGAGGCGCCGATGCCGTCCATGGACTGGCCGACCGTGCTGACCGGCGGGTCCCCCGGGCCGGGCAACCGCAGGTTGTCGGGCAGCAGCAGCACCGTGCCCTTCTTCCCGGAGGCGTCGTTGACCAGCAGCGCGCTGGACACCTTGCCCTGGAGGTCGCGCAGGTGGACGACGTTGACCTGGCGCCCGCCGGCGGCGGTGGCCGCGGTCGGCTTGTCGCCGGTCAGGAAGAGGTAGCCGCCGACGCCGCCGGCCGCGAGCGCCACCACCGCGCCGAGGCCGATCAGCCGGTTGCGCAGCTTGCGGCGGCGCTCGGCGCGCACCTCGCTGCGGGACTCGGCGAACTTCAGCCAGTCGATGACGTCCTCGGTCTCCTCCGCCTCCTCGTCGACGAAGGTGAACTCGCCCGTGGTGTAACTGTCCTTGGGCGCCTTGCTCCCGGCCTTGCCTGCCTTGCCGGCCTTCCCGGCCCGCGCCCCGGCGACCTGCTCGGACGGCGGCACGGCCTTGGCCGGCACCGCTTCCTCGGCGGGCCGGGGCACCCGCGGACGCGGCGGCGCGGCAGCGGGTGCCGCTGCGGCCGCTGCGGCGGCGGACTGCGCGACGGCCTCGGCCTGCGTCGGCGGCACCGGCGACGGCGCCTGCGGCTCGGCGGCGACCGGGGCGGCGGCCTGGTACGGCTGCTGCTGGTAGCCCTGGTAGCCCTGCTGCTGGTAGCCGTACGGGTCCTGGCCGTACACCGGCTGCCCGTACTGGTCGTACTGCTGGTCGTACTGCTGCTGCTCGTACGACTGCTGCTGCGGCTGCTGTGGTTGCTGCTGCTGCGGCTGCTGCGGGAACTGCCCGCCCTGCTGGTACCCGTCGTACCCCTGGTAGCCCTGCTGCTGGTAGCCGTACGGGTCCTGCCCGTACACCGGCTGCCCGTACTGGTCGTACTGCTGGTCGTACTGCTGCTGCTCGTACGACTGCTGCTGCGGCTGCTGTGGTTGCTGCTGCTGCGGGTTCTGGTAGCCCTGGTACGGCTGCTGGTACTGCCCGGTGGACCAGTCCTCCGGCCGCCGGCCGTCGCTGCGATCAGTCATGCACCGCTCCTGGATCAGTCCCCGCGCGGCGCGTACAGCGCCCGCTTGTCGATGTAGCGGACCACGCCGTCCGGGACGAGGTACCAGACGGGCTCACCCTTGGCGACCCGGTTGCGGCAGTCCGTGGAGGAGATGGCCAGCGCCGGGACCTCCACCAGGGAGACCCCGCCCGCCGGAAGCCCGGCGTCCGACAGAGTGTGCCCCGGGCGGGTGCATCCGATGAAGTGGGCCAGCGAGAAGAGCTCGTCGGAGTCGCGCCAGGAGAGGATCTGGGCGAGCGCGTCGGCGCCGGTGATGAAGAAGAGGTCGGCGTCCGGGTGCAGGGCGTGCAGGTCGCGCAGGGTGTCGACGGTGTACGTCGGGCCCTCGCGGTCGATGTCGATCCGGCTGACCGAGAACTGCGGGTTCTCGGCGGTGGCGATGACCGTCATCAGGTAGCGGTCCTCGGCCGGGGTGACGTGGCGGTCGCTCTTCTGCCACGGCTGCCCGGTCGGCACGAAGATCACTTCGTCCAGGTGGAACGCGCTCGCGACCTCACTGGCGGCGACGAGGTGGCCGTGGTGGATCGGGTCGAAGGTGCCGCCCATCACGCCGAGGCGCTTCTTCACCGGTTCCGGTCCGCCGGGATTCCCGGCCTGCTCTCCCATGCCGCCACACCTTACGCGACACCCGTTACGGTGCGGGAACGGCCGGGTGGGGGTTCTCCGCAGATGCGTGAGGGAGCGGCCGGCCGGTGGCCGGACGCTCCCCGAGCGGTCCGCGCGGCCGGCTCAGCGGTCCCGGTTGAAGCGGGTGGTGATGAAGAGCAGGACCAGCAGGATGAACAGCGCGGCGCCACCGGTCAGGGCCGGGTTCAGGCTGTCGTGGTTGCCCCCCTCGCCCTCGGCGAGAAGGTTCAGAACGGGGAGTGCGGCAGCAGTGCTCATGGTCGGCGGGACCTTCTCGGCTCGGGGAACGGACCTGGGGGTGGTTCCGGGCCGGTGAGGGCCCACCCGTCATCGTACGGGGGGTTACACGGCAACCGCTCGGCGGCCCACCGCCGCTGACCGGGCGTGAGCACGAGCCGGGGGCAAGGGCCGGGAACGGGCCGCGAGCCGGCCGGGAACGGGCCCGGTGACAGGCCCGGGAGGGCGGCCCTAGTTGTTCTTGAAGGCGCGGGCCATGATCCAGACCAGCAGGCCGATGCCCACGAAGGACGCGACCACGATGATCCGCAGGAACAGGCCCGGGCCGGTCTCGTCGGAGATGGGCGCGGCCAGGCTGACAAGCGTGTCGGTGGACATCTGCGGGGGCTCCTCGAACTGCTCGGTACCGCGGCCGGGTCCGGTCTCGGTCGTCCAGGACTCAGGTTAAACCGGCCTCACACCGACGCCGCCCACCGGCCCCGGTGACGCGCCCGCCGCCCCCGGGACGCTCCGCGCGTACGCTGCCCCGGGGACGAGTACGCAACCGCGCGCGTTGCACAGGCAGTCGTTGCAGGCGAAGACCAACGGGGGGCGGGCCAGCGGGCCGCGGCCGCCGTCGACCAGGAGGTACTCAGACCATGACCGACACGACCGTGAAGGCCCCGAGCCGCCGCCGCGAGCGCTTCCCCGGAATCTCCACCCGGGCCTGGGAGCACCCGGCGGACCGCTCGGCCCTGGTCGCGCTGCGCAAGCTCACCGGCTTCGACGACATCCTGAAGAAGCTCGCCGGCCTGGTCTCCGAGCGGGCGATCCGGCTGATGTTCCTGGCCACCGCCGTGAAGACCTCCGAGCGCCAGTTCCCGGAGCTGCACGACATGGTGCGGGACGCCGCCTACGTGCTCGACCTGGAGCAGGTCCCCGACCTGTACGTCTCCCAGGACCCGACGGTCAACGCGTACTGCATCGGCATCGACACCCCGGTCATCGTGGTCACCAGCGGCCTGGTCGAGCTGCTCGACGAGGAGGAGCTGCGCTCCGTCATCGGCCACGAGGTCGGCCACGCGATGTCCGGCCACGCCGTCTACCGGACGATGCTGATGATCCTCACCAACATCGCCACCCGGATCGCCTGGGTGCCGCTGGGCAACCTGGCGATCACCGCGATCATCACCGCGCTCAAGGAGTGGTTCCGCAAGGCGGAGCTGTCCAGCGACCGGGCCGGCCTGCTCGCCGGACAGGACCTCCAGGCGTCCATGCGGGCCCTGATGAAGCTGGCCGGCGGCCACAACCTGGCCGAGATGAACGTCGACGCCTTCCTGGAGCAGGCCGAGGAGTACGAGAAGGCCGGCGATCTGCGCGACGGCGTGCTCAAGGTGCTCCAGCTGCTGCCGCAGACCCACCCCTTCGCGGTGGTGCGGGTCGCCCAGCTGAAGAAGTGGGCGGAGAGCGACGACTACCGCTCGATCGTGGCCGGCGCCTACCCGCGCCGCGCGGACGACCCGGACGCCTCGGTCTCCGAGCAGTGGAAGGCCGCCGCCGACCACTACACCAGCTCGGTCAAGGAGAGCAAGGACCCGCTGATGGGCCTGCTCCGGGACGTCGCCGGCGGCGCGGCGACCGTCGGCGGCAAGCTCCGCGACACCTTCACCGGCGCCGCCGGCCGCAACGGCTCCTCGGGCAACGGCTCCTCGGGATCGGGTTCCGCGGACCGCGACGGCAGCTGACCCCCGGGGCCGCGACGACCGCCGGCCCACCGCGACCGCGACGGCGGCCGGTGTCCCGTCCGGGGCACCGGCCGCCTCGCCGTTCCACGGCCGGGGTACGCCTCAGCCGCCCGCCAGCACCGCGCACACCTGCCAGCCCGGCCGGGCGTGGTTGCCGGGGTCGACCGGCGCCGGCGGCGCGACCGCCGTGCCCTGCGCGGTGGCCAGCACCGGCTGCAGGAAGCCCGCCATCGAGGTGTCGCAGGGCTCCGGACCGGCCTGCACCACCGAGTCCACCAGCCGCAGCTGCGCCGAGGCCAGGTCGACCCGGTCGAACTCGAAGGTCAGCTGCCGCCGCACGGTCTCCAGGGTGACCGGCGCTCCGGCCGGGGCCCCGGCCGGCTTCAGCGCGTAGACGAAGGTGTGGTCGGTGGTGATCTGCAGGGTCCCGCCGTCCGCCTCGTCGATCCGCATCGCGCCGGCCACCTTCACGGTGTTCGAGGCCAGCGCGACCTGCGCCGGGTCGAAGCGGACCATCCAGCCGGTCACCGCGTGGTGCCGGTCGTCCACCGGCTGCGCCACGCTCGCGTCGAACTCCGCCTGCTCACCGGGCGTGACGAAGGCCCGCACGTCGGCGGTGGCGCCCTGGACCAGCGCGGCCGGGGCCAGCGAGGAGGCGACCAGGTAGCGCTGGACGGTGTCGAGCGCCTTGGTCACCTCGACCCGGCTGAAGTGCTCGGTGGCGGCCCCGGTCGGGGTGTTCAGCCCGATCGTGCCGTCCCCGTACCCGGGCTGCAGCGCGGTGAACGGGTCCGCCGGGTCGGCGACCGGGCGGACGGCCGACGCCGGGCTCAACGCGACCAGGCTGACGGTCAGTTGACTGCCCTCGGGCCGCACCGCGGTCCCCCTCGGCGAGCTCACGCCGAAGTACACCGCGGTCCCGAAGGCGAGCAGGATGAGCAGCAGCAGGATGAGCGCCTGGCGCGGGACGGTGCCCAGCGGGCCGAGCCGCACCCGCGGCCGGGTGGCCTTGCCGAAGGAGCCGGCCAGCCGCTCCCGGGCGGACAGTTCCTGGATGCGGGCAGCCCGAACGAACGATTCGTCGAACACGACGGACCGGAATTCGTCCTCGTTGCCGGAACCGCCCTCGGGCGTACCCTCCGGAGGCTCTCGCGGGTCACCCACACCACCAGGGTAGGCCGACACCGGCGCCGCCACGAGGGTGCGGGCGCACATTCCCGGGAACGCTCAGTGACCACCGCCCCCGGGCGTGCGCCCGCGCCCGGGGCGACCGCCCCGGCCCGCCGAAGCCCGCCGAAGCCCGCCCTAGCCCGCCGGCGCCGTGACCACCAGCGGGGGGTCGGCCGGGGCCTGCCCCGGATCGACCCCGGCGCTGCTGGTGCCGGACTCGGGGCGCCGGGGCGCTCCCGCGGAACCGCCCACGCCCTGGTAGATCGCCGCGACCGCGATCGCCACCAGGCCCACGCCCATGATCACGGCGAGCACCCAGGCCACCGGCCGGTGCCACCGCTGCTGGGCCACGTACCGCCCGCGGGAGCGCACCGGGTCGTAGCCGCGTCGCCACCGCCGCCGGACCCGGCGGTCGGCCGCCCGGTCCGGCCCCGACCAGGGATCGGGGTAGAGGTGGTCCGCGTCGAGCCCGCTCGGGTACGGGCGCAGTTCCAGCGGCAGTCCGTCCCCCGCAGGGACGTCACAGCCCCAGCCCGGGCCCGCGGCGTCCGACTCGAACCGGGCCTCGGCGGCGGCGAGTTGCCGCTCCTTGGCGGTCGGCTCGTGCACGGCGGCGGACCGGACGAAGGCCTCATCGAAGACCACGGTGGCGAACTCGTCGTCCGCACCACCGTGGTCGGCGCCGTCGGGGTACGGGAAGCCCCCCACATCCTCAGCCACGGATTCAGCGTATTACCGGCCGGGCGATTTGTCTGTGGCTCCCGGCAGTTGGTCCGTCACACGTGTGACGGACGCCCCTCCCCCGGCGTTCAGCGGCCGTGCGCGTCCCCGCCCACGGTCTGCGCCGCCTCGCCCCGCACGTGCCCGTCACCAGTGACGATGTACTTGGTGCTGGTCAGCTCGGGCAGGCCCATCGGGCCGCGGGCGTGCAGCTTCTGGGTGGAGATGCCGATCTCCGCGCCGAAGCCGAACTCACCGCCGTCGGTGAAGCGGGTCGAGGCGTTGACGGCCACCGTGGTGGAGTCGACCAACCGGGTGAACCGGCGGGCGGCGGCCTGCGAGGTGGTGACGATCGCCTCGGTGTGGCCGGAGGACCAGCGGCGGATGTGCTCGACGGCGGCGTCCAGCGAGGGCACCACCGCGGCGGCCAGGTCCAGCGAGAGGTACTCGGCGCCCCAGTCCTCGTCGGTGGCCGGCACCACGGTGGCCGGGCCGCCCTCGGCGGCCTTCAGCACCGCCTCGTCACCGTGCACCGTCACCCCGGCCTCGGCGAGCGCCGCCAGCGCGAGCGGCAGGAAGGCGTCCGCGACGTCCTGGTGGACCAACAGCGTCTCGGCCGCGTTGCAGACGCTGACCCGCTGCGCCTTGGAGTTCAGCAGGATGCCGACGGCCATCGCCAGGTCCGTCTCGGCGTCCACGTAGACGTGGCAGTTGCCGGTGCCGGTCTCGATCACCGGGACGGTGGAGCCCTCGACCACGGTGCGGATCAGCGAGGCGCCGCCGCGCGGGATCAGCACGTCCACGTGGCCGCGGGCGCGCATCAGCTCCCGCACCGAGTCCCGGCTCTCGCCCGGCACCAGCTGGACCGCGTCGGCGGGCAGCCCGGCCGCGGCGACGGCGTCGCGCACCACGGCGACCAGCGCGGTGTTGGAGCGGTAGGCGGAGGCGGAGCCGCGCAGCAGCACCGCGTTGCCGGACTTGAGGCAGAGCGCGGCGGCGTCCGCGGTGACGTTCGGGCGGGCCTCGTAGATGATGCCGACCACGCCGAGCGGCACCCGGACCTGCCGCACGTCCAGGCCGTTGGGCAGGGTGTAGCCGCGCACCACCTCGCCGACCGGGTCGGGCAGGCCGGCCACGTCGCGCACGTCGGAGGCGATCGCGGCGATCCGCTCCTCGGTCAGGGTCAGCCGGTCGATCACCGACTCGGCCGTGCCGGCCGCCCTGGCCCGCTCCACGTCCTCGGCGTTGGCCGCGACGATCTCGGCGCCGCGGGCCACCAGGGCGTCCGCGACCGCCAGCAACGCGGCGTCCTTCGCGCCGCGCGGCAGCGGGGCGAGCGCGGCGGCGGCCTCCCGGGCTCGGCGCGCTACGGCGAGGACGGGGCTGTCGGCGGTGGCGAGGTCGCTGGTCATGCCGCCAAGGGTAGCGACTGCACCCGCCCCGCCCGGGCGGTATTTCGCCCGGTGAGACGCCGCTCGGCCGGTCCCGGTCCGACGGGGCCGCCCGGCCGCCGGGGGCGGCCCAGTACGGGACGGCTCAGTACGGGACGGCTCAGTACGGGGCGGCTCAGTACGGGTGCACGCCGCCCAGGTGCGGCGGCGGGTCGCCGAAGCCCTCCGCCACCCGTTTGTGGTACGTCGCCCGGTCGACCACCTCCAGCCCGACGATCTCCCAGGGCGGCAGGTTCGCGGTGACCTTGTGCTCGCCCCACAGCCGCAGCGCGATGGCCGCCGCGTCGTGGAGGTCCCGGGCCTGCTCCCAGTAGCGGATCTCCGCGTGGTCGGCGGCGTAGCGGGCGGTCAGGAAGAACGAGTGGTCGTGCGCCAGCTGCTCCAGTGAGGCGCGCAGCGAGGGCAGCGGGGTGACCTGCCCGGCCACGCTCAGCACCACGTGCCACAGCCGCGCCTGCTCGGGCACGGTGGGCGGCTGGGCCGCCCGGTCGCGTTCGGGCCGCAGCCTGCGCACCCCGCCGGGCCTCTGCGGCGGCGGACCGGCCGGCTCGGCGGGGCCGTCCCCGCGCCCGCCGTCGATGCTGGTCAGCCGCCGGCCCGCCGTCCCTGCGGTCAGCGCTGCCTCGCGCCTGCGTTCCACCGGCGGCCTCCTGTTCGGCGATGTCCTGTCGTCCCCACCGGCCCCGTCGGCCCTCGGCCGACCGGTACGGCTGCGCCCCTCCTCGCCCGTGGCCGGGCCGCTCCCGGTACGGAGCGGCCCGCCGTGCGCGCTGCGCCGATCGGCCGGGCGGCCGGTGCCGGCCCGCCGGGCCGGTCAGCCGCGCAGAACGACCAGGTCGTCGCGGTGGACGACCTCGCGCTCGTACGCGGCGCCGAACTCCTGGGCCAGGTCGCGGGTGGACCGGCCGAGCAGGCGGGGCAACTCCCTCGCATCAAAGTTGACCAGTCCGCGAGCCACGATGTGGCCGTTTTCGGCAAGAAGGTCCACCGGATCACCCGCGGCGAACTCCCCGTCGACCTTGGTGACCCCGGCCGGCAGCAGCGAGGCGCCGCCGGAGACGACCGCCCGGACGGCACCCTCGTCCAGGTGCAGCGCCCCGCGCGGGCTGCTCGCGTGGGCCAGCCAGAGCATCCGGTCGGAGGTCCGGCTTCCGGTGCGCAGGAAGAGCGTGCCGGTGGGCCGGCCGGCCAGCGCGTCGGCGGCGTGGCTGGCGGCGGTGAGCACCACCGGGATGCCGGCGCCGGTGGCGATCCGGGCCGCCTCGACCTTGGTGACCATGCCGCCGGTGCCGACCCCGGCCTTGCCGGCGCTGCCGATCTCGATGCCGTCGAGGTCCTGCGGGCCGCGCACCTCGGCGATCCGGCTGGTGCCGGGGCGGGACGGGTCGCCGTCGTACAGGCCGTCCACGTCGGAGAGCAGCACCAGCAGGTCGGCGCGGACCAGGTGGGCGACCAGGGCGGCGAGCCGGTCGTTGTCGCCGAACTTGATTTCGGCGGTGGCGACGGTGTCGTTCTCGTTGACGATCGGCATCGCGCCCATCGCCAGCAGCTGGTCCAGGGTGCGGTAGGCGTTGCGGTAGTGGGCGCGCCGGCTGGCGTCCTCGGCGGTGAGCAGCACCTGGCCGACCCTGATCCCGTACCGGGCGAAGGAGGCGGTGTAGCGGGCGACCAGCAGGCCCTGGCCGACGCTGGCGGCGGCCTGCTGGCGGGCCAGGTCCTTGGGCCGCCCGTCCAGACCGAGCGGGGCCAGACCGGCGGCGATCGCGCCGGAGGAGACGAGCACGACCTCCGGCGCCCCGGGTCGGCCGCGCAGCTTGGCGAGCGCGTCCACCAGGGCGTCGACGCGGTCGGCGTCCAGGCCGCCGGCCGCCGTGGTCAGGGAGGAGGAGCCGACCTTGACGACGATCCGGCGCGCGGTCAGCACCTCGTCCCGCAGAGAGTCCTCGCTCATCTCGCTGTACGCCCTTCCGGTGTGGTGCGGGTACGGCGGGGCCCGGGCCCGGCCGTCACCCCCGCAATCTACGCGATCGGCGCAGGTCACCCGCCGGATGTTTCACCGGCTGGACCCGGCCTGGTCACGGGCCCGCCACAGCCCGTCCGGCAATCCGGATGACTGGTATGGTCCCTGACCGCAAGCCAGATCGGGGGACGGCTTCTTGCCCGCTGGACCCATGTCGTCATCGACCCTTCCTGTCACGACGGGCGGCGCCGCACTGGGCAAAGGCCGGCAACGGTCGCGGCCGTGCGCCCAGGAGAAATGCGCACCATGCGTTCGTACACCACCAAGCTGACCTTCGCCGCGCTCGCGGCGGCCACCGCCCTGTCGCTCGCGGCCTGCGGGCCGGACAACGCCGACCCGGCCGCACCGGCGGGCGGCTCGACCGGTGCCGCTCCGGCGCCGACCAGCGGCGCTCCGGGCACCGCCACCGGGGGTGCCGCCACCGGGGGCACCGCGACCGGCGGCGCGGCCGGCGGTTCGACCGCGGCCCCGTCGGGTGCGGCGACCGGCGGAGCGGCGGCCGGCGGCGCGGGCACCGCCGGTGCGGCGGGCGGTGGGGCCGCCGGCGGAGCCGTCCCGGCGGCCGCCAGCAGCGTGAAGGTCGGCCAGAGCGCCACCGTGGACTTCGCCGACAAGACCTCCAAGGTCGCCACCAAGCTGGAGATCACCGTCACCGGCGTCGAGGTCGGCTCGGTGCAGGACTTCACCGCCGCCAAGATCAGCATCGTCGGCCTGGAAGGCCGCACCCCGGTGTACGTGAGCTACACCATCAAGAACGTCGGGGACGCCAGCCTCTCCTTCACCGCCCCGGACTCGAAGTTCGTCGTCTTCGACACCGCCGGCAAGAAGGGGCTCAACGTCATGACCGCCGCCACCCCGCTGCCCAAGTGCACCGGGGCGAAGTTCCAGGGCGTGACCAAGGGCGCCGAGACCAAGGGCTGCACCATCATCTCCATCCCCGGGAACACCCCGGCCGCGGTCGGCTACACCGACCTGGCCGACCCGCTGAAGCTCCAGGCCTCCTGGACCAAGTGACGCCCGGTCACCGCTGAACACGCGGACGGCCCCCGCCACCTTCGACAGGTGACGGGGGCCGTCCGACAGCGGCCCCGGGGACGGGCCTCAGGACTCCGAGGCTCAGTGGTCCTCGTCGTCGTCGCCCTCGATGGCGGCCTGGCGGCCGCTGGAGAGCGCCTCGAAGGCGAGGAACTCGGACTCGGCCGCGTCCCGGCCCTTCTGCTTCTCGCGGCGGCGGTCGACCGCCGGGCGCGGGTTCTCGAAGCGGTGGTCCTCACCGCGACGGCCGAGCATCTCGGCACCGGCGGCCATGGTCGGCTCCCAGTCGAAGACGACGGCGTTCTCCTCGGGGCCGATGACGACGGTGTCGCCCTCGTGCGCCCCGATCTTCCACAGCTCCTGCTCGATCCCGAGGCGGGCCAGCCGGTCGGCGAGGTAGCCGACGGCCTCGTCGTTGCTGAAGTCGGTCTGGCGGACCCAGCGCTCCGGCTTGACGCCGCGGATGTGGTACGCGCCGTCCTCCTCGGTGATGGTGAAGCCGGCGTCGTCGACGGCCTTGGGCCGCAGCACGATCCGGGTCGACTCCTCGGCCGGCTTGGCGGCACGCGCCTCGGCGACGATCCCGGCCACGGCGAAGCTCAGCTCGCGCAGGCCCTTGCGGGAGGCGGCGGAAACCTCGAACACCCGGTAGCCGCGCTCCTCCAGGGAGGCGCGGGTCAGGTCGGCGATGTCCTGGCCGTCCGGGACGTCCACCTTGTTGAGCGCGACCAGGCGCGGGCGGTCGTCCAGGCCGCCGTACTCGGCGAGCTCGGCCTCGATGGTCTCCAGGTCGGTCAGCGGGTCGCGGCCGGGCTCCAGGGTGGCGCAGTCCAGCACGTGCACCAGCACCGAACAGCGCTCCACGTGGCGCAGGAACTCCAGGCCCAGGCCGCGGCCCTGGCTGGCGCCCGGGATCAGGCCGGGCACGTCGGCGATGGTGTAGACGGTGTCGCCCGCGGTGACCACCCCGAGGTTGGGGATCAGGGTGGTGAACGGGTAGTCCGCGATCTTCGGCTTGGCGGCGGAGAGCACCGAGATCAGCGAGGACTTGCCCGCGCTCGGGTAGCCGACCAGGGCCACGTCGGCGACGGACTTGAGCTCCATGACGATGTCACGGGCCTCACCGGGCTCGCCGAGCAGCGCGAAGCCGGGCGCCTTGCGGCGGGCCGAGGCCAGCGCGGCGTTGCCGAGGCCGCCGCGGCCGCCCTGGGCGGCGACGAAGCTGGTGCCGTGCCCGACCAGGTCGGCCAGCACGTTGCCGTTGCGGTCCAGCACCACGGTGCCGTCCGGCACCAGCAGGACGAGGTCCTCGCCGAGCGCGCCGGTGCGGTTGCCACCCGCGCCCGGCTTGCCGTTGGTGGCCTTGCGCTTGGGCGAGTGGTGGTACTCCAGCAGGGTGGTGACCTGCGAGTCCACGGTGAGGATGACGCTGCCGCCCTCACCGCCGTTGCCGCCGTCCGGGCCGCCGAGCGGCTTGAACTTCTCGCGGTGCACGGAGGCGCAGCCGTGGCCCCCGTTACCCGCGGCGACATGAAGTTCGACGCGGTCCACGAAGGTGGTCATGGGTGTGCCTCCAGTGCGCGAGAGTCTGCTTGCTACCTGCGTAAAGCGTGAAGGGTGGACCGGAGAATTCCGGCCCACCCTTCACTGTGAGTCTTGTCCGACCCGGTGGGTCTTCTCAGACTCGGGAGTCCGCGGGGACTCAGGCCTCGACGGCCACGATGTTGACGACCTTGCGGCCACGACGGGTGCCGAACTGCACCGCACCGGCGGTCAGCGCGAACAGGGTGTCGTCGCCACCGCGACCGACACCGGCACCCGGGTGGAAGTGGGTGCCGCGCTGGCGGACGAGGATCTCGCCGGCGGAGACGACCTGGCCACCGAAGCGCTTCACGCCGAGGCGCTGGGCGTTCGAGTCACGGCCGTTACGAGTAGAGCTTGCGCCCTTCTTGTGTGCCATTTTTCGCTATCCCCTTACTTGCTGACCGAGTCGATGCTCGTGATGCGCACCGCGGTGTGCTGCTGACGGTGACCCTGGCGACGGCGGTAGCCGGTCTTGTTCTTGTAACGCAGGATGACGATCTTGTCACCCTTGGTCTGGTCGACCACCTCGGCGTGAGCCTTCACGCCGGCCAGGACCCACGGGTCGGAGGTGACGGCGTCACCGTCGACGACGAGGATGGTCGAGAGCTCGACCGAGTCACCCGGCTTGGCCTCGATACGGTCGATCTCCAGCACGTCGCCCACGGCGACCTTGTGCTGGCGGCCGCCTGCGCGAACGATCGCGTACATGCGGTACCTGCTTTCCTTGCTCGGTCGGAACCCCCGACGCCAGCCACCTGGGTACGGACACAGGAGCCTCTCCCCGGCCCTCCGCGCGAACGCGGCGACCCGGGAAGGTGATGTGCTCGGGAGCATGGCGTAGACACGCCGATGGTCAAGAATACGGACCGGCCGCCCGGGGGGCAAACCGGCCCGTACGACCCGGGGCGGGATCACTCCCGCCCCGGGCGTGGGCACTACTCGGACGCCGTATCACCCTCGGCGGCCGCGGCCTTCTTGGCCGCCGCGCTCGTCCGCTTGGTGGCGGTCTTGCGGGCGGTGGTCTTCTTGGCCGCCGTGGTGGTCTTCTTGGCGGCGGTCTTCTTCGCGACGGTCTTGCGGGCGGCCCGCTTCTTCGGCGCCGGCGCCTCCTCGGCCGGAGCCTCGCCGGCCTCGGCGGCCTCCGTGGCCTCGGGAGCCTCCGTGGCCTCGGGGGCGTCGGCGACGACCGCGGTCTCCGCGACCACGACCGGCTCACCCGGCGCCTCGGCGACGGCCTCGGCGGCGGCTTCCGCGACCGCCGGGGCGGCGGCCTCCAGGGCCGCCTCCAGCGCCGCCTCGGCCTTGGCCTGGAGCACCACGATCTCGGCGGTGTCCGGGGAACCCGCCGGAGCGGTCGCCTTGCGCACCGCGCGGCGACGCGGACGGCCCGCCGGAGCGGCGGCCGGGGCCTCGGCCACGGGGGCCTCGACGGTCGGCGCGGCCGCCTCCGCCGGAGCCTCGACGCCCGGGACCTCCAGGGCCAGCTGGCCCTCGATCTCCTCGCGCACCGGCTCGGCGACGTCCTCCGCCGACTCGGACAGGATGGTCACCACGGGCTCGACGGCCTGCGGCTCCTCCTGGCCCGCGCCGCCCTTGCCGCGGCGACGGCGCTTGCCGCCGCCCGCACCGGCCTCGCCCGCCGCCACGGGGGCGTGGACGTGGGCGCTCGGCTGCTCCATGTGGACGATCACGCCGCGGCCGTTGCAGTGCACGCACGGCTCGGAGAAGGACTCCAGCAGGCCCTGGCCGACCCGCTTGCGGGTCATCTGGACCAGGCCCAGCGAGGTGACCTCGGCCACCTGGTGCTTGGTCCGGTCCCGGCCCAGGCACTCCAGCAGGCGGCGCAGCACCAGGTCGCGGTTGGACTCCAGCACCATGTCGATGAAGTCGATCACGATGATGCCGCCGAGGTCGCGCAGCCGCAGCTGGCGCACGATCTCCTCGGCCGCCTCGATGTTGTTCCGGGTGACCGTCTCCTCCAGGTTGCCGCCCTGGCCGACGAACTTCCCGGTGTTGACGTCGATGACGACCATCGCCTCGGTGCGGTCGATCACCAGCGAACCGCCGCTGGGCAGCCAGACCTTGCGGTCCAGCGCCTTCATCAGCTGCTCGTCGATCCGGTAGGTGGCGAACACGTCCACCTCGGAGGTCCACCGCTGGAGCCGCTCGGCGAGGTCCGGGGCCACGTTGGAGACGTACTCGTGGATGGTCTTCCACGCCTCGTCGCCGGAGACGATGACCTTGCTGAAGTCCTCGTTGAAGATGTCGCGGACGACCCGGACGGTCATGTCCGGCTCGCCGTACAGCAGCGCCGGGGCGTTGCCGGTCGCGGCCTTCTTCTGGATGTCCTCCCACTGCTGCTGGAGGCGCTGGACGTCGCGGGTCAGCTCCTCCTCGGAGGCGCCCTCGGCGGCGGTGCGCACGATGACGCCCGCGTCGTCCGGGACGATCTTCTTGAGGATCTGCTTCAGCCGGGCGCGCTCGTTCTCCGGGAGCTTGCGCGAGATGCCCGTCATCGAGCCCTCGGGCACGTACACCAGGTAGCGGCCGGGCAGCGAGATCTGGCTGGTCAGGCGGGCGCCCTTGTGGCCGATCGGGTCCTTGGAGACCTGCACCAGCACGGACTGGCCGGACTTCAGCACCGACTCGATCCGGCGCGGGCCGCCGTGGCCGCCCAGCGCGCCGAAGTTGACCTCACCGGCGTACAGCACCGCGTTGCGGCCCTTGCCGATGTCGACGAAGGCGGCCTCCATCGACGGCAGCACGTTCTGGACCTTGCCCAGGTAGACGTTGCCGACGTACGAGGTGGCCTGCTCCTTGTTGACGTAGTGCTCGACCAGCACGCCGTCCTCAAGGACGCCGATCTGGGTGCGCTGGCCGCTCTGGCGCACCACCATGACGCGCTCGACCGACTCGCGGCGGGCCAGGAACTCGGCCTCGGTGATGATCGGCACCCGGCGGCGGCCCAGCTCGCGGCCCTCGCGGCGGCGCTGCTTCTTGGCCTCCAGTCGGGTCGAGCCCTTGATGGACTGCACCTCGTCCGGGTCGAAGGACGGCTCGGTGGAGCGGCGGCGCGGCTCGCGCACCTTCACCACCGTGCGGACGCCGTCCTCGGTGGTCTCGGCGGCCTCGACGGCGCCGGCCTCACCGCTGCGGCGGCGGCGACGACGGCGGCGACGCGACGAGGACAGGCCGGCGGCCAGGTCGTCGTCCTCCTCGCCCTCGTCCTCGGCGACGGCCTCGGCCGACTCCTCGGCGGCGGGCTGCTCGGTCTCGACGGCCTCGGCGGCCTCGAACTCCTCGGCCTCGCCACGACGGCGGCGGCGGCCACCCCGGCGGCGACGGCGCGACGGACGGCCGTCGTCCTCCCACTCGCCCTCGGTCTCCGGACCGGCGACGGGGGCCTCCACGGCGGGCGCCTCGGCGACCGGGGCCTCGACGACCGGCGCGGCCTCGACCGGGGCCTTCACGGGGGCCTTCGCCGGCGCCTTCGCCTGGGCCTTCGCCTGGGCCTGGGCCTTCGCCTGGGCGGCCGGCTTGCGACGGGTCGGCTCGACCCGGGTACGGACCCGGCGGCGACGGCCGACACCGCTGTACTCGAACTCGTCGTCCTCCTCCGTGCGCTCGGCCACGGCCGGGGCCTCGGCCTGCACCGGGGCGGCGACGGGCTGCTGCGGCGCGGCCGCGGTGGCCGGCGCGGACGGCGTGGACGGCGTGGACGGCGCGACGAAGGGAGCCGGCTCCTGGAACACCGGCGCCTGGAAGACCGCGGTGGCCGGGCGCACGGCGCGGCGGCGCACCCGGTGGTGCGGCTCGGCGGGGGCCTCGGTGACGGGGGCCTCAGGGGCGGCGGCCTCGACGGCCTCCTCCTCGGGCTCCTCCGCGGCGGCGGGCTCCTCGGCCTGCGGCGCCTCGGCGACGGGCTCCTCCACCGGGGCCTCGACGACCGGCGCGGCCTCGACCACGCGACGGCGGCGGGGGCGGCGGGCCGGAGCGGCCGGGGCCTCCTCGGCCACCGGCTCGGCGGCGGGGGCCTCGGGGGCAGCGGCCTCCACGACCGGCGCCTCGACGACCGGCGCCTCGGCCTCGGTCGTGGGAGCACCGGCGGGCGCCTCCGCGCGCTTGCGGGTGCGCCGGGCCCGGGCGGGCTTCTCGGCGACGGCCTCGGCGACCTCGGCGACCTCGGCCTTCTCCGCCTTCTCGGTCTTGCCCGCCTTGGTGGCCCTGGTGGCCCTGGTGGCCTTCGCGGGCTTCTCGGCGGCGGGCTCGGCCGCCGGGGCCTGCGCCGTCTCCGGAGCGGTCACCACGATCGGGGTGGCCTCCGGCGCCCCGGCCGGGGCCTCGGCGCGCTTGCGGGTCCGGCGGGCCCGGACCGGCTTCTCGGCGGCGGGCTCGGCCGCCGGCTCCACGGCCGGAGCCGGGGTGGCCGCGGCGGTCGGCGTCTCGGCCGGCAGCACCGTCTCGGCCGCCTCGGCGGCCGCACCCTGCGGGGTGCCCGCCGGGCGGGACACCGCGCGGCGACGACGGCGCGGCGGCGCGGCGGACGCGCCCTCGCCACCGGTCGCGGCGGTTTCGTTCTGGTCCGTGGCCGCAGTCTGCTGCGGATCGGTGTTATCGAGCATGCGGGTGGATCTCCCGTCAGGCCCCCGGGCTCCACATCCGGGCACGGCACGGCACCGCTGGGCGGCCGGCATCGCGACGATGCCCGGACCGGACCCTTTTGACGGTGCCGCCGCGCGGACGCGACGCCGCACAGGGGCTCGTAGTCTCGCTCGGCGCCCCGCGCTCGGCGGGGTGTCGAAAGTCTTCTGGTTCTGACCAGTCTTCTGAGGTTTTCCCAAGCTGCGCCGTCCCCCAACCCCGGGTGGCTCCCGGACGGGGTCCCGGACCGGCCGACCTTCCTGGTCGGCAGGCCCCGGGTGGCAGGCCTGTGCTGCGACGACGCTCGCTCCCCTGGGGAGCCGC
This sequence comes from Kitasatospora sp. NPDC041917, assembly GCF_055589745.1. Classification (NCBI taxonomy): domain Bacteria; kingdom Bacillati; phylum Actinomycetota; class Actinomycetes; order Kitasatosporales; family Streptomycetaceae; genus Kitasatospora; species Kitasatospora sp. NPDC041917. Next base: position 64,878 of record NZ_JBVJBI010000006.1, on the reverse strand, counting down.
GGGAACCCTGGAGGACCGTCGGGTCCAGTGAGGCACTGGACCCGGCCTCCCCCCGCTAGGCGGACGCGGTAGCGTGCGGCCCCACGGCCGGCTCCGAGCCGACCGGGGCCGCCGCGCGGTCGAGCGCCAGCGGGTCGGTCACCGTGCCGGTCTCCTCGTCGAGCGGCCCCTGCGCCAGCCTGGTCACCTCTGCGGGGACCGGCGGCGCCAGGTCGGCCGTCGCACGGAGACCGGACAATACGTCGTCGGGTCGTACGGCGGGTGTGGCGTGTCGTACTACCAGGCGCAGTATCGCACAGGGACGGCCGGTCCGAACATCGCGGTCGGTTCCGGGCCCGGCGTCCGCACCGGCCTCGACCTGGGCCGGGACGGCTTCAAGCGCCGCCACCGCGCCCCGCGCGTCGAAGACCCGCAGGCCGTTCTTGGTGCGGCGCTCGACCTCGACCCGCTCGGCGGCGAGGAAGCGCGCGACCGCCTCGGCGGCCACGTCGGGCTCCACGCCGTCCAGTCGGAGCAGCCACTCGGAGGCCTCCAGGCGCTCCACGAAGTTCGGCGTCCGGACCTCGACCGCGTCGATCACGTCCAGGCCGGCCGGCAGCGACTCGTCCAGCTGCGCCCGCAGCTGCTCGGGGTCGCGGACCGCGGCCAGGCCGATCTCCAGGTACTCCGCCTCGCTCGCCACCCCGGTCGGGGCCGCGTTGGCGTAGGAGACCTTCGGGTGCGGGGTGAAGCCGGCCGAGTAGGCCATCGGAACGGCGGACCGGCGCAGGGCGCGCTCGAAGGCGCGCTGGAAGTCGCGGTGGCTGGTGAAGCGGAGCCGGCCGCGCTTGGTGTAGCGGAGACGAATCCGCTGCACCGTCGGCGCGGGCGGCGGACCGTCGGGCGTACGGCGTGCCAGGGTCGCTCAGTCCTTAGTCAGTTGTCCCCGTCCGGTGCGGCGTCTTCCCGCCACTGTCCGGACTCTGTCACCTCAAAGGGTACGCGCCCCGCGCTCCCCCTCGCTCCGCCCCTGGTCAGCCTCCGCTCCACCGCACGCCGCGACCCCCGGCCGGAACGTTCCGGCCGGGGGTCGCGGGATGGGGGACGCGCTACTTGTTGACCACCGTCAGGGGGAGCATCTTCTTGCCGGTGGGGCCGATCTGGATGCTGGTGTCCATCTGGGGGCACATAGACACAGAGCCAAAAGGCTCGCTAGCGTCCTCGGACATGGGACGAGGTGCGAAGCGCGCCGTATCGGCGCAGCGACAGCAGCAGTACGACGTGGACGCCGAGTGGTCGCCGGCGGACCTCAGACTCCTGAAGGACCTGAAGCAGGCGGAGACGCTCCTGCCCGAGGACGCTCCGCGGGCTCTCCTCTCCATCCGGCTCAGCGTGCTCACGGACGAGACCACGTCGCCGGTGCGCCAGGAGCTGGACCTACGGATGCTGGCCCGCGACATGGGCGTGCGGGTCATCGGAGTGGCGAGCGACCTCAACGTGAGCGCCACGAAGGTGCCGCCGTGGAAGCGCAAGCAGCTCGGGGACTGGCTGAACAACCGGGCGCCCGAGTTCGACGTCCTGCTGTTCTGGAAGCTGGACCGCTTCGTGCGCCGCCTCTCGGACCTCAGCACCATGATCGAGTGGTGCCTGAAGTACGGGAAGAACCTCGTCTCCAAGAACGACGCGATCGACCTGACCACCGTGGTCGGCAAGGTGATGATCACGCTGATCGGCGGGATCGCGGAGATCGAGGCGGCGAACACCTCCACCCGGGTCACCAGCCTCTGGGACTACGCCAAGACCCAGGCGGAGTGGCTGGTCGGCAAGCCGGCCTACGGCTACAAGACGGTCGTGGACGAGACCGGCAAGACCGTCCTGGCCATCGATGAGACCGCCTACAAGGTGCTGCACTGGAGTCGGCGCCGGGCATCGAAGATCTCCGCGTCCCACCAGGTGCGGATCATCAAGCGCGCGGGCGTACCCGGCTCCGAAGGGCTCACCACGTCGACCCACCTCCGGAGGCTCCGGAACCCCGCCCTCATGGGGTACCGGGTAGAAGAGGACAAGAGCGGCGTCGGCCGCCGGTCGAAGCAGATCCTCGGCAAGGACGGCAAGCCGATCAAGGTCGCCGAGCCGATCTTCACGGAGGACGAGTTCGCACAGCTCGGCAGGGACCTCGACAGGTGGGGAAAGAACCAGCCCACCCGGCAGGAGGGCGGTGCCACCAAGTTCCTCGGAGTCTTCGAGTGCGAGGACTGCAACACCAACATCACGGTGCAGGTCACGACGACCAAGGGCGTCCAGTACAAGTACATGCGGTGCAGCGGCTGCAAGGGCGGCGGGGCCGGGGTCAACGATCCGGACGGGGTGTACGCCGCCCTCGTCCAGGACGTGCTCAAGGTGCTCGGTGACGAGCCGGTCCTGGTCCGCGAGTACGCCAAGGGCACCGAGGCGCTGAAGAGGAAGAAGCAGCTGGAGGAGTCCGTCTCGTACTACATGAAGGGCCTGGAGCCCGGCGGACGCTTCGCGCGCACCACCTTCACGCGCGAGCAGGCCGAGGAGACGCTGAACCAGCTCATCGACGAGTTGGAGGCTATCGACCCCGAGTCCACCCAGGACCGGTGGATCAACGCGGCCAACGGCAAGACCTTCCGTGAGCACTGGGAGGCCGGCGGCATGGAGGCCATGGCGGCCGACCTCCGCCGGGTGGGCGTCACCTGCAAGGTCACCCGCACGAAGGTCCCGGGCCAGCGGCAGCCGGCCGTGCACCTCAAGCTCAGGATCCCCAAGGACTACCGCGATCGCCTGGTCATCAAGGAGGACGACTTCGCGAGCAAGCTCTGAGGCAACGGCAGCCCCCACCATCGTGGCGGGGGCTGCCGTGATCAGTGCTTGGCGGAGTCGTACGGCTCTTCGTGGCCCTCATCGTCCACGATAACGATCTCGCTCTCGATGGTCGGAGCTCGGAGCGCCTTCGGTCGTGCGAGCGGCACGGGTAACGCCTGCCTCGGATCGTTCGAGGCCTTGAGCCCTGCGCGCTGGGCTCTCACGCTCTCCCCTTCGTCCGACCCGTGCTGTCCGCTTCTTCACGGACGACCTCCCGGTTGGTGGCGAGGTCTTCGGCGATGCCCGCGGCGATGAGTGCTTCGGCCACGGTGTGCCCGGCTCCGACGAAGCGCCAGGCACCTTCGACCACGGTCTCGCTGTCCCAGTCGGCGTACAGGCCGCGGGCGTGTTCAGCACGGGCGGCTCGGAGCTGCCCATATGTAGTGGAGTAAGCCCGTGTCTTGGTGAGGCAGTGTCCCCGGTAACCGAGCATGTGGGCCCAGGCACGAAGCCGCAGGTGTTGCAGTTCGGGCAGACCGCCGAGGCGCCAGGCGGTGGCGATGAGGGCTCGGACATGTGGGCTGACGTGCAGGGACCGTATCTCGGCCAGGGACTCGATGCGGCGGTCGACGGCGCCGGCGGCTTCCACGCTCTTGCTCGTGTACTTGGCGACATAGGCCGCTACGGCATCGTCCGTGAGCCGCCCTCCGTCCCCACGACCAAGGGGGTGGGCATCGAGCTGGGCGCCGAAGCCGAGCCGGCCACCGTTGAAGGCGGCCGAGTCGGGACACGGCAGTGCCACAGCGGCAGCCGCCGAGCGGGCGGTCTCCAGGAGAAGGCCGCCCGTGGCCCAGGACGGAGGGGGCTCGGTGGGCCCACCGGGTCCGTCGAGACGGATGACCGTGTGGAAGTGGATGGCACCGCGCTTCTGGTACTCGGCAACCTTGGCCACGGAGACCCGAACCAGGGTGCGTATCTCTGACCGGCCGACGCCCGCCCGGGCAGCGAGGTGGTGGTGGAGGTTGTCGCGGAAGGCCTTCCACAGCGCCGGGGCCATGGCGTTCCAGAGGATGTGGCCGGGGTAGTCGTAGCAGTCCGCGCAGAGCGGCTGCCCGACGAGCGGGTCAGCGTCCAGGTGGGTTCGGCCGCAGCCGTGCCGACCGCCGTGTTCGCAGCGCCGGCGCCGGGCAGGGCGGCAGACACCCGCTCGGTGGACCGGGCCGAAGGAGGGGGCGGTCAGGGTGACGAACAACCGCGGGTGCGTCCGCACCGTCTCCGGGACGCCTTTGCCGCCGATGAGGCCGGAGCGGACCAGGTGGAAGGTGTCGCCGCTGTGCTCACGGGAGCAGGGCGCGCAGCGGGAGGCCCGGCGGTTGCGGCAGCGGACGGCGAGCCGGCCGCCGGGTTCGGTGGCGGTCACGAAGTGCCGGAGCACTTCACCGGTCTCCGCGTCGAGGGTCGTGGTGTGCCCGGAGAGGTACACCGGTTCGGCACAGCCACCGGTGGCACGGATCTGCTCCAGCCAACGGTTCAGGTCCGGCAGCTCGCCGATGCGGACGAAGTCACGCTCCACCGGCGGCAGTTGGCGCAGCCGCGCCTCCCGGTCGAGGAAGGCGCGGCGTGCGGTGAGGTCGGTGTACGGGTTGGTGCCGGCGGTCATGGTGGGTGTCTCCAGGGCCAGGGTTCGCCGGGCCCCGGCCGGGCCAGGCAGGCGGTGGCGCGGCCGGGGGTGGCGTTGGGGCGGGCGGGCCGGGTGGTTGGTCGGGTTGGCACGGTGATCACGCCTCTCAGGTGGTGTGGGTGAGTCCTTGGACGATCCAGGTCACGGCGTAGACGACGGGGTCGGCCCACCCGATGCGGTCGAGGTAGACACCGAGGACGCCGGTCAGGACGACGTGCCAGACCTTGAGTTCGCCGGAGCGGACCAGGAGGAAGGTGACGAGGGCCAGGACGGCGGTCAGGATGAGGGCGGCGCCCATCAGAGGTGGACCCCTTCGCTCGACTCGTCCGGCACGTGGAGGCCGGGCCAGGCCGGCGCCAGCCGGGCGTACTTTCTGGCAGCGCGACGCGCCTGTTCAGGGGTGATGTGGACGGACCGGGCCCGAGCCCATCGGCCGTCGGCGTCCGCCGCGATGGCGACCCCCTGCTCGGCAACAGTGATCTGCTGGGCTGCGACCAAGGCGTCCTTGTCGAGGTCGCCGAGCGCCATCTCCGCCGTCCCGGCATCGTTCACCCGGTGGCAGACCCGACCGGCCAACTGCGCTCGCAGGGCGGTCACCCCGGGCCCGAGGTCCGAGCCGACCCGTTGCCCCGCGATCACCAGGTGGACGCCCAGGGCCGCGCCGAGCTGGGCAAGCCTGAGCAGGTTGGTGGAGATCTCCCCCACCTCCGCCTTGTCCTCTCTGGTCGCGGCCAGGTACAGCTCCGCGACCTCGTCCACGATGAGCACGACGGGCATCTTGCGGAGCTTCGCCGGGAGGTCCCAGATCGACCGGGCCCCGACCGAACGGCACAGCTGCATCCGCGCTTCGGACTCCGCGACCAACTCCGCGAGCAGGTGTGCGGCTTCGGCCCGGGTGGCCGCCAGCGCCGACAGCCGGTCCTCGAACAGGGACAGCTCCATGCCGCCCTTGAGGTCGATGCCGAACAGGGCGACGCGTTGCGGGGCGAGTTCCTTCACCAGCGCGGCGATGAGCGTGGACGTCCCCGAGCGGGTCGCGCCGACGATCAGCCAGTGCGGCACCCGTCGTAGGTCGATCGCCCAGGCCCGGCCGTCCTCCAGCAGGCCGACCACCGCCCGCAGCAGCCGTTCCTTCAGCCGGTACGGCAGCACCGGCGCACGAAGCGGGTCCCAGGCCAGAGCGGACAGGGTGACGAATCCGCGTTCTTCGGACAGCAGCCGGACCGAGTGGACCCGCCACGCGTGCGCGAAGGCTTCCACGACGACGGTGAAGTGTTCGGGCACCTGTCCGGGGTGGAGCCGCACCACCACGTCCAGGCCGCCGTGCCGCAGCTTCGGTACGCCCAGGCGGGGCGGGGCCGGCCGCAGCGGATCACCGCGGACGACCGTGTCCCCGATCAGCGCGCGCCCGGGACGCTTCGCCACGGCGAGGCCGAGGTTCGTGGTCAGCCGCCGCCACGTCACCCGGACCCGCACGGCACTCACCGGGTAGCCGAGCAGGCACCACCAGAGGTAGGGGTAGTTGCGCCGCAACGACGGGGCGATGCTGAGCCCGATGAGCACCGTCGCCAGCAACGCGACCCAGAGCAACTGAAGGACGATCACGGCCGTCCCCCGTTCTCCAGCACCGCGTTCTGCGCCTCGACCTCCAGGTCGCGGGCCTGATCCGCGGTCTTGGTGGCGACGGCGGCGATGTGGTCGAAGAGCTGGGCCCCCTCGCCGTCCGGACCGAACGGGTCGACCTCTTCCGCCAGGTCCCCCAGCTCCCTCAGCAGGCCGCGCAGCCTCACGCGCGTAGCGCTGCTCATCAGGCGTCGCCGCCCTTGCGCGAGGCCGCCGGAGCAGCGACCGGAACGGGCGTGATGGCGTCGGCCCGGAAGGACAGGCCGTGTCGGTCCCCCATCGCCCACGAGAAGGCGGTCAAGCCGGTGACGTGCACCCGCACGCCCTCCACCACACCGACCGGTTCGCCGGACACGCTGATCTCGATGATCGAGGCCCGCCGGCCGTCCTGCCGGACCGCGACACCGACCGTGTAGACGGTCTGGCCGTCCCGGTCCTTCCTCAACTCCCCGGTCTCACGGTTCGCCACCCGCGCCTCGGCGGCAACGATGCAGGTCATCGTGCCGAGCCGGGTTCCGTCAACGGGAATGGACTGCATGAGCGCACACTCCTCTGACACCAAGGCCGCATGACGTCAGTCGTCAAACGTACTTACCTTTGGCGCCTCGATGATGCTCCTCCTTGACGCCCCGACGCAAGCAATTCATGCTTACGTTTAACGGCTAGCAATTGACGACAGACATAGAGATGCCGCCCGACCAGGGCAAACGACCACAGACGAACCCTCGAAAACGACACGGCACACGCGAAGCGGGCCTCTCCCCCGACGCCCGCACCAAGGGGTCAACACCATGGCGATCATCCGGAACGAGGCACTGCACAAGCAGGTCGCAGCTGCGATGCGACAGTCGATCGCCACCGGCGAGTGGCCCCCCGGCACCCAGCTGCCCACCGAAACCGATCTCGCCGAGATTTATGGTGTCTCCCGACCAACCGTCAGGCTCGCCGTCGCCGCCCTCCGCAGCGAGGGCCAGTTGGACGTGAAGCAAGGCCGCGGCACCTTCGTCCGCGCCGCCGTCCACGGCCCCAACGCCAGCATGGATCGAACCATCACCACCCAGGGCGACACCTTCTCAACGCCCATCGACACCTGGTTCGATCACGCGGAGAAGCCTTCGGTCTACCGCACCCGCACCGACGCCATCACCGCGCCACTGCTGGAGATGGACCAGGACGAACTGATGCTCGGCTGCGACCGCCTCCTCACCAACCCCACCGGCGACGGCCGCGCCCTCCACCGCCTCCTGCTCCCCATGGAACGCATCGAGGCCACCCCCCTCGCCCAACACCCCGCCGCCACCCCGGCCGAGGCCTACGCCACGCTCGCCGCAGCCGGCCACGACCTCACCTGGCGCGAGCGAGTCACCGCCCGCGTCCCCCAGCCCGACGAGCGCGAAGCCCTCCAACTCTCCGAGGCCGCCGTCCTCCTGGTCGCCCACCGCATCACCTGCGACCAGGCCACCGGACTGCCCCTCATCCTGGAGGAGACCCGCCTCGGCGCCGAAACCACCGCCCTCACCTACGCCATCGACGCCCGCAAGCCCAGCCGAACCGCAGGAGCGTGATCGCTCAAGTCTTTGAAGTTGCGGCGAGTCAGCTCGGTCAGCTAGCTGCCCGTCTGGCAGCGGCACGGGCCGTCGCGGCGTTGGCTGCCGAGTTCACGCGAGCAATGTGAGCTCGCCGAGAAACGTCCCCGCCAAAGGCACTCCAGCCATAGAGAGACGCCAGTACCCCTGCAACAAGCGCAGCCCACGCGGACACTGTCGCTGTGACCCGAGCCATCAGGGCTGGCGGAGCGGCAACCAGACGGCCCCTGGTCTGCGAAGCCGTGATGGCACACCGCTCCGACCAGAGCTCGAAGAACTGAGCAAGACGGGCAAAGAATGCCGAAATAAGGGCTATCAAGGCATAGGTAAGAACGAAGCCCATACCGATACGCTCGCCGACTCCGGGGACTGCCCCACCTGGGGCCATCGGCCATCCCATCATCTCGTGGAGGCTGCCGTAAGCAAAGCCTGGCGCGAAGATCAAGCAGGCCACCATTGAGCTACCAACACCGTCATAGTCGGTCTCATCCGGCTGCGGCTGCGGAGCCCCGTCTCCTGGCGAGGCAGGACCAGAGGCCTTCTTGCCGTAAGGCGGCAGGAAGATCTGCCAGAGGCCACCGTGGACGCTTCCACCAACAAACGTGCCAGAGCCGTGGTTGTGCTGCTCCTTTGGCTCACCGTCCGTCATCAGGACCGCCGCCTTGTCGGATGGTCAGGCCGCCATACACGTTCCCGCCAACGAAGGTGCCCGTTCCCGTGTTGTGCTGGTTCCACACACTCGATTCCGCAGACCTGGGTCGCCCAAGGCCATCGACTTCGCCCAGAAGGTCGCGGTGGCCAGACAGGTACTGCGCTAGAACTTCTGTCCATGCCGCAGCCGCCGCGGCCCTCGCGCCGTCCCCGCCAGAAGACAGCTCAGCCGCAGTCGCGTTCACAGCCTCCATCGCTGCGCGCTGCTCCTGGGGCGTGCCGCGTCGGAAGAAGTGGTCGACTGCGACCTGCATCTTTCCGGCACCCCACGTTGCAATCGCCGCAACAAGCGTTCCAGCTGCACCAGTTGCCACCGCCGTGACTTCAGCGTCGTACATGATCGAGAAAACTCCCCGCCCTGTGGCCGCATCTAGGAGCAAGAACCTACCTCCCGACACCGACAACTGGCGCCGGTTCGACTGAAACACAGGCCGCCAGCGCGTGAGGCGTCGCAACTCTTCTTCACTTACTCAAGGGCGCGCACAGAGCGCCAGCACGCGGCCCTGCCGCACGCCGCCGCTCCTGTCTGCGCCCCACGTCGGCGGCGGCCGGCCGCGCACGCGAGCGTGCGGCCGGGAGGGATGCAGAGGTCGGAGCCCGCCATGGCTGGGGGCGGGCGGCTCCACGGTTTTACCCACCTCCCAGGCTCGGGACCCGAGTCGAGCAAGAACGGGGGGCCACTCGGCCAAATTGCGGTCAGGCCCAGAAGCCCTGACCGAGTCGCAACAGCTTACGGCCCCCCGATCATGCTCGACCCCAAACCAGGCAGGACACCGACCAAAACCGCTCCGCCGCCCGCAAGCTCATAGAGAACGTCAACCCGAAACGGCGCGGGTGCTTGAGCTAGAACATGCCAAGCTGTCCAGGAATCTCTTCCCGCTTGGGCCGTCGATGACTTTCATACTCATCAAGCGGCCCGAGAGTTCGAATTACCGTACCGTCGTAAAGCCAACTCAAATTCCCTTCCTTCTCCAGGCGCCCGCTGACGAGAATTGCCAGGTCCTCTTCGTGTGCACGGATAGCCTCATGGTAGTCCTCATCATCTGCAAGTCGAACTCGCACCTTCCTTGGGCCAGAAGATTGAAGAGAGTCGATCCCGAAGACGCCAGGGCTACCCGCCTCCTTCTTTGCCAGAATGTGAACACGCCCCGTTACTGTGACTTGCGTGGACTCCTGGTCTTCAGCAAGGCGGACGGCCGCCTGAGTTAGCGGCGCAGCATCCGATGCATGGAAGGTGAAGCGGCTCTCAACTCCGTCCGGCAGCTGTCGCGTCTGATCCCATTCAATGGTTATATCTGCCTCATCAGAATTTGCAGCGATACCCAGGATGGCATTCGTCATTTCGTATGAGACGCCATCAATGACACCGCGTTCAAATCCTGCCAGAGAGCCGCTGGAGCGGTAGTGCTCAAGGGCCTCAACCGTTGCCCCCACCGCATGCGCTACAGCCTCATTCACGGTCCTGACCCGAGTAGCTTCCATGTCCAAGGGGCTAGAGAGTGGGCCAGAGGAGCCCTTCAAAGAGATTGCAGCATCTGGCGGAGCTAGCGCAGTAACGATGTAGCTACCCGGCGCAGTCTGGCCCATCAGAACCTGATCCATATACCGGCTCGCGAACCGCCCATGCCTATTAACAAAATGACGCTGCGGCCCGATGAAGTACTTAGCGCCAGCAAGGAGCGTTCGACGGGCACTTTCAATCAGTCGCTCACCTTGACGCCAGGAGATTAGGCCACTCGGGGCACTCGACTCCTTACGGAACCGAAACTCATCTGTGGCGGTTAGCGCGATCCGTGGATAAAGAGACCGCACCCAAAGGTCACGATTGCGCGCCAATTGGAGAAGCGCAGAATGCATCAGGTGGCCAAAATCAGGAGCAGCTTCATTCAGTGGAATGAGAACACTAGGGAGCGTTCCCGCATTTTCCCCTGCCTCCGGAGGGGCGAAGCGCGCATATATTCCTTCGCGCCCGCCAGCATGCCGCCAGCCGAGATCAATGAGAATGGTCAAAAGACGCCCCGGATCGACATTCTGGGGGATGGTCAGGCCATTGACTTCATCCATCAAGTGACTCACCCCTATCATGCCTTTCCATGATTCGTATCAGGGTTGCGGCGTCAAACACATTTTCCGTCGGCACGTCGATGACTGGCTTGACCAGCGGAGAGGTCTCACCCTCCAGGTGCACCCAGTAGCACTCCCGCCGAACAAGCAGCCCACCCTCGACTACCTGAGTCCATTCGAGCTGCTCGACTGGCACTGTCATAACGATCAGGATCTTCTTGGGGTACGAGCGCGTCATGGCCAGGCTCTCAAAGTACTCGCGCTTGGAGAACCGGTACTGAAACGACTTCGCGTTGCGGTCGGGAACGACCTGCGTGGTGCACTTCAACTGGGCAAAGAGCATGCTCTCTTGCTCCAGATGGGTGCGAGGGGGCCGGATGAACTGAACATCGACGCCGAAGGTGTCCTTGCTGAGAACCTCGGCGGAGCAGCCGGCGGTGGCGGCGACGCTAGAGACGTACCCCTCTTGAAGCTGCTCCATCATCTTCGTGACGGTGCGGGGGTCCACGGCCTTGATGCGCTGCGTGCGGGGCTTCCCGCCCCCGTCCGCCTTCGGCGAACCCCCCATACGATGCACCCTTCATGCGCCTGCACAGAAGAGTAGATCATCGGACTTGTCTTAGGGAGGGGCTCTCATCATCGCCATAATCGAACACTAGACCTATCCTCTGACAGTGGCTCCCAACAGCCTCGGGCCGGTGCATGCCTATGTGAATACTGGGCCAGTTAGGCCGACTCACTACGCACCTGTGCGGCAAGGCACAGCAGTTCTTCGAGGCTGAGCCACCCCAACGTGATGCCCTCTAGCCGAACCACCGGACCGCCCTCGGCGTCAGTATCGGCGACAGCCCGAAGCTGCGACCGCTTGACGCCACACATGGTGAGCAGACTGTTCAGCTCGTCGGCTGTCCGTCTCGCGGCACGCCAGCTGGCGGCGTAGTCCACACCCGGCAGCCACACCCACGTGTCAGGGTCGAGGCTCGCCGCCAACTCCGCACCGAAGTCGTCGTCCCCGTCCAACTGTTCTTCAACTCCCCTGGTCAAGAACCGAACCGGCCGTCCGTGCATTGGCATGCCGAGGAGCCCGATACCATCGGCATCGGGTTCCGACCCACCGGACCTCTCCTCTCCCGCCAAGGTTCCGGGGTGGTCCGGCACGTCTTCAGTTGTCCCTGATCAGAGTCAGGTGCGGTCCCGAGTCGACTCCTCGCAGCCGAAGATCCGCCGGAACAGCTCCGCCTCGGTCAAGTCGAGCAGCGGATCATCGACGCCGGTCTTCTCCCGCCAGATCTGCCGCATGAGCAGCAACCGCTGGTCTTCGGCGAATTCGGGCTCGGCGTACCACGCCAGCGCGTCACGGTGCGCGGCCCGCCGACTCGGAGAGACAGCCCGCACCGGCCAGGAGAACTGGCCGTCCAGCAACCACCAGGTCGAGAGCCTGCCCCACCGGGTCCGCAGGTGCCGGATCACTGAGACGTCTCCGGGCCAGCGGAGTACAAGCGAACGACAGTCGGGGTCAGGTCGATGAAGGCCGGGGCCCGCACCTCTCCGTGCGTCGCGAGCCGACGCCCGATCGCCTGCTCCTCCGACGGCCCGAACAGCTCGGCGAAGTAGGCCTGCTGGTCCGGGCCGAGCGGAAGCGTGCCGACCGCGGTCAGGAGCGCGGCCATCGCCTCCAGCAGCTTGCCGAAGTGCTCGGGCTCCGCGACACCGCGAACTTCCAGGATCACCGGGAAGGGGTACGGCGAGACCGTCTCCGGCGCATTGGGGACTCCAAGCAGCGTCACTTCCCCGGCACCTCCCCCGCGCGGCGCGGGTGCCACCTGTGGACACTTACCGTCTGGCCGTTCACCACGATGCTTCGGGTCAGCGCCTTGCTCAGCCCCGCGCCGCAGTAGAAGAACCGCGTCGCCGCCCCGGACGCCCGCCTGCTCATTCCACACCGCCTTCCGGGCCCACCAGGGCCCAAACGATCTTTCCGATGCCTTCGGGCCGGGGCTCGAAGCCCCAGTCCCGGGACAGGGCCTCCACCAGGTACAGCCCGCGCCCCGAGACATCACTCAGGTCAGCGGCGCACCGGATCGAGGGCTTCTCGCTGCTCGCGTCGTGCACCTCGATCCGCAGGTGGTCGCACACCACCTCGAACCGGACGGCGATCTCACGCCCAGGCGAAACACGCGCGTGCGTCACCGCATTGGCCACCAGTTCGCCGAGCACCAGCTGAGCGTCGTCCATGAGGGCCGGGCCGCCCGGGACGTTCCGAAGGAAGTCACGCAGATGGTTCCTCGCCACCGTGGCGGACCGCCTGTGCCGCGTGAGCCTCGCCTCGAACGCGGGTATCCCGGGGGCCGGCTTGTAGGGTTCGGAGCCGTCGGGGGGTTCTCCCGAGCTGGTCACGTGCACCGCCTCCCGATGCCCAATTGGCGGCCCGAAACCCGGACGTTCCGGCCCTTGACTCCAGGCTGCCGGGAGGAAGTGCGGACTTCGTACCCAAGCTGGTTACCCAATGTGGGTAAACTCACAGTCAATCAACTTGCTTGCAGCGGCTGCTGATCGACAGCGGGGGCAGTGGTGACCGAGGCTCGCGTACCGGACCGGCTCCCAGCGGGTCTGCTGTCCAACCCGGAGATGATCGCTGCGTGTCGAGGGCGAGACTTCGCCGCCGTGTTCCGGCTGCTCAAGACGGCGGGGATCTACCCGTCGCTCATTGCCCGCGCCTGTGACATGACACCGAGCCGGGTCGGTGAGGTCATGTCCGGGAAACGCCGGATCGAGAAGATCGATCTCATCGAGCGGATCGCCGACGGCCTTCACATCCCGGGCTGCATGCTTGGTCTGGCTTCTCGTTCATGGGAGCTGGAGGCGCCGGTCCGGCAGCCCCGTCGCCGCCCACAGGAGCCGTCCGCCGGCGGGAGGGGTCACAACGCACCGATCGACCCCGAGCTCTTCGTCAGCCATCTGCGCGGTGCGATGCCCGGCCACTACAAAGCCGCGAACCTGCTCGGCTCCCGCCACGCGCTCGACCCGGTGACGAGGCACGTCCGGCTACTCGACCGCCTCCAGCAGATCGCCGAGGGCCGCGCCCGCGACGAACTGCTCACGATCGGCGCGCGCACCGCGGAGTTCCTGGGCTGGCTGAACCAGGATCTCGGGGACTTCGACCGGGCCCTGTTCTGGTCGGACCGCGCCATGGAGTGGGCGCAGGAGGCCGGCGACGACGTGATGGCCGCCTACGTGCTCTTCCGGAAGAGCAACCAGGCCACCGCCCAGCGGAACGCCCCGAAAGCCGTCAGCCTTGCTCGCGCGGCCCAACGATCGGTCGGGGCCACTCACCGGATCCGGGCACTGGCGGCGCAGCAGGAGGCTCAGGGCCACGCGATGATGGGCAACCCTCGCTTCGCACAGGCGAAGTTCGACGAGGCTCACGAGATCGCGGCCGCGCCGGACGATTCGCACGCCGACGACGCTCTTGATCTCGCCTACTGCACACCGACCTACATCGAGATGCAGCGCGCGAACTGTCTGATCGAACTCGGCGACCCGCACACGGCCGTGGGCATGTTCGAGGCGGAGCTCCGAGTTCTGCCGCCGGTCTACCGCAACGACCAGGGCGTCTACCTCTCCCGGTTGGCGCGGGCCTACGCGGTGTCCGGTGAACCCGAGCAGGCAGCCGCCGCAGCGGACCGCGCCTTGTCCATCGCCGTCGACACCGAGTCGGCGCGCGCAATGTCCGAACTGTCCGCCGCGGGCAAGGCACTCCAGCGCTGGAGTGCCGTACCCCAAGTGGCCACGTTCACCCACCGCTTGGCACTGATGAGCAGCGGAAGCCCTCTCGACCGCTGACGACCCGATGGGAGAGGCTGGGCCCATGGACGCACTGATCACGGCCGCCACCTCCGCAGACGAACGCCGGCGCGGCGCCAAGATCGCCGTGCTGCCGGTCGGCAGCTTCGAGCAACACGGCGATCACCTGCCCCTGACCACCGACACCGTCGTCGCCAGCCTGATCGCCCAGCGGATCGCCACCGACTACGACCTGTTCCTGCTACCGCCCATCACGCTGTCCTGCTCGCACGAGCACGCCCACATGCCGGGCACCGTCAGCATCAGCGCCGCCACGCTCTACGCCGTGATCAACGACATCCGGAAGTCCCTCCAGGCCTCCGGCGTCCCCGGTCTGCTGATCGTGAACGGGCACGGCGGGAACTATGTCCTCTCGAACGTGGTCCAAGAGGCCAACACCGAGGGTCCGTACGTCGCCCTCTTCCCGGTCCGAGAGGACTGGCACCAGGCCCGCGAAGCCGCCGCTTTGGAGAGCAGCGGCGGCGAGGACATGCACGGCGGCGAACTGGAAGTCTCGCTCCTCCTCCACGGTGCTCCTCACCTCATCCGCGACGGCATCGAGCAAGACGACCACGACGCCCCGGAGCGCCCCCACCTCCTCACCCTGGGAATGGCCGGCTACACCGAGAACGGCATCATCGGCCGCCCGTCGCTCGGCACCGCGGAGAAGGGCAAGGCTCTTCTGGACAGCCTGTCCAAGTCGGCCACCGCACACCTGTCACTCATTCGAGGCAGCTAACAGCCGCAAGCCGCCACCCGAAGGTGGGAGAGCCCGCCGAGGGGATGGCGTCCGCCCGAAGCCTCAGTCCGCCTACATCGTTGAGTAACCAGACCCATGCGGGTCATCGTCCGTCTGACATAGGAACCTATGCGCCAGGCGGACGCGGTTACGAACCGTGGAGGGGTGATGCAGGAACTTCATGAGCTTCACTACCTGTCGACCGCGAAACTTGCGGAGTTTCAGAGAACTCTCCCGCGCAGGGGTACGGGGAGGGCGGTTGAAGCAGAAGCATCAATGCTCGGTGCCAGTGCCCGTCTGTCTGTGGGAGAGAAGGCAGCAGACGACCTTCCAGGTGCCCCCACCCTGGAGGAAGTGGTGGCCCACATCCGGGAGAAGACCTGGGCACACAACAAGGTGCCTGACTCTTGCGAGTCGCTGATGACCCGAGACTGGATGGAGTTCACCGGGCGCTTTCGATTCGGGCGAGGTCTGAGCGACGTTGGTCTCAGGGACTGCGGGGTGTACGCGTACGTCTCGATCGAGGACGAGCCTTGTCGCCAGCAAAGCGGCGCACCCTGTTCTGGTGTGGAGGTCATCCTGTGTGGATCTATCCAGCACGTCCTGGAGCATCGCGACGCCAGAGCCACCCGCACGGGATCGGGTTCCGACTGGCTCCACGATCTTGCGGCTGAACTCGTGGAGAGGGAGGCCCGAGGTGACACATCGTTTCCCGACAGGTTGGCCTCCACGCGCTTCAGCGATCAAGAGTTCGCGGCTCGCTCCTGCTACTCGATGCTGTCGTGGTATCTGGACGGTCCTGCCTACCTGCACGGGTATGCCCGTGTGCTGTGCAACTTCCCGCCTGATCAGTGGCAACACCGAATGATCGTGGCAACACCCCTCTTCGTTGAAACCGGCACGCGCCCCACCCCGGCAGCTTCCGTTTCGCAGCGAGCCTTGCCGTCCCGGTGGTGGCAACGCTGGCGGCCGCGGCGGTAGGCGTCGCCCTCGATTGGTGGTTGCACCCCTGTCCCCTTGGGTTCCCCACCCGCAACCCCGTAGAGCCCTCCCCGAGAGATTCGGGGAGGGCTCTACGCATGGCCTCAAGGCCTCAGACCCACTCGATCGAGGACTCGATGCCCGGGGCACTCCGGGCGGCGGGCAGAGGGGTTCTCGGGCTGCCTTGCCGGACCTCCCCGAGGGCGAGTGCAGGCCCGCCCGGGGCGCGCGTCATGCCGAGCGCGCCCAGGACGAGCTCCCGCTCACCCTCCGAGAGGCTGTGAAGTAAGTCACACAGCTCGCTCGCCGTGTCCCCCACGCCGCCGCCTACTTCTGCTGGTCAGCGGCGTTGACGACCGTCAGGGGGAGCATCTTCTTGCCCGTCGGGCCGATTTGTATGGCCGTGTCCATCTGGGGGCACACGCCGCAGTCGAAGCACGGGGTCCAGCGGCAGTCGTCGACCTCGACCTCCTCCAGGGCGTCCTGCCAGTCCTCCCAGAGCCAGTCCTTGTCGAGGCCGCTGTCCAGGTGGTCCCAGGGCAGCACCTCCTCGTAGGTGCGCTCGCGGGTGGTGTACCAGTCGACGTCGACGCCGGTGCCGGACAGGCCCTTGTCGGCGCAGGCCATCCAGCGGTCGTACGAGAAGTACTCGCGCCAGCCGTCGAAGCGGCCGCCGTCCTCGTAGACCGCGCGGATGATCGCGCCGACCCGGCGGTCGCCGCGGGAGAGCAGGCCCTCGACGATGCCCGGCTTGCCGTCGTGGTAGCGGTAGCCGATGTTCTTGCCGTACTTGCGGTCGCCGCGGATCGAGTCGCGCAGCTTGGCCAGGCGGGCGTCGGTGTCCTCGGCGGACAGCTGCGGGGCCCACTGGAACGGGGTGTGCGGCTTGGGCACGAACCCGCCGATGGAGACGGTGCAGCGGATGTCGTTCTGGCCGGTGACCTCGCGGCCCTTCTGGATGACGTTCTTCGCCATCTCGCCGATCTGGAGCACGTCCTCGTCGGTCTCGGTCGGCAGGCCGCACATGAAGTACAGCTTCACCTGGCGCCAGCCGTTGCCGTACGCGGTGGCGACGGTGCGGATCAGGTCCTCCTCCGACACCATCTTGTTGATCACCTTGCGCATGCGCTCGCTGCCGCCCTCGGGGGCGAAGGTGAGGCCCGAGCGGCGCCCGTTGCGGGACAGCTCGTTGGCGAGGTCGATGTTGAAGGCGTCGACGCGGGTGGACGGCAGCGACAGGCCGATCTTGTCCTCGGTGTACCGGTCCGCCAGGCCCTTGGCGATGTCGCCGATCTCGGTGTGGTCGGCGCTGGACAGCGACAGCAGGCCGACCTCCTCGAAGCCGGTCGCCTTCAGCCCGCGCTCCACCATCTCGCCGATGCCGGTGATGCTTCGCTCCCGCACGGGGCGCGTGATCATGCCGGCCTGGCAGAAGCGGCAGCCGCGGGTGCAGCCGCGGAAGATCTCCACGGACATCCGCTCGTGCACCGTCTCCGCGAGCGGGACGAGCGGCTGCTTCGGGTACGGCCACTCGTCCAGGTCCATCACGGTGTGCTTGGACACCCGCCACGGCACGCCCGGGGCGTTCGGCACGACGCGGCCGATCCGGCCGTCGGCCAGGTACTCCACGTCGTAGAACTTCGGGACGTACACCCCGCCGGTACGGGCCAGGCGCAGCAGCAGCTCGTCCCGGCCGCCCGGGCGGCCCTCGGCCTTCCAGGCGCGGATGATCTCCGTGATGTCGAGGACGGCCTGCTCGCCGTCGCCGACCACGGCGCAGTCGATGAAGTCGGCGATCGGCTCCGGGTTGAAGGCCGCGTGGCCGCCGGCCAGGACGATCGGGTCCTCGTCGGTGCGGGCCGCGGCCTCCAGCGGGATGCCGGCCAGGTCGAGCGCCGTGAGCATGTTGGTGTAGCCGAGCTCGGTGGAGAACGACAGCCCGAACACGTCGAAGGCCTTCACCGGGCGGTGGGCGTCCACGGTGAACTGGGGGACGTCGTGCTCGCGCATCAGCGCCTCGAGGTCCGGCCAGACGCTGTAGGTGCGCTCGGCGAGTACGCCCTCGCGCTCGTTCAGCACCTCGTAGAGGATCATGACGCCCTGGTTGGGCAGGCCGACCTCGTAGGCGTCGGGGTACATCAACGCCCAACGGACGTCGCAGGCGTCCCAGTCCTTGACGGTCGAGTTGAGCTCGCCGCCGACGTACTGGATCGGCTTCTGGACGTGCGGGAGGAGGGCCTCCAGGCGTGGGAAGACCGATTCGACAGTCATGTACTAGGAACCCTTACGACGTGATTCGGTGCCGCTGGCCGGCACGGGAGGGGTGACCCTCAAGGGTAGCCCAATCCGGGGAACGGACCGTCTGCCCCGGATCACGGGCCCCGCGTGCTCCGGCGCCTCCCGGACGGCCGGTGCCCGCCCGTGCCCGCCGCCGTCCGCCGGCACCCGCCGGTGCCCGCCCCGGCACGCGCAGTGCGCGCCCGCCGGCCGGTGCCGTCCGCCGTTGACACGCCCGGAAGGGCCGTGCGGTACTGACAGGGCTCCGCCAAAGAGATCTGCCCCCCTTCCGGACAAGGAAGTTGAGTCGTACGCTCGGCCCTCTCGGTTTTCCGGCCGGCGCGACCCTCCCTCACCACGGGCCGCTCCGGCACGGCCCTGTCCGCCCCCGCCAGGCCCCGTCCCGGCTCCGCTCGGCCCCCGTCCCGGCCCGCGCGGTGCTCCCGCCCCGTTCCCGTTCCCGTCCCCGTCCCCGTCCCCCGCCCGCACGCCGTGCCCGGCGGCGCACCCGCACGCCCGCGCCCCGGCGGCCGTACGACCGGCGCTAGGAGAACCATGACCGACACCGGTCGGCGGATCCGCCCCCTCCGGCCCCTCGACAACCGGCCGGCCCGCTACCCCACGCCCGCCCAGGCCGAGTCCGCCGCCCGCCGGCTCGCCCTGCGGCACCCGGACCGCTGCCGGCTGCGCGAGGTGGGCCGCTCCCGGGCCGGACGCCCGCTGATGCTGCTCTCCGTGGACCGCGGGCCGCGCGCGGTGCTGGTGGTCGGCGGCCCGCACCCCAACGAGCCGATCGGCACCGCCGGGACCGTCCGGCTCGCCGAGGTGCTGCTGGACCGTCCCGCCTGCCCCGGCGTCTCCTGGCACCTGCTGCTCTGCCTCGACCCGGACGGTGCCGCGCTCAACGCCGGCTGGCTGGACGGCCCGCTCACCATGCGGCGCCACTACGAGCACTTCTTCCGCCCCTCCTTCGAGGAGCAGCCCGAACTGCTGCCCGCCCCCGGCTCCGGCCGCCCGCCGATGCCGGAGAGCCTCGCGCTGACCGGCCTGATCGACGAGCTGCGCCCCTTCCTCCAGTGCTCGCTGCACGGGGTGGACTTCGGCGGCGCGTTCGTCCAGCTCACCCGCCCGGTCCGGGGCCTGGCCGGGCGCTTCGCGCGCTCCGCGGAACGGGCCGGCGTCCCGCTCGACGTGGATTCCTACGACGCGATCGGCTGGGCCAGCCCGGACCCGGGCACCTATCTGATGCCGGCCCCGGGCACCGGGGGTTCCCGGGCCCTGCCGGACGAGCCGGAGCTGTCCACCTGGTCGTACGCGGCCCGGTACGGCGCGGTCAGCGCGGTGCTGGAGGTCCCGATGTGGGCCGTCGACGCGGTCGGCGACGCCCGTCCCCACCCGGCCGGGGCGCAGACCCTCGCCGCGGCCGCCCGCGACCTCACCGCGCGCGCCGAAGAGCTCGCCGCCCTGCTCCCGGGCGTCGCCGCGCACCAGTACGAGGCCTACGGCCACGAGGCGTTCGGCCCGCTGCTGCGCACCGTCGAGCTCAGCCTGGCGGCCGCCCCGCGGGTGGCCGAGGAGTGGCTGGAGCGCTGGGGCTCCGAGCCGCTCACCGCCTCCCGGGTGACCACCGCCGGCCTGGTCGCGGCCCGCGTGCCGCTGCGGGTCGCGTCGGTCCTGCTGCGGCTGCTCGCCGACGCCCGCGACCCCGCCGCCGAGGCCGCCCGCGACCGCGCCCGCGCCGTCGTCACCGACAGCCTCGACCGGCTGCGCCACCGCTTCGGCGCCCGCTGGGTCCCCGTCCAGGAGCAACTCGCCCACCAGACGCGGGCCGTCCTCACCACCGCCGACTGCCTGCTCTAGGCCGCCCGGCCCGGTTCCGCCGGCCCGGTTCCGCCGAGCGGCCTCGCGCAGGGCCGCGGTACGCGGAACCCGCACCGCGGAATCCGCGTGCCGGGCGCGGGCGTTGGGGCGGGTGACGGGATGTGGGCGGCGGTGGCGGTGGAGGGTGGGGCGGGTGGCGGGGAATTCGGGGGAGGCCGGGGGACGCTCGGTGGCCGGGCGGGTGTTCTCGGTGCTGGAGGCGTTCGACGGGGAGCGGGAGTCGCTGCGGCTGGCCGAGATCGCGCGGCAGACCGGGCTGCCGGCGCCGACGGCGCTGCGGATGGTGCGTGAACTGGTCGCCTGGGGCGCGCTGGAACGGCAGCGGGACGGCGGGTACCGGCTGGGGCGGCGGCTGTGGGCGCTGGGGTCGTTGGCGCCGTGCCTGCGCCGCATCCGGGAGCTGGCGCAGCCGGCCCTGCGGGAGTTGCACGAGCGGACCGGGCAGACCGCGCTGGTGGCGGCGCTGGACGGCCGTTCGGCGCTGCTGCTGGACCGGCTGCCGAGTGCGGCGGCGCAGTCCTCGCCGTTCCAGGTGCGGGTGGGCGGGCGGATGGACCTGCACGCCACGGCGGTGGGCCGGGTGCTGCTGGCGCACGCGCCGGAGGCGCTGGTCCGGGAGGTGGCGGCGGGTCTGTCGGCGGCGGGCGCGCGGCACACCCGGTACACGGTGGTGGCGCCGGGCCGGCTGGGCCGGGAGCTGGCGGCGGTGCGGCGCGGGGGCGTGGGGTACGCGCGTCGGGAGATGCAGCCGGCGTACGGGGCGGTGGCGGTGCCGGTGTTCCATCCGGACGGTTCGCTGCTGGCCGCGCTGGGGCTGGTGGTGGCCTCACCGGTGGATCCGGCCCGGTACGAGGGGCGGTTGCGCGAGGCGGGGCGGCTGATGGCGGCCGAGGTCGCGCGTTCGGTGGCCGCGGAGGGAGCGCACCCCGCCGGATGACACGCCCCCGGAGGGGGTCTTCCCCCGGGTGACGCGCCCCGCCGGACGGTGTCTTCCACTGGGTGGAACGCCGCGGTGGCCAGGAACCGCCGGTAGCGGGCACCCTGGTGCGCGAAACGGGCGAACGCGCAGGCATCGGAGGCCGCAGTGCACAGCAGCGGTGGCAGGACACCGGCCGCGCGGGGCCTCGCCCCGTCGGCGGGTGGTCCGGGCAGCCGTGGCCGATGTCGCGCCCTCGACCGCGCCCGTGGCACCGGTGTGCCCGGCGCCCCCTGCCGCACCTCGGCCTGACGCGCCTCGGCCCGACGCCCGGGCGAGGCCCGGCAGCGGATCCGACGCGGGATCCGACGCAGGATCCGCCCCATCTCTCTCCTCTCCCCCTTCCCCCGCCGTGCGCGCCCGCGCCCGGCGGCGGTCCCGTACGCCCTCCACCGGCACCACCAAGGAGTCACCCATGCCCAGCAGACCCGTGCCCGCCGCCCGGCGCGTCCGCCGTCCGTTCGTCGTCCCCTCGTCCGTGCCCGCCGCCGGTCTGGCGGCCGTCCTGCTCGCCGGCTGCTCCTCGGCGGGCCCGGCCGGGCCGGGGGCGGGCGCCGAGGGGGCCCCGGTGCGCGGCGGCACCCTGAAGTACGCGGTGGCGGTCGGCACGTCCTGCCTGGACCCGCACGTCAGCCCGGGCGACGTGACGGCGGTGATCCAGCGCAACGTCTTCGACTCGCTGGTGTACCTGGACGACAAGGGCGCCTTCCACCCGTGGCTGGCGAAGTCCTGGCAGATCTCGCCGGACGCCCGGACGTACACCTTCCAGCTGCGCGAGGGCGTCACCTTCCACGACGGCACGGTCTTCGACGCGGCCGCGGTGAAGGCCAACCTGGACCACGTCAAGGACCCGAGGACCAAGTCGCTGTACGCGGCCAGCCTGCTCGGCCCGTACACCGGGACGGAGGTGGTGGACCCGCACACCGTCCGGGTGTCCTTCGCCGAGCCGTACGTGCCGTTCCTGCAGGCGGTCGCCACCCCGTACCTGGGCATCGCCTCGCCGAAGTCGCTGGCGGAGAAGGCGGACCAGCTGTGCGCGGGCGGCGAGAACTCGGTGGGCACCGGGCCGTTCAAGGAGACCGAGTACGTCAAGAACGACCACGTCGAGTTCAAGCGCAACGACGCCTACGCCTGGGCCCCGGAGGGCGCCGCGAACCAGGGCGCGCCGTACCTGGACGGGCTGACGATCCGCTTCCTGCCCGAGGACTCGGTCCGCAGCGGCGCGCTGACCAGCCGCCAGGTGGACGCGGCCACGCTGCCGGTCACCGCGGTGCGCACGGTGCGGGCGGCCACCGGCATCGAGGTGAACCGCACGCAGAACCCCGGCGTGGTCTACTCGCTGTTCCTGAACACCACCCGGGGGCCGCTGCAGGACGAGCGGGTGCGCCGGGCCGTCCAGCGGTCGGTGGACGTGGACGCGCTGGTCAAGAGCATCTACTTCGGCGAGTACGAGCGCGCCTGGAGCCCACTGAGCCCGACCACCCCGGCGGCGTACGAGGCCGGGCTGAAGGACGCGCTGCCGCACGACCCGGCGGCGGCCGGCAAGCTGCTGGACGAGGCCGGCTGGAGCGCCAGGGACGCGGACGGCTACCGGGTGAAGGACGGCAAGCGGCTGACCCTGCACTGGCCGTACATCGCCTCGCTGGTGCGCGACCAGCGCGACACCCTGGCGGCGGGCATCCAGGCGGACCTGAAGAAGGCCGGGGTCGAGCTGGTCCGCGACTCGATCGACAACGGCACCTACTTCAAGATCTACGCGAGCGGCGACTACGACCTGTGGGACAACTCCTGGGTGCGGGCCGACCCGGCGATCCTGGCGGGCTTCTACCTCTCCTCCAACACCCCGGCGGCCGGCGGCCAGAACGTGTCGCTCAGCAAGGACCCGGAGCTCGACGGCTGGCTGACGGCGGGCGCGGCGACCACCGATCCGGCCGCCCGCAAGGCCGACTACACCAAGGCCGAGCGGTGGGCGGTGGAGCACGGCACGGTGCTGCCGCTGTACGTGACCACCAATCTGATCGGGCACACCCAGCTCGTCCGGGGCCTGGTGTCCGACGCGAACGCGTGGCCGCAGTTCGCCGGCGTCTGGAAGAACAAGTGACACGGGTCGCGCGCGCGGTGCTGCACCGGCTGGGCGGTGCGGTCCTGGTGCTCTGGGGCGCGGCCACCCTGGGGTTCCTGGCGCTGCACCTGGTGCCCGGCGACCCGGTGTCGACCCTGCTCGGCGGCTCGGTGACCACCGGTTCGGCGGCCGTCCGGGCCGAGATCACCCGGGAGTTCGGGCTGGACCGCCCGCTGTTCGAGCAGTACCTGACCTTCCTGGGCCGGCTGCTGGGCGGCGACCTCGGCCGCTCCTACCAGCAGCAGCAGCCGGTGAGCCGGATCATCGGCGAGCAGCTCGGCCCGACCGCGGGGCTCGCGCTGACGGCGTTCGGGCTGATCCTGGTGTTCGCCCTGGTGTCCGCGGTGACCACGGCCGGGCGGCGACGGGCGGTGCGCGGCGCGGCCTCCGGGGCGGAGCTGCTGGCGATCTCCACCCCGCCGTTCTGGCTGGGGGTCCTGCTGCTCACGCTGTTCTCCTTCCACCTGCGGCTGTTCCCGGTCGCCGGGGCGGAGGGCTGGCAGTCGCTGGTGCTGCCGGCGGTGACCCTGGCGGTGCCGTTCGGCTCGCTGCTCTCGCAGGTGCTGCGGGAGGGGCTGGAGTCGGCGCTGCACGAGCCGTTCGCACTGACCGCCCGTTCGCGCGGGATCGGCCCGCTGGCGCTGCGCGGCCGGCACGCGCTGCGGCACGCGCTGGTGCCGGCGGTCACGCTGGGCGGCTGGCTGGTGGGCGGGCTGCTGGGCGGGACGGTCCTGGTGGAGACGGTGTTCGCCCGGCCGGGTCTGGGCCGGGTGGCGCTGGACGCGGTCACCGGGCACGACCTGCCGGTGGTGATCGGGCTGATCCTGCTGTCCGCCGCGGTCTACCTGGTGGTGAACACCGCGGTGGACGCGCTCTATCTGCTGATCGACCCCCGGCTGCGCGGCGCCGGCCGGGTGCGGGAGGTGGCGGCATGACCGGCCCCGTCGCCCCCGGCATCGCTCCCGCCCCCGACGCCGACGCCGCGCCGGCCGCCGGGCCCGCCGCCCGGGCGGTCCGCTCGGGCGGCGGGCGGGCGGCCCGGGTGCGGCCCGGAGTGCTGCTCGCCGCGCTGGTCCTGGCGGCGGCGGTGGTGGCCTGCGCCTGGCCCGCCCTGCTCGCGCACGCCGACCCGACGGCGGCCGACCCGGTCGCCGCGCTCACCCCGCCGGGGGCAGAACACTGGCTGGGCACCGACCAGTTGGGCCGGGACGTGTACGCCCGGGTGGTGCACGGCGCCCGGTACTCGCTGCTGATCGGGCTCGGCGCGACGGCGCTGTCGGTCCTGGCGGGTCTGCTGGTCGGCCTGCCGGCCGCGCTGTCCGGACGGATCGGCGACCAGGTGGCGATGCGCGCGGTGGACGTCCTCCTGGCGCTGCCCGAACTGCTGCTCGCGCTGCTGGTGATCGCGGTGGTCGGTCCGGGCACCGGCAACGCGCTGCTGGCCATCGCGATCGCGGCCACCCCCGGGTTCGCCCGGCTGGTGCGCGGGCAGGCGATGGTGGTGCGCGGCTCGGAGTACGTGCGCGCCGCGACGGCCCTGGGGGTGCCCCGGGCGGCCGTGGTGCTGCGGCACGTGCTGCCGAACACCCTGGGGCCGCTGACGGTGCCCGCCACGCTGGCCGTCGGCACCGCCGTGGTCTCGGGCTCGGCGCTCAGCTTCCTCGGGCTGGGGCCCAAGGCGCCCGCCCCGGAGTGGGGGGCGATGCTCTCCCAGGGGCGCGACTTCCTGTCCACCGCCTGGTGGATCGCGGTGTTCCCGGGGGCCGCCATCACCGCCGTGGTGGTCGCGATCACCGTGCTCGGCCGTCAGTTGCACCGCCGCCTGGAAGGACGGACGTCATGAGCCCGATCGTCGAACTGGAGGGCCTGAGCGTCGAGTTCGGCCACGGCAGGCAGCGGACCACGGCGGTGGCCGGGGTGTCGCTGTCGCTGTCGGCGGGCGAGTGCCTGGCGCTGGTCGGGGAGTCCGGCTCGGGCAAGAGCGTCACGGCCCGGACGCTGGTCGGACTGACCGCGCCCGGTGCCGCCGTCCGGGCCGAGCGCTTCCTGGTCGAGGGCCGGGACGCCGCCGCCTTCGGCGAGCGGGAGTGGCGCCGGGTGCGCGGTCGCACCGTCGCACTGGTGCTCCAGGACGCGCTGTCCGCACTGGACCCGCTGCGCCGGGTGGGCACCGAGGTGGGCGAGCCCCTGCTCGCCCACCGGGTGCTGCCGAAGGCCGAGGTGCCGGACCGGGTCGAGGAGCTGCTGCGCGACGTCGGGGTTCCGGAGCCGGCCGAACGGGCCCGGCAGTACCCCCACCAGCTCTCCGGCGGGCTGCGTCAGCGGGCGCTGATCGCCTCCGCGCTGGCGGCGGGGCCGCGGGTGCTGGTCGCGGACGAGCCGACCACCGCGCTGGACGTCACGGTGCAGGCCCAAGTGCTCGATCTGCTCGGCGAGTTGAAGGCCGAGGGGACGGCCCTGCTGCTGATCAGCCACGACCTGGCGGTGGTGGCCCGGCTGGCGGACCGGATCGCGGTGATGAAGGACGGCCGGATCGTGGAGAGCGGACCGGCCGACCGGGTGCTGGGTTCACCCGAGCACCCGTACACCCGGATGCTGCTGGCGGCCGCGCCCGATCCGGACCGGCCGGGGCCGTCCCCGGCGGCCGACGCGCAGGAGCGGAAGCAGGAACAGGACCAGGAGCAGAAGCAGGACCGGCTCCTCACCGCCAGGGGCCTGGTGAAGCGCTACCGCAGCCCGGACGGCGGCCTGCGGGAGGCGGTCGCCGACGTGTCGTTCGCGCTCGCGCCCGGCGAGACCCTGGGCATCGTCGGCGAGTCCGGCTCCGGCAAGAGCACCACCGCCCAGCTGGTGATGGGCATGCTGGCCCCGGACGCCGGGGAGGTGCTGCTGGACGGCCGCCCGTGGAGCGCGCTGCCCGAGCGCGAGCGCCGTCCGGCCCGGGCCGCCGTGCAACTGGTCCACCAGGACCCGCTGGCCTCCTTCGATCCGCGCTTCACCGTCCGGCGGATCCTGGCCGAGGCGCTGGCGGTCGCCGGGGTGGCCCGCGGCGCGGCGCGGCGGGAGCGGGCGGTCGGACTGCTGACCCAGGTGGGCCTCGGCGAGCAGCACCTGGAGCGGCGGCCGCGCTCGCTGTCCGGCGGGCAGCGCCAGCGGGTGGCGATCGCCCGGGCGCTGGCCACCGGGCCGCGGCTGCTGGTCTGCGACGAGCCGGTGTCGGCACTGGACGTCTCGGTGCAGGCGCAGGTGCTGGAGCTGCTGGCCCGGCTGCGGGCCGAGCTGGGCCTGGCGATGCTGTTCATCTCGCACGACCTCGCGGTGGTGCGCCAGGTGAGCGACCGGGTGCTGGTGATGAAGGACGGCCGGGCGGTCGAGTACGGCCCGGCCGAGCGGGTGTTCCGCTCCCCCGAGCACCCGTACACCCGGCAGCTGCTGGCGGCCGTGCCCCGGCTGCCCGCACGGACCGCTGCGGTCTGACGGGCCCCGGCAGACGGCGGTGCCCCGGCGGGAACGTCCCGTCGGGGCACCGTCGTTCGGAGCCGGACGCCAACCCGGCCGGGTGCGACGTCAGCCCGGCCGGGTGCGACATCAGCCCGGCCGGGTGCGACCGTCGGCCCGGCAAGAGCCGGACGCCGGGCGGGCAGGAGCCGGGCGTCGGCCCGGCAGGACCGACCGTCAGCCCGGCAGGAACCGCCGGAGGATCGGCGCGGCCCGGTCGGCGAGGTCGTGCTCGCCGTCCGGGGTCGGGTGCAGCCCGTCCGCGTAGACCCGGTCGGCCTCGGCGACGGGCAGCACCTCGCGGCCGTCGACCAGGTGCAGCCGCCGGTCGCCGAGCCGCTGGAGCACCCGGACCGCCTCGCCGGTCAGCTCCCGGATGCCCTCCAGGGTGAGCCCGGCGGCGTTGACCGCCTTCTCCCGCTCCACCGAGGGCAGCGCGGCGATCACCGCGATCGGGGTGTCGGGGTGGCCGTCGCGGACGGTCTCGACGAAGCCGCACACCGCCGAGCCCCAGCTGCGCGCGGTGAACACGCTGCGGATGTAGGCGTTGGTGCCGATCTCCAGGGTGATCAGCTCGGCCGGGGTGTCCCGCAGGACGCGGGCGACCAGCGGGTCCAGGTACGCCTCCCCGGCGAAGCCGAGGTTGCGCAGCCGCCAGCCGTGCCGGACGGCCACCAGGGAGACCCAGCTCTCGGACGGGCCGTGCGGGAACATCGCGTGGGTGAGCGAGCTGCCGTACGCGATCCAGCGCGGGCCGGTGCGTTCGAGCGGCTCCAGCACCCGGTGGCCGTGCAGCGAGAGCCGGCCGATCCAGGTGCGGCTGAGGTGCGGCAGCCAGATCTCCACCTCGGCCGGGCCGTTCGCGCCGGCGGGCAGCGGCAGGGCGAGCCGGTGGCGGCCGGGCACCGGGTGCCACCGGTGGGCGACGACGCCGTCCACCACCACGTCCAACGGCGCGCTGCCGGGTTCGGCGTCCAGTTCCAGGACCAGTTCGACGGCGTCGGTGCGCAGGCCGAAGCGGGCGCCGGCCGGGAGTCGGGCGAGGCGGGCGAAGTCGGCGGAGAGGGTGGTCGCCACCCGGTCCAGCGGCAGGCGCAGCGGGATCCAGCGGTCCTCGTGCCGGGCCAGGCCGCTGATGCCGTCCCAGGAGAGCCGGGGGTCGTCCGGGGTGAGGCGTTCGACGGCGGTGGCGGCGGTGGCGGCGGCGGGCCGGGTGGCGGTCACGCCCGGCCCTCCTGGAGATCGGCGGCCAGGGCCTGCGCCTCGGCGGGCGCATCCTCGGCGGGCGGCGCCTGCGCGGCGTCCCCGCCCTTCGGCGCGCCCAGCCCGAGGGCGGCGGCGACCAGCCCGACGGCCGAGAAGAGCGCGGCGACCAGGAAGGCCCAGTGGTACGCGGAGAGCGAGGGCGAGGCGCCGCCGACGCCGGTGAGCACCGCCGCGCCGACGGCGACGCCGATGCCGCCGCCGAGCTGGAGGGCGGCGGTGACCAGCGCGGTGGCCAGCCCCTGGTCCTCGTTCTTCACGCCGCCGACCGCGGCGATGTTGAAGGCGAGGAAGCTGGTGCCGTTGCCGAGCCCGTGCACGATCAGCGCGGGCAGCAGGACGCTCAGGTAGTTGCTGTCGGTGCCGGTGCGCAGGAACAGCAGGATGCCGCCGCCCTGGAGGAGCAGGCCGAGGACGGCCGCCGGGCGCAGCCCGGAGCGGTTGATCAGCTTGGGCGCGAGGTTGACGGCGAGCAGGATCGCGGCGGCCATCGGGACGATCGCCAGGCCCGCCTGGAGGGCGCTGTAGCCGAGCACCTGCTGGAGGTAGAGCAGGGCGATGAACTGCCAGCCGATGGTGGCGCAGGCCCAGACCAGGCCGACGGTGTTGGCGGTGGACAGGGTGCGCGAGCGGAAGATCCGCAGTGGCAGCAGCGGGTCGGTGCGGCGCTGCTGGATGACCACGAAGACGACCAGCAGCACGACGGCGGCGATCAGCGAGCCGAGGGTGGCGGCGGAGCCCCAGCCGGCTTCGGGGGCGCGGACGAGTCCGAGGACGAGCAGCAGGACGCCGGCGGTGGCGGTGAGCGCGCCGGCCGCGTCGAAGCCGGGCCGTTCGCCGGTGCGCGCCTGGTCGGGGGCGACGGCGTAGTTGGTGACGGCGAGGACGAGCGAGGCGACGACGAAGGGGACGAAGAAGATGAGCCGCCAGTGCACTTCGGTCAGGACGCCGGAGAACACCAGGCCGGCCGCGTAGCCGCTGGCGCCGGTGAGGGAGAAGATGCCCATCGCGCGGGTGCGCTCGGGGCCCTCCTTGAACGTGGTGGTGATGATCGACATCGCTGCGGGGGCGATGAAGGCGGCGGCGACGCCCTTGATGACGCGGCTGACGACCAGCAGGGTGCCGTCGGAGACGAGCCCGCCGGCGAGGCTGACGAGGGCGAACACGGCGGTGGCCCAGAAGAACAGCCGGCGCCGGCCGAAGAGGTCGGCGGCTCGGCCGCCGAGCAGCAGGAAGCCGCCGTAGGCGACGGCGTAGCCGGAGATGATCCACTGCAGCGTCTCCGGCCCGAGGCCGAGGTCCTGCTTGATCTCCGGCAGGGCGACACCCATCAGGGAGACGTCCATCGAGTCGAGGAAGAGCTGGGCGCAGAGCACCAGGAGTGCCAACCCCTTGTGCGCGCCGAGGGTGCGGGGCGCCGTGTCCGGCATCGGCCCTCTCCCAATCCATCTGGCAGACAATCGTCTGCATCTCAATCAAGTGGGCTGAACGTAGCAGTCAAATCATCTAGCGTCAAACAATCTCCGCGCCACGCGACCCCCAACACCCCTTGCGTCTCCGTGAGTTGACTTCCTATTGTTTGATAATTGCCGAACCTTAGAAATATCGGCCCTACCCACGGGGGAGTTGCCCACCCATGCCCGAATCCGTCAGACGTCCCCGCCTGCCCTCGCTCACCGGCGTCAGATTCCTGATCGTGGTCCCGGTCTTCGCCTTCCACGCGGACATGGAGAAACCGTTCGGCGACGCGGGGGTCGCCGACGCCTACGCCTGGCTCGTCGCCAACGGCGCCTGGACCGCGATCAGCTGCTTCTTCGTCCTCAGCGGCTTCGTGATCACTTGGGGCTCACGCCCCGACCACAGTGCCCGCGGCTTCTGGCGCCGCCGGGCCGCCAAGATCTACCCGCTGCACGTGCTCACCTGGGCCGCCGCACTGGTGCTGCTCGCCGTGGCCGGCCACGCCGCGACCGCCCGCCAGGCCGTTCCCAACCTGTTCCTGGTGCACACCTGGAACCCGGACCGCGAGGTCTTCTCCAGCCTCAACGACGTCAGTTGGTCGATCTCCTGCGAGATCTTCTTCTACGCCGCCTTCCCGCTGCTGGTGCACTGGATCCGGAAGATCCGCCCCGAACGGCTCTGGGCCTGGACCGCCGGGGTGATCGCCGCGGTCCTGCTCGTCCCGGCCGCCTCCGCCCTGCTGCCGGACCGTCCGCCGCTGCCCTTCGGCTCCGGCTCGGTGTGGCAGTTCTGGTTCGTCTACGTGTTCCCGCCGGTGCGGCTGCTGGAGTTCGTGCTGGGCATCCTGCTCGCCCGGATCGTCCTCACCGGCCGCCGGCTGCCGATCGGCGCCCTGCCCGCCGCCCTGCTCCTGATCCCGGCCCAACTCCTGGCCAAGCAGCTGCCGTTCCTGTGGGGGCTGACCACCCCCGCGATCGTCCCGATCGCCCTGCTGCTGCCCGCGCTCGCCGCCCGGGACGTGGCCGGCCGGCGCTCCTTCCTCACCTCCCGGCCGCTGGTCACCCTCGGCAGCTGGACCTTCGCCTTCTACCTGGTCCACCGGCTGATCCTGGACCACGGCCACCGCGCCCTCGGCGCCGGACGGACCTTCACCACCCCGGTCGCCGCCGCGCTGCTGCTCGGCGCGTTCACCGCCGCCTGGCTGCTCGCCGGGCTCCTGCACCGGTACGTCGAGCTCCCGGCCGTACGGCTGCTCGCCGCACCCCGCCGGCGCCCCACCGGCGCCACGCCCCCGAGCCCCCCGAGCGGCCCGGCGCCCGCCCCCGACCCGGACACCGGCCGCCTGACCGAAGCCCCGACCACCTGATCACGCGCCCGCACCCGCACCCCGACCGGAACCACGACCGGAACCACGACCGCCGGACCACGACCCCGGCGATCCCACCGAGAGGCAGACCGATGACCGACCAGGACCTCACCGCCTACCCCCTTCCGCTCTCCCCCTACGGCGAGCCACCCGCCGAGTTCGCCGAACTGCGCGCCAAGTGCCCGGTCAGCCGGGTCCGGCTGCCCAGCGGCGACCAGGCCTGGCTGGTCACCGGCTACGACGAGGTCGTCTCCGCGCTCTCCGACCAGCGGCTGTCCCGGGCCGCGCTGCGCGAGCCGGGCGCCGTACGCACCGTCTCCGGCGAGGACTTCTCCGACAACCCGTACAACCTGCTCAACCAGGAGGGCCCCGACCACGCCCGGCTGCGCCGGCTGATCTCCCCCGCCTTCACCCCGCGCAAGGCCGAGCGCTGGCGCTCCCGTGTGGTCGAGATCGCCGACGAGCTCATCGACCGCCTGGTCGAAGGTCCCCGACCGGCCGACCTGCACCACGACTTCGCCGCCGTGCTGCCGGTCTGGGTGATCTGCGAGATGGTCGGCGCCCCGGTCGAGGACCGCCCGCTGCTCCAGCAGTGGACCGACCGGCTGGTCTCCATCACCGCCCACACCCCCGAGGAGCGGCTCGCCGCCCGCCAGGAGTCCGCCGCGTACGTCGCCGGGCTGGTCGCCGAACGCCGCGCGAATCCCGGCGAGGACCTGCTCTCCACCCTCATCTCGGCCCGCGACGACGAGGACCGCCTCGACGAGCGCGAGCTGGTCTGGCTCGGCATCAACCTGCTGGTCGCCGGCCACGACACCACCGTCAGCGCGGTCTCCCGGGCGCTGTACCAGCTGCTGCGCCACCCCGACCAGTGGCGGCTGCTCACCGAGCGCCCCGACCTGCTGGACAACGCGACCGAGGAACTCCTGCGCTACGCCCCGCCGTCCGAGATCGGCTTCATGCGGGTCGCCACCGAGGACCTGGAGCTGGCCGGCACCCCGGTCGCCAAGGGCGAGGGCGTCATCCCGGTGATGCACGCGGCCGGCCGCGACCTCCGCCGGGTGGACGACCCCGAGCGGCTCGACCTCACCCGCGCCGACCCCAAGCACATCGCCTTCGGCCACGGCGCCCACTACTGCCCCGGCGCGGGCGTCGCCCGGATGGAGCTCCAGGTCGCCTTCGGCACCCTGGCCCGCCGGCTGCCCTCGCTGCGGCTCGCGGTGCCCGCCGAGGAGGTCGAATGGCTCGGCGGCCTGCTGACACTGCGTCCGAAGGCGCTGCCCGTCGAGTGGTGACGGGGCTCGGCGGACGCCCCGGCGACCCGGTCCGACGGCCCGTCCGTTGGGCCGGGTCGCCGCCCGCCGCCCGGCCGTTGGGACGGGATCCGGTCCGTACCGACGCCCGAAGACGGAACACCTGTCCGATCCCGAGACTTGGGGCCAGCCGGTACACCGCCCCCTCCGACCGGACCGCCCGCTCCGCCCAGGAACGAGGACCCATGCCCACCACGCGTCCCCTGGCCCTGACCGGCCACGACCTGACCCTCGCCGACATCGTCTCCGTCGCCCGGGCCCGCCCCGGCACCGCCGGACCGGTCCTCGCCCCCGCCGCCACCGGGAGGATGTCCGCCTCCGTCGCCCTCAAGGAGGACTGGCTGGCGCGCGGCATCCCGCTGTACGGCATCACCACCGGATTCGGCGACTCCGTCGGGCGGCAGATCTCCGCCGACCGCGCCGCCGCGCTCCAGCGGAACCTGATCACCTACCACCTCAACGGCACCGGCCCGACCGCCGCGCCCGAGGTCGCCCGCGCCGTCCAGCTGATCCGCGCCAACTGCCTGGGGCGCGGCCCCTCCGCGATCCGGCCCGTCGTGGTCGACACCCTGCTGCGCCACCTGGCCGCCGACATCCTGCCGCTCATCCCCGAACGGGGCTCGCTCGGCGCCAGCGGCGACCTGGTCCCGCTCTGCTACCTGGCGCACGCCCTGCTCGGCGAGGGCGACGTGCTGCACCGCGGCCGGATCCGCCCGGCCGCCGAGGCACTCGCCGAGGAGGGCATCGAACCGGTGGTGCTCGCCGCCAAGGAGGGCCTGGCACTGATCAACGGCACCTCCTTCACCTCCGCCTTCGCCGTCCTCGCCACCCACGACGCGGCCGAACTCGCCGCCGCCGCCGACATCGCCACCGCCCTCGCCGTGGAGGCGCTGCACGGCAACGCCTCGCACTTCCACCCGTTCCTGCACCGCCAGAAGCCGCACCCCGGCCAGCTCGCCTCCGCGGCCGCGATCCGCGCCCTGCTCGACGGCTCCGAACTCGCCACCGACTACCGGGGCATCCTCGACCGCCAGGAACGCCTGGGCGACCGCGGCTTCCTCACCCACGAGCACCGCATCCAGGACCCGTACTCGCTGCGCTGCGCCCCGCACGTCACCGGCGTGCTGCGGGACACCCTGGACTGGGTGCGGCCCTGGCTGGAGACCGAGGTCAACTCCTCCACCGACAACCCGCTGTTCGACACCGAGGAGGGCCTGCTGCACCACGGCGGCAACTTCTACGCCGGCCACGTCGGCCAGGCCATGGACGGCCTCAAGACCGCCGTCGCCAACACCGCCGACCTGCTCGACCGCCAGCTCGCCCTGCTGGTCGACCCCAAGTTCAGCCGCGGCCTGCCGCCCAACCTGATCGCCCCCGCCGCCGACACCGACGCCCACGCCGGGCTCCACCACGGCTTCAAGGGCATGCAGATCGCCGCCTCCGCGATCACCGCCGAGGCGCTCAAGACCGCCGTACCCGCCTCACTGTTCTCCCGCTCCACCGAGGCGCACAACCAGGACAAGGTGAGCATGGGCACGATCGCCGCCCGCGACGCCCGTACGGTCGTCGAGCTCGCCCGCGACGTCACCGCGATCCACCTGCTCGCCGTCGCCCAGGCGGTCGAGCTGCGCGGCCTGCGCAAGGCCTCGCCCACCCTCCAGAAGGTGCACGGACTGATCCGCGAGCAGGCCCCGTTCACTGACCGCGACCGGCGGATGGACGGCGACATCGCCGCCGTGGCCGGCCTGGTCCGGGACGGTTCGCTGCGCCGTGCCGCCGGGCTCCCGGAGCCCTTCGCCGCCTGAACCCCCGCCGTTCGCCGTCTCCCCCGCACCGGCACGTCCCCGACCGTGACTCCCACAGCCCGAGGAGCTATCGAAGATGCTGCTACTGCGCGACCCCGCCCAACGCCAGGACGCCGCCGAGCGCCTGGACTCCCACACCGCCCTGATCCACCGCACCTGGCAGGGCCAGGACCCGGCCGAACGCTACGGCGCCAAGCTGGCCACCACGCTGGCCGCCGCCGTGCGCTCCCCGATGTACGCCGGCACCCTCACCGGGGACCTCGCCGAGCGGCTGCGCTCGGACACCCCGCTGACCCCCGCCGAGGCCCTGGACGCCTTCGCCGCGCTGCCCTTCCTCGGCAAGAAGGAACTCGGCGGCCACGGCGCCGGCGCGTTCACCCGCCCGCTGTCGGAGTTCCTGCACTACTACGAGTCCTCCGGCACCACCGGCGACCCGGCCCCCGCCCCCAAGGCGGTGGACGACCTGCTGGTCAACACCCTCAACATCGGCGAGATGTGGGGCCGGCTGCTGCGGCCCGCCGATGTCGCCCTGATCCTCATCAACGCCCCTTTCGCACCCGCCGCCTACCAGTTCGAGAAGGTGCTGGAGTACCTCGGGGTGATGTCCTTCCGCCCCTGGGTGGACAACATCACCGGCGACTACACCCGGGTGCTGCGACTGATCTCCGAACTGAACGCCAACGTCTACGTCGGACCGCCGTCCCGGCTGCTGGAACTGGCCCAGTTCTCCCAACGGAACGGCCTGCCGCTGCCCCGCTTCGACCGGCTGCTGCTGATGGCCGAACAGACCGGCCCCAGCTTCGTGCGCCACCTCGAACGCCTCACCGGCGGCACCGCCTACGTCGGCTCGTACGGCTCCTCGGAGACCGGCACCCTCGCCGTCACCTGCGAACACCGCCGGCTGCACCTGCAGTTGCAGAGCTACCTGCTGGAGATCGACGACGGCGAGGGCACCACCGTGCTCGGCCCGGACACCGACCCGGTGCAGGGCGAGCTGATCGTCACCACCCTGGACATCCCCTCCCGCCCGCTGCTGCGCTACCGCACCGGCGACCTGGTCCGGATCGAGACCGACCCCTGCGACTGCGGCATCCGGCTGCCCGTCCTGCGCACCCTCGGCCGGGCCCAGGACGTCCTGCTGCTCGCCGAGAACAACATCCGCCAGGACGACCTGGAGGAGGTGCTGTGGGCCGAGGCCCTGCCCGGCGCCTCGGTGTTCAACTACATGCTGGTGCTGCGCGGCAAGGCCCTCGTCTGCCTGGTCACCACCGACGGCACCCCGGACGGCTCCTGGTCGAAGGTGCTGGAGCAGCGCCTCGCCCCGCTCTTCGAGGAGTACACGGTGACCGTCCACCCGGTGGAGAAGCTGCCCCCGCTGGCCTCGCTCGGCCAGTACCTGGGCTGGAAGCTCTCCCGGGTCCTGGACCTCAACGAGGAGGCCAACTGGGGCCGGCTGCCCGCGCCGCTCACCTCACTGGTGCGCGAGTCGCTGGCCCAGGTCGCCGAGGCCACGGGGGTCGGGGCATGAGTGGAATCGCCGGGCTGGTGTCGCGCAGCGGGGATGTGCGCGAACAGGCCCAACTCGTCCAGGAGTTCACCGACACCCTGACCCACCGCGGCCCGCGCCGCGGCGGCACCTGGCTGGCCCGGCACGCCGGCCTCGGCCACCGCCAGTTCCACACCGGGCCCCGCAACGACGTGCCCCAGCCCTGGTTCCCGCCCGAGCTGGACCCGGCCCCGGCCGTCATCGCCTTCTCCGGCGAACTGCTCAACCCCGGCCCGCTGCACACCACGCTGACCGCCCGCGGCCACCGCATCCGCAACGGCTCGGACGCCGAACTCGTCCTGCGCGCCTACCTGGAGTGGGGCGCCGACGCCGCCGACC
Organism: Kitasatospora sp. NPDC041917; assembly: GCF_055589745.1. NCBI lineage: Bacteria > Bacillati > Actinomycetota > Actinomycetes > Kitasatosporales > Streptomycetaceae > Kitasatospora > Kitasatospora sp. NPDC041917. The sequence continues at coordinate 29,001 of NZ_JBVJBI010000006.1, read as the reverse complement.
GACTGGTCGGCGGTTACGCGGCGGCGATCTGGGACGCCCGCACCGAGGAGCTGGTGCTGATCCGCGACCGGCTCGGCGTCGAGCCGCTCTACTGGGCCGAACTTCCGGACGGTTCCCTGGCGTTCGGCTCCGAACCGAAGGCCCTGCTGGCCGCCGGGCTGCCCGCCGAGGTGGACGCGAACGGCCTGGTGGACGTCCTCACCGTCGCGCTCAAGCGCCCCGGCGACGCCGTCTACCGCGGCCTGCACGAGGTCCGTCCCGGGTGGCTGCTGGTCGCCGGTCCGAACGGCGTGCGCCACCGGCGCTACTGGGCGCCGGAGGCCGCCGAGCACACCGACGACGAGCCGACCACCGTCCGGCGGGTGCGCGCCCTGCTCGCCGACACAGTGCGCCGGCAGTCCGCCGACACCGGGGTCAAACCCGGCGCCCTGCTCTCCGGCGGCCTGGACTCCAGCGCCATCGTCGGCCTGGCCGCGGCCGGCGGCGACAAGATCGCCACCTACTCGGTCGACTTCGCGGGCAGCGAGACCGACTTCAAGGCGGACGCCCTGCACGTCAGCCGGGACGCCCCGTACGTCCGGGCGGTGGTCGACCACGTGGGCACCAGGCACGCCGAGATCCTGCTGGACGCCCCCTCGCTGCTCGACCACCTGGGCGCCACCCTGCGCGCCCGCGACCTGCCCGGCGTCGGCGACCTCGACGTCTCGCTGCACCTGCTCTTCCGCGAGGTGCGCGGCCACGCCGAGGTGGTGCTCTCGGGCGAGGGTGCGGACGACGTCTTCGGCGGCTTTCCCTGGTTCACCGCCGAGGCCGACCGCCCGACCGCCAACTTCCCGTGGTCGGCCGGGATCACCGACCGCAGCGGGATGCTCTCCGCCGAGCTGCGCCGGCACCTGGACGTGGACGCCGAGGTGGCCGCCCGCTACGGCGAGGCGCTCGCCGAGGTCCCGCGGCTGGCGGGCGAGTCGGGCGCGGACCGCCGGCTGCGCGAGGCCTTCCACCTCCAGCTCACCCGCTTCCTGCCCTTCCTGCTGGACCGCAAGGACCGGATGAGCTTCGCGGCGGGCCTGCTGGTCCGGCTGCCGTTCACCGACCACCGGCTGGTCGAGTACGTGTGGAACACCCCGTGGGCGCTCAAGCGGCTCGGCGGCCAGGAGAAGGGGCTGCTGCGCGAGGCGGTCGCCGATCTGCTGCCCGCCGAGGTGGTGCGGCGACAGAAGAGCGGTTTCCCGTTCGGGCAGAGTCCGGAGTACCTGGAGGCGGTCCGCGAGGCCGTCCGCGCCCTGCTCGCCGACCGCGACTCGCCCGCCCTTCCGCTGCTGAACGCCGACGCGCTGCGCGCCCAGGTGGACGGCGGCGGCTGGCACACCGGCACCTTCACCCCGCCGCCCTGGCTGCCGCGCGCCCTACTGCTGGACGCCTGGCTGCGGACGTACGGCGTCCGCGTGGTGCTCTGACCCTCCGACCGCACCGCACGCGCCGCCCGTACCCCCGCTCCACCGGGGTACGGGCGGCGCCGCGTTCACCCCGGCCACGCCCGGACGGAACGCCCCGACGGAACGCCCGGACGGAACGCCCGGACGGAACGCCGACGGGCCGGCCGCCCCCGCAGGGGTGACCGGCCCGTCGGCGTGCGCGGGCGCGTCAGGCCCGCTTCCCCCAGGCGGTGAAGACCGCGAGGGAGAGGTCCCGGAACTGCGGGTCGGCGAGCTCCCGGTACGCCGCCTCGAAGTCCTCCTCGGTGGCGAGTCCGGCGGCCACCACGGCCGGCCGGGTCTGCTCCAGGGTGAGCCGCCACCACTCGGCCTCGTCGTCCCCGCCGGCGATCAGCTGGAAGCGCGCGTCGTGGCCGAGGCCGCTCAGCCCCTTGCCCTCCAGCGGCACCGGCAGGCTGCGCGCCCATTCGGTGTCGGTGCCCACCGCGGTCTCCAGGTGGCGGCGGAAGGCCCGCAGCACGGTCCGGTAGCCGGGGTGCGGCGAGTCCTTGATCGGGAAGAAGGCCGGCTCCTCCAGCACCAGCGTCCCGCCCGGGGCCAGCCACTGGACCAGCCGCTCCACCGCCTTCTCCGGGTCGGGCAGGTGGATCACCACGTACCGGGCGTGGATGAAGTCGAAGGAGGCGGGCGGGAAGTCGTCGGTGTAGACGTCGTGGCGCAGCACCCGCACGCCGTCGGCGGCGAGTTCGTCCAGGAAGGTGGTGTCGAGGTCGGTCACGGTGACCTCGGCGCCCTGTTCGGCCAGCCAGCGGGCGACCGAGCCGCCGCCCCCGCCGACCTCCAGCACCCGGTGCCCGGCCCGCAGGCCGAGCCCCCGGAAGCGGCTGCGGGTGTGCTCGTCCAGGACGGACTCCAGCAGCCGCAGCCGGTGCAGTTCGGTGTCCACGGCGTGGCTGAACACCCCGTCGCGGTAGCGCTCCTCCTTCCACTCCCAGCGTTCGCCGGTGGCCCCGGCGAAGACGGACTCCGAGTCGGTCTGTACGGTCATGGGCTTCTCCTGTGATCGCGGGTCGTTGTGATCGCGGGTCGTTGTGATCGCGGGTCGTGCCGTTCGCGGGTCCGCCGGTTCAGACGAAGGCGAGGACGCGGACCGGGCCGCCGGTCCCGCCGAGGTGCTTGGGCGCGCCGACCACGGCGACCGCGCCGAGGTCGGGCACGGTGTCGAGCCCGGCGAGGCACTCGATGGCGTACTTGCCGGCCGGCAGCAGCACCCGGTGGGTGTCCGGGTCGGCCGGGCGGGTGCCGGGGTCGAGGCTGATCGAGTCGGTGCCGACGCCCACCACCGAGCGCTCGGTGACCAGGAAGTGCGCGGCCTCCACCGAGATCCCGGGGAAGCGGTAGAGCCCTTCCGCGGGGTCGAGGTTGAGGAAGGCGCCGGGGGTGTCGATCCGGTGCGCCCAGTCGTTGTCGACGGCGAGCAGCGCGCCGTCGGGGATGCGGCCGTTGCGGCTCTCCCACGCCAGCAGGTCGTCGACGGTCAGTTCGGTGACGTGGTCGCGGGCGGCGCGCTCGCCGATCCGGACCACGGCCAGCGGTGCGACCAGGGTGTCGGCCGGGATCTGGTGGGTGGCCAGGCCGTCGTCGTCGAAGTGCGAGGGCGCGTCGAGGTGGGTGCCGATGTGCTCGTTGTAGGTGAGCTCGAAGGCGTTGTACTCGTGCTCGGCGAGGTTGGCGAGCCGCTTGATCTCCATCGGCTTGACGTACAGCTCGAACACCGGCCAGTCCGGGCCGACCACGTGGGTGAGGTCCCGGACGGCCCCGCGCGGCAGGCTGATCGGGGCTCTGGCCCGGAGCGGCGCCGAGACCTCGGCGGGCGCGGCGGCGACGGGCCCGGTGGCGGTGTGGCCGGTGGCGCCGGCCACCGTTTCCGGTGAGCACATGGGATTCCCCTTCCTTGAGAACGTCTACGGAAAAACAATCTCCTGAACGCGTTATGCTGATGGCCCCGCCCGCAGAAGGAGTTCCGATGGCCACCGCCCCGCGGACGCCCCGCCTCGCCTCGCCCAGCCGGACGGACGACGGGGGCGAGCGCCGGCAGTACTTCGCGACGCTCACCCGGGAGCGCCCGGACATCGCGCTCTGCCGGGCCACCACCGTGGTCGCCCGGGCCATCGACGAGGAGCTGACCGGCGCCCGGCTGACGGTGGCCCAGCACCTGGTGCTGAAGATGCTGGACGCGGTCGGGGCCTGCTCCCAGCAGGAGTTGAGCGAGCAGCTGCGGATCGACCGCAGCGTGATGGTCGGCTGCATCGACGGCCTGGAGAGCTCCGGACTGGTGGTCCGCGAGCGTCACCCGCGCGACCGCCGCGCCTACGCCGTCACCATGACCGAGGTCGGTTCGCGGGCCCTGGCCGAGGCGGAGGCGGGCATCGCCCCGATGATGGACCGGGTGTTCGCCGCGCTCACCGCGGAGGAGCGGGACACGCTGATCCGGCTGACCCGCAAGCTCCTCGCCGTCCAGCCGGGCGGGTGAGCCCCGGAGCGGGGCGGGCGGACCCGTTATCCGACCAACGCCTGGTTGACCAACTGCCGCAGGCGTCCGTGCAGTTGGTGCGCACTGGAGGGCATCAGCTGGGTCAGGAACAGCACCGTCAGCCGCTCCGCCGGGTCCACCCAGAAGATGGTGGACGCGGCGCTGTGCCAGCCGTACTCCCCGGCGCTGGCCGGCACCCCGGCGGCGGCCGGGTCCTGCACCACCGCGAAGCCGAGCCCGAAGCCGACCCCGGCGGTGGGCATCTCGGAGAACACCGGCCGCCCGACGCTCTTCAGGTCCCCGCCGCCGGGCAGGTGGTTGCGCAGCGCGTGCCGCAGGGTGTGCCGGCCGAGCACCCGTACGCCCTGGTACTCGCCCTCGCCGAGCAGCATCTGGCTGAACCGGTGGTAGTCGGCGAGCGTGGTGACCAGTCCGGAGCTGCCGGAGAGGCAGTGGGGCTCGCGCAGCACGTCACCGCCGAAGGCGTCGTTGCGGACGGCCTTCCCGCTCGCCGGGTCGACGACGTAGAAGCCGGCCAGCCGGTCGGCCTTGTCGGCCGGGACGTGGAAGCCGGTGTCGGCCATGCCGAGCGGGCCGAGCACCCGCTCGGCCAGGAACTCGTCCAGCCGCCTGCCGGAGGCGACCTCGATCACCCGCCCGAGCACGTCGCTGGAGGCGCCGTAGTTCCAGGCGGTGCCGGGCTCGAAGAGCAGCGGGAAGGAGGCCCACTTGGTGACGCACTGGGCGAGGTCGAGGCCGGGCGCGGTGGTCCACTCGAAGCCGTTGGCGGTGTAGATCTCGTCCACCGGGTGCGCCCGGTGGAAGCCGTAGGTCAGGCCGGAGGTGTGGGTGAGCAGGTGCACGATCCGGATCGGCTCGGCGGCGGGGACGGTGACCGGCCGGGAGGCCGGCCCGCGCTGGTAGACCCGGACGTCGGCGAACTCCGGCAGGTAGCGGGAGACCGGGTCCTGGAGGCCGATCGCGCCCTCCTCCAGCAGCACCAGCGCGGCCACCGAGGTGACCGGCTTGGTCATCGACCAGGACCGGTAGATGGTGTCCGGGGTCTGCGGCAGGCCCTTCTCGACGTCGCGGTGCCCGTATCCGGCGAGGTGGGCGACCTTCCCGCCGCGGGTCACGGCGAGCTGCCAGCCGGGCAGCCGGCCGTCGTCCACGTAGGCCCGGAGGTAGGAGTCGATCCGGCGCAGCCGCTCGGGGTCCAGCCCGACCTCGGCCGGTTCGACTTCGACTTTGATCTGCGACATGGCGTCCTCTCGCGGTCGAGCACTCTCGTCATGTTTCGAATGTTCGAAGATAGTGGAAGCATAGAAAGAATCAACTCGGCACACAAGAGCGGAACTTGAGATCCCGTCCGGTCCACCCACTGGACTTCGAATGTTGCGCAAGTTTCGAACCATCAATAGGATCCGGAAGGATCCGCACCCCCTTCCGACCCGACCGGAGCTGGAGCCCCGCCCATGTCGCCCCTCGCGCTTTCCATCGACGAACTGCTCACCACCACCCGGGCGGTGCGCAAGCGGCTCGACCTCACCCGCCCGGTGGAACGCGAACTGATCGAGGAGTGCCTGGCCCTGGCCACCCAGGCCCCCACCGGCCGCAACCGCCAGCGCTGGGACTTCATGATCATCACCGACCCCGCCAAGCGCTCCGCGATCGCCGACCTCTACCGGCTCGGCCTGGTCCGCCCCCGCCAGCAGGTGGTCGGCACCGGCGTGGACCGCACCGTCGGCGACCAGCTGCGCCGGCTCCGGCTCGCCGAGAGCGCCCAGCACCTCTTCGACCACCTGCACGAGGTCCCGGTCCTGGTGATCCCCTGCGTCCGGATCGAGGGCCGACACGAGGTCGACTCCTTCGTCGGCCAGGCCAACACCTGGGGCTCGATCATCCCGGCCACCTGGCAGTTCATGCTCGCCGCCCGCTCCCGCGGCCTCGGCACCGCCTGGACCACCCCGCACCTGCACTACGAGCGCGAGGCGGCCGAGATCCTCGGCATCCCCTACGAGACCGTCCTGCAGGCCGCGCTGATCCCGCTGGCCCACACCATCGGCACCGACTTCCGCCCCGGCCCCCGGGTCGGCACCGAGCAGATCGCCCACTGGGACGCCTGGTAGCCCCCCTGGTGGGACCGCGCCCACCAGGAAGTTCTTGACCACCGATCAGGCCGATCTTTAGGATGGCTTCCATGTTCCGGGAATGTCGAGTCAACGGCCTTGCTGCCGCAGCGACTTCCGACTGCGCGACGCACCGCTGCCGCTGTCGCCCCTGAACTCTCCTCCCGCGTCCGCGCACCGACCGCGCACCGACTCGACGCCGGAAAAGAAATCTCCTCTCATCATCACGATTCCGCCCCCGCGGTGGTGCCCCCACGCACCCCGCCGATTCCGGCTGCCCGGAGTCCCGGAATCTCGACGGCAAGGAGAACGAACATGAGCCTGTCCCTCTACCGCCCCGCCGACCCCTCCGATCCCACCGGCCCCACCGTCCGCGTGCTCATCTGCGCCGCCTCACCGCTGCTGCGCACCGGGCTGCGCACCATCCTGCAGCGCTCACCCGGGCTGCAGCCCCTGACCGAGCTCTCCACCACCGCCAGGATCGCCCAGGCCTGCGCCGCCAAACGCCCGGACGTCGTCGTCATCGACGCCGACATGCCCGGCATGGAGGCCTGCGAGGTCAAGAAGCTCACCTCCGACCGGGAGACCGGGCAGCCCGGCGTCATCCTGCTGGTCCGCCCCGGCGACCCGGACCGGATGCTCGACTACCTCAGAGCCGGCGCCCGCGGCCTGGTCCTGCGCGACGGGCCCGAGTCCGACATGGTGCACGCGGTCCGCGCGGTCGCCGCCGGGAACGCGCTGATCTCCCCGCCGATCACCGCCGAGGTGGTCACCGAGATGGCCCGCCGGCTGCCCGGACCTCCGCTGCACACCCCACCGCTGCTCCATCTGCTCACCCCGCGCGAACAGGAGGTGCTCACCCTGATCGCGGGCGGGCTGTCCAACGCCGAGATGGCCGCCGAGCTCCACCTCAGCGAGAAGACCGTCAAGTTCCACGTCTCCAACGTGCTCGGCAAGCTGCGCGTGCGCAGCCGGGCCCAGGCCATGGTCTACGCCCGGTCGGGACACCGGGCGGCCGGATAGGGGCTGCGCGGCGTCACGTCTGCGGGGCCAGGGCCCGCAGCGTGTCGCGCATCCCCTCCGGCCCGGGGCCGAACTCCGGCACCGGCAGCACCGCCAGCAGCGGCGTGTCCACCCCCGCCGCCGCGAACTGCGCGACCCGCTCCCGGCACTCCCCCGGGGAGCCGTGGATCAGCAGCGCGTCGACCAGGTGCTCGGGCACCGCCTCGCACGCGCCGTGGAAGTCGCCCGCCGCCCACGCGGCGTGCGAGGCGGCCAGCTCCTCGCCGCGCCCCAGCCAGTCGTGGAAGCCGCCGTACGTCCGGGCGTTGAGGATCGGCCCGAGCAACTGCCGCCCCTGCCAGCGGGCGTGGTCGCGGTCCTTGGTCGGGCAGACGAACAGCCGGGCCACCACCTCCTTGGTGCGGCCCTCCTCGCCCATCGCCTCCCGCACCCGCGGTACGTCCGCGGCCGCCAGGAAGTTGGTCACCAGCCCGTCCGCCTCCCGTCCGGCCAGCCGCAGCATCTGCGGGCCGAGCGCGCCCATCATCACCGGCGGCACCGGGTCGGGCCGCAGCGCCGGGGTGTACCCCTCGATGGTGAAGGAGTCGAACGCGCCCCGTACCGTCCGGCCGGCCAGCACGTGCTTCAGGAACCGCACGGTGTCGCGGACCTGACGGTACGGATGCTCGAACGGGATGCCGTTGATCCGGGTGACGAACGGCGGGCCGGAGGAGCCGACGCCCACCACCACGCGGCCGGGAGCGGCCTCGGCCAGCGAGGCGACCGTCATGGCGAGCAGTGCCGGCCCTCGGGTCTGCACCGGCACCACCCCCGTGCCCAGCCGCAGCGCGGGCGCCCAGGCCGCGGCGAGCGCCAGCGGGGTGAAGCCGTCGTAGCCCGCCGCCTCCCCGGTCCACACGTCGGTGTAGCCCAGATCGGGCAGTTCCTCGACCAGTGCGCGGTGGCGGTGCAGCGGGACGCCGCGCAACGGGAGCGTCAGACCGTAGCGGCCCACGGGCACCTCCCGGCGGTTCGCTCGCGGCGTTCACTCATCGGGTGTCCTTCCGCGGGAACGGCGGTGCGGGCCGGCCCCATTGCCTAAGATTGGATAGTACGCCAAAGTTCGAACAATCCATCGCACGACCAGGACGACCAAGGAGCCGCCATGCGGACCCCGAGCCACCCGGCCACCGACTCCATCCAGCTCGCCGGCATCTTCCACGCCCTCAGCGACCCGGCCCGCCTCTCCATCGTGACGGGCCTGTCCGAGGTCGACGAGCAATGTTGCAGCGACCTGGACATCCCCCTGTCCAAGTCGACCCTCTCGCACCACCTCAAGGTGCTGCGCGAGGCCGGCGTCACCACCACCCGGGTCGAGGGCACCCGCCGGCTGATGTCGCTGCGCCGGGACGACCTCGGCCAGCGCTTCCCCGGCCTGCTGGACGCCGTCCTGGACGCCGCGACCCGTGAGCCCGCCGACGCCCACTGATTCTCCCCGACACTCCCGGGGCGGCTCTTCGGCCGTACGACCGGTCTGTGCCCCGGCCTTTGGACCTGAATCGGCCCCGCCCGGCCCCACCGGGCGCGCCGGTGGACCAGGCTTGCCGCGTCCCTGCCGTCCGCAGCCCGCCCTGGAGGCCGCCGTGCCCGCCGACACCCGCGCCCACGAGACCGCCGCCCACGACACCCCCGCTCACGACACCCCCGCTCACGAGGCCGCCGCCCGCGCCGCCCTCGACGCCTTCCTCGACGCCCTCAACAGCCGCGACCTGACGGCCTGGGCGCGGACCCTGCACTACCCGCACGTCCGGGTGCACGAGGGTGAGGTGACGGTCTGGGAGGACGAGGCCGGCTACGTCGAGCGGTCCACCCCCGAGCTGGCCCTGCTGGTCGACTCCGGCTGGGCCCGCAGCGGCTGGGAGAGCGTCGAGCTGAGCCAGTCCTCCCCCGACCAGGTGCACGCCCTGGTCCGCTTCGCCCGCTACGACGCGGCCGGGGAGCGCACCGGCTCCTTCGACTCGGTCTACGTGCTCACCCGGCGCTCCGAGCGCTGGGGCGTGCTCGCCCGGATCGGCTTCCCGGCCGTCTGACCGCGGCGCCCCCCGGCCGCGGGAACGCCCCGGACACGACGGCGGGGCCGGCCCGGGAAGTCCCCGGCCGGCCCCGCCGCGATGCTCGCTCAGGCCGCTATCGGCCGCTGGCTGCGCACCGCCTGGAGCAGCCCGATGGCCATCCAGTTCGCGAACATCGAGGAGCCGCCGTACGAGACGAACGGCAGCGGGATGCCCGCGACCGGCATGATGCCCAGGCACATCCCTATGTTCTCAAAGGCCTGGAAGGACAGCCAGGCGATGACCCCGGCCGCCACGATCGTCCCGTACAGGTCGGTCGCCTGCCGGGCGATCCGGCAGGCCCGCCAGAGGATCACGCCGACCAGCGCGATGATCGCCAGCGCCCCGACGAAGCCCAGCTCCTCGCCGGCCACGGTGAACACGAAGTCGGTCTGCTGCTCCGGCACGAACTGCCCGACGGTCTGGGTGCCGTGGAACAGCCCCTTGCCGGTCAGCCCGCCCGAGCCGATCGCGATCCGGGCCTGCGCGGTGTTGTAGCCGACGCCGTTCGGGTCCAGCTGCGGGTTCGCGAAGGCGGCGAAGCGGTCGATCTGGTACTGGCTCAGCAGTCCGAACTTCCAGATCGCCACGCACCCGGCGGTGCCCGCCACCAGCAGGCCGAGCACCCAGCGGTTCGCCGCGCCCGAGCCGAGCAGGATGCCCAGCACGATCGCGGCCATCACCATCACCGAGCCGGCGTCCGGCATCAGCAGCACTATGCCCATCGGCAGCCCGGCCCAGAGCAGTCCCCGGAACACCGCCCGGTGCGAGGGGAACTCCCGCTCCCCCGCGTCCACCTGGTCGGACAGCACGACCGCCATCGCCAGCACGATCGCGAGCTTCGCGAACTCGGCCGGCTGGATCGAGAAGCCGCCGCCGAGCTGGATCCACGAGTGCGCGCCGTTGATGGTCGAGCCCAGCGGGCTGAGCGTCGCCAGCAGCATCAGGAGCACGCCGACGTACAGGAACGGCACGATCGTGCGGAAGCGCCGGCTCCCTATCGCTATCACCACGGAGCACAGCACCAGCCCGACCACGAAGTTGGTCAGGTGCCGGTACAGGAAGTACTGCGGGTCCCCGTGGGTCAGCGAGTCGCGCCCGCGGGTGGCCGACCAGACCAGCAGCGAACTGCCGGCCGAGAGGGCCAGCGCGGCCAGCAGCAGTATCCAGTCCAGCCGCCAGAGTGGGGAGTCCTTGGCCAGGGCCTTGGAGACCCCGCTGCGCTGCGGGGCCAGCCGCAGCTGCCGGTACGAGCCGTAGGAGGTCATGCCCGTCCCCTTCCCGGTCCGCGCGTGGGTTCGAGCGCGGCGTCGGCCGCGGTGTACGACGCCGGACGGTCGGCCGGCGGCGTCCGGTCGAGGAAGGCCGTCGCCGGGGCCGGCTGCGCGGCGGCCGCGTCGAGCAGCGCCGGAGCCGGTGCGGCGGCCTGCGCCTGGGCGCCCGGCGCCGCGTCGACGCCGTACGAGACCGGCTTGATGATCGCGGTGCCGTCCGGGTTGAACTTCGGCAGCTCGGCCTGCGGCGCGGGCAGCAGCGCCTTGCCGGTGTCGATGCCGCCCTTGTCGTCCACGCCGTACAGCGCCTGGTAGATCCGGCGGATGGCGTCGCCGGAACCGCCGGAGCCGGTGCCGCCCTGGCTTATCGTCATGACGACGGCGTAGTCCTTGCTGTACGTGGTCAGCCAGGAGGTGGTCTGCTTGCCCTCGACCTCGGCGGTGCCGGTCTTGGCGTGCAGCGTGATCTTGTCCTGCGGCCAGCCGTTGAACTTCCAGGCGGCGGTGCCGCTCTTGATGACGCTCTCGGTGGCCTGGTTGATGTAGCTGAGCAGCTTCTCGTCACCGGGGAACCTGGCGTCCTCGTGCGGGGCGATCTCGCGGACGAGGTCCCCGCCCGGGCTTATCACCGCCTTGGCGATGGTCGGCCGGTAGAAGGTGCCGCCGTTGGCCAGCGCCGAGTAGATCCGGGCCATCTGGACCGGGGTGACGAGGGTGTCGCCCTGGCCGATCGCGAAGTTGACGGCGTCACCGGCGCGCATCTGGTAGCCGTCGACGCAGTTCTCCCGGGCGATCTGGTCGGAGTAGCTGTTGCCGCCCTTCTGCCCCTGGGCGCACCAGGCGTCCTTGTTGTTGTCGTAGAAGGACTGCTTCCACTGCCGGTCCGGCACCCGGCCGGTGACCTCGGACGGCAGGTCGATGCCGGTCTTGGCGCCGAGGCCGAACTCGTGGGCGGTCTTGAAGAACCAGTCGCCCGGCTCCTTCTTGGGCTTGATGCCGCCGTCCTTCAGCCACTGGTCGTACGCCAGGCCGTAGAAGACGGTGTCGCAGGAGACCTCCAGCGCCTTCTCCAGGGAGATCTGGCCGAAGTTCTCGCTCTCGAAGTTCTTGAACTCGCGGCCGCCGATGGTCATGCTCTTCGGGCAGTCGTAGTGGCCGTCCAGCGAGTAGCCGGCCTGCACGGCGGCGGTGGTGGAGATGACCTTGAAGGTCGAACCGGGGGCGGACTGACCCTGTATGGCCCGGTTCAGCAGCGGGAAGTTGGAGTCCTTGCTGGTCAGCGACTGGTAGTCCTTGCCGCTGATGCCGCCCACCCAGAGGTTCGGGTCGTAGGTCGGGGCGCTCGCCATCGCGACGATCCGCCCGGTGTGCACGTCCATCACCACGGCGGCGCCGGAGTCGGCCTCGTAGTTGCGGTTGGTGACCTTGTCGAAGGTGTTCCGGGCGTCGTTCATGGCCTGCGCCAGGTTGTCCTCGACGACCTTCTGCACCCGGGCGTCGATGCTGGTGACCAGGTTGTCGCCGGTCTGCGGGGCGACGGTGCCGGCGTTGCCGATCACCCGGCCGAGGTTGTCCACCTCCAGCTTGGTGATGCCCGCGGTGCCGCGCAGGTCGCGGTCGTACACCGACTCCAGGCCGGCCCGCCCGATCTGGTCGGCCGGCAGGTAGCGGTCCAGGCCGCTCCTACCCGCGGTCTTGCTGACCTCCTCGTCGGTGACCGGCGAGAGGTAGCCGAGCACCTGGGCCATGTTGGCGCCCTCGGCGCCGGTGTAGCGGCGCACGGCGGTGGGCTGCGCGGTGACCCCGGGGAAGTCCTCGCGGCGCTCCATTATCTGCATCGCCTGCTGGGTGGTCGCCTCCTTGGTGACCGGGATCGGCTGGTACGGCGAACCGTTCCAGCACGGCTGCGGGGTCTTGGCGTCGCAGAGCCGGACCTTCTCCTGCACGTCCTTGGCGGGCATCCCCAGCACCTCGGCCAGCCGGGACAGCACCGCCTTGCCGCCGTCCTTCTGCTGGAGCAGCGAGGTGCGGCTGACCGAGACCACCAGCCGGGTCTCGTTGCCGGCCAGCACCCGCCCGGAGGCGTCCAGGATCTCGCCGCGGACGGCCGGCTCGACCACCTCGCGGATGTGGTTGCCGGTCGCCTTCGCGGTGTACTCCTTGGCGTTGCGGATCTGCAGGTACCACAGCCGCCCGCCGAGGGTGGCGAGCAGCGACAGCACCAGGATCTGCAGCACCACCAGACGGATCGTCACCCGTCGGGTGCGTCCGGTCTCGGGGATGTTGCTCACGTCTCGTGCGCTCCAGGATGCGGGGAGGTCGGGTGGTCGGGGCCGGGCCGGTTACGGCCGGCGGACGAAGCCGGGCACGCGCCGCTTCTTGTACGACGGGCCCGTCGAGGCCTCGCGGGTGGTGCGGTAGCGGGCCAGGGTGCCGAGACCGGAGCTGCCCTCGTCGTCGTCCGCCGAGGCCACCGGGTCGCGCCCGAAGCGGCGGCCGAGGTACATCACCAGCGGCACCACGAAGGGCGCCAGCAGCAGGTCGTAGAGCAGGGCGCTGATCACCAGTCCGCCGAGGCCGACGTGCCGGGCCGCGGTGTCGCCGACCAGGGCGCCGACCATCGCGTAGAGCAGGGTGGAGGCGACCGCCGCGGCACCGACCACCAGCAGCGAGCCGGCCACGGAGCGCTGGCGGCCGTGGTCCGGGCGCAGCAGTCCGGCGGCGTAGCCCATCAGGCAGAGCACCAGCGCGTAGCGGCCGATCGCGTGGTCGGAGGGCGGTGCGAGGTCGGCCAGCAGGCCGCCCGCGAAGCCGACCAGGCAGCCGCCGGTGGGCCCGTAGACCATGGCCAGGCCGACCACGACGAGCAGCAGTATGTCCGGGGTGGCTCCCGGGAGCTGGAGCCGGCCGAAGACGCTGACCTGGAGGATCAGGCCGAACAGGACGAGGCCGGCGGAGACGGGGATGCGGGCGAGGCGCATGGCTCAGTTCCCCCCAGTGGGCTTGGCGGGCGGGGCGGCGGGCGCGGAGGCCGGGACCTGTCCGGGCACGGAGGCCGGGACCTGTCCGGGCACGGAGGCCGGGACCTGGCCCGGCGCGGCGGCCGGCTGGCCCGCGGCGGGCGCCGGCGGCAGGACGGCGTCGCGCGGGTCGGCGCGCGGCGGCACGACCACCACGCCGACCAGGTCCAGCCGGGTGAACTGGACGAAGGGCTCGACCATGACGGTCTTGGTCAGCTGGCCGGCGTTGGCCTGGACCTCGACGACCTTGCCGACCGGGACGCCGGGCACGAACGGGCGGCCGCTCTGCGAGCCGAAGGTGACCAGCCGGTCGCCGGCCTTGACCTGGGCCTTGCCGTTGAGCAGCGAGACCTTCATCGGGCTGTCGCCGCCGCCGGAGGCGAAGCCGATCTCGCCGGTGCTCTCCAGCCGGGTGCCGGCCGAGAAGCCGGGGTCGGAGGCGAGCAGCACGGTGGCGGTGGTCGGGGCGACGGTGGTGATCCGGCCGACCAGGCCCTGACCGTTGATCACCGTCATGTCGCGGGTGAGGCCGTCGTCGCTGCCGGCGTCGATGGTGATGGTCCAGGAGAAGCCCTGGGCCGGGCCGATCGCGATGACCTGGGCCGCCTTGACGGTGTAGCCGCCGGCGCCGGCGGTGCGCAGCAGGTCGTCCAGCTGCTTGGTGCGCCCGGTGGCCATGTCGGAGGAGGCGAGCTTCTGCCGCAGTTCGGTGTTCTCGCGGGCGAGCTGGTCGGTGCGGCCGCTGTCGGTGGCCGCGTCCCGGAAGGCGCGGACGGTGTCGGCGACCGGGTCCACGACGGTGGCGGCTCCGCGCTCGACCGGTCCGAGGACACTGGCGGCGGCGTGCCGGGCCGGGCCGAGCGGGGAGTCCTCACCGCCCTTGATGTCCACGGTGATCAGCGCGAAGGCGACGGCCACCAGCAGGATGAGCAGCAGCCGGCTCTCTCGTGTGTCCCTCACGGTGCTGGTACTGCCCCTTCGTACCTGGCCGCCGTCCGGGGCTGTGGGGCCCGGGCGGCGGCCCGTTCAGTCGAGTGTCGGATGTGACGCGTGGTACCGGTGGTGCGGCGACGTGTCAACGACGCGGCGAGGCGTCGAGTACCTGCTGGAGGGCCTCGAACTCCTCGACGCACTTGCCGGAGCCGAGCGCGACGGAGTCGAGCGGGTTCTCCGCGATGTGGATCGGCATGCCGGTCTCGCGGCGCAGCCGCTCGTCCAGGCCGCGCAGCAGGGCGCCGCCGCCGGTGAGCACGATGCCCCGGTCCATGACGTCGCCGGCCAGCTCGGGCGGGCACTGGTCGAGGGTGGTCTTGACCGCGTCGATGATCGCGTTGACCGGCTCGTCGATGGCCTCGCGGACCTCGGCGGCGGAGATCACCACGGTCTTGGGCAGACCGCTGACCAGGTCGCGGCCGCGGATCTCGGCGTGCTCGTCCTTCTCGCCCTCCAGGCCGAAGGCGCTGCCGATGCTCATCTTGATCTGCTCGGCGCTGCGCTCGCCCAGGAGCAGCGAGTACTCCTTCTTGATGTGCTGGACGATCGCGTTGTCCAGCTCGTCGCCGGCCACCCGGATGGACTGGGCGGTGACGATGCCGCCGAGCGAGATCACGGCGACCTCGGTGGTGCCGCCGCCGATGTCGACGACCATGTTGCCGGTGGCCTCGTGGACGGGCAGGCCGGCGCCGATCGCGGCGGCCATCGGCTCCTCGATGATGTGCACCTGGCGGGCGCCGGCCTGCGAGGAGGCCTCGATGACGGCGCGGCGCTCGACGCCGGTGATGCCGGAGGGCACGCAGACCACGACGCGGGGGCGGGCGAGGTAGCGACGGCGGTGGATCTTGAGGATGAAGTACCGCAGCATCCGCTCGGTGATCTCGAAGTCGGCGATCACGCCGTCCTTGAGCGGGCGGATGGCGACGATGTTGCCCGGGGTGCGGCCGATCATCTTCTTGGCCTCGGCGCCGACCGCGAGGATCCCACCGGTGTTGGTGTTCACCGCGACGACGGACGGCTCGTTCAGGACGATGCCCTTGCCCCTGACGTACACCAGCGTATTGGCTGTTCCGAGGTCGATCGCCAAGTCGCGGCCGATGAACGACAGGTTGCTCGCCATGGGGTGTGGGTGCCTTCCCGGGCTCGGAGTTCATGGGGGGTGGACGAATGCGCGCCCACGCTTGGGCGGAGACCAGCTGAGCTGCCTTACCGGGCCCTTGAGTCGCGTCCATCGTAGTCACGCCGCGCGGCACGGACGTAGACGTGGGGCATACCGTCCATTGTCCGGGGCGTGATCGCATCTCCGAGGATTGGGACGCCGTGTCGGCGCCTCCAGTTCCCTATTTCACGATAAGAATGCCCCGGCCGGGCCAATGGTCCCGACCGGGGCGGACGAAGGTCCTGCGGGTGCGTCACCCGCTTCCCCGGGGTGTGTCACCCCTGGTCCCGCCGGGCGTGTCGCCCGGTCCGGGTCAGGCGTGCGCGGGGAAGAAGATCTTGATCTCGCGCTCGGCGGACTCCGGGGAGTCGGAGGCGTGGATCAGGTTCTCGCGGGTGATCGTCGCGTAGTCGCCGCGGATGGTGCCGGCGCCGGCCTCCAGCGGGTTGGTGGCGCCGGCCAGCATGCGGATGCCCTTGACGACCTCCTCGCCCTCGACGATCAGCGCGATCGACGGGCCGGAGGTCATGAACTCCAGCAGCGGCTCGTAGAACGGGCGGCCCACGTGCTCCGCGTAGTGCTGCTCCAGCGTCGCCCGCTCGAAGGTGCGCAGCTCGACGGCGGCGAACCGCCAGCCGGCCTTGCGCTCGATGCGGCTGATGATCTCGCCGGCCAGGCCGCGGCGGACGGCGTCGGGCTTGAGCAGGACGAGAGTGCGCTGGGACACGGTGCGTCTCCTGGGGATTCGGTTCGGCGGACAGTCGGGTCGACAAGCGGCGCCGACAGGGCAGAGATTACCTTGCGTACACGGCGTGTCGGTCCGCCGGTCCGGGCCTCAGACCTGTACTGCGGCGGCCTCCGCGGCGGCCCGGGCGGCCTTGAACTCGTCGACCTTGCGGCCGTAGTGCACCGAGCACCACCACAGGCCGGCGAAGACCACGCCGAGACCGAACATGGTCGGCAGGATGAAGCCGCCGGCGATCAGCCCGATCTGCAGCGCCCAGCCGATCTGCACCGCGCCGGGGCGGTCGATCATGCCGCAGAGCAGGACGCACAGCGCCATCGCGATGCCGCTGACCGTCCACACCTCCGCGCCGGAGACGTCGGTGAGCCGCACCGCGACCAGCGCCGCGAAGAGGATCAGCAACGCTTCGCCGATCAAGGTCGAGGAGCAGAGCGTCCTCATGTCACTTCCTCCCGAGCAGCAGGCGGGCCTCGCCCACCGTGATGACCGAACCGGTGACCAGCACCCCGGAGCCGCCGAGGTCGCCCTCCTCCTCGGCGAGGGTGACGGCGGCGGCGATGGCGTCGTCGAGCCGGGGCTCGACCTGGACGCGGTCCGGGCCGAAGACCTCCACGGCCAGCGCCGCGAGCGCGTCGACGTCCATCGCGCGGTGGGTGGAGTTCTGGGTGATGACGACCTCGGCCAGGATCGGCTCGAAGGCCTCCAGCACGCCGGCCACGTCCTTGTCCCCGGAGGTGCCGATCACGCCGACGAGCCGGGTGAAGCCGAAGGACTCGGTGAGCGCGGCCACGGTGGCGCGGGCGCCGTGCGGGTTGTGGGCGGCGTCCAGGACGATCGTGGGGCTGCGGCGGACGACCTCCAGGCGGCCCGGCGAGGAGACGCCGGAGAAGGCCTGGCGGATCTTGTCCACGTCCAGCTGCCCGCCGCGCGCACCGCCGACGCCGAAGAAGGCCTCGACCGCGGCCAGGGCGAGGGCCGCGTTGTGCGCCTGGTACTCGCCGTGCAGCGGGATGAAGACGTCCTCGTACTCCTCGCCGCCGAGTCCGCGCAGCGTCACCAGCTGTCCGCCGACGGCGAGTTCACGGCGGATCACGCCGAACTCCATGCCCTCGCGGGCGACCGTGGCATCCACCTCGACGGCGCGGCGCAGGATGGTCTCGGCGGCGTCCAGCTGCTGCTGGGCGACGACGGCGACGGCACCGGACTTGATGATCCCGGACTTCTCGACCGCGATCTCGCCGGTGGTCCCGCCGAGCTTGTCGGTGTGGTCCAGCCCGATCGGGGTGATCACCGCGACGGCGGCGTCGATGACGTTGGTGGCGTCCCAGGAGCCGCCCATCCCGACCTCGACCACGGCGACGTCCACCGGGGCGTCGGCGAAGGCCGCGTAGGCCATGCCGGTCAGCACCTCGAAGAAGGACATCGGCACCGGCTGCGCCGCGTCGACCATCCGCACGTAGGGCTCGATGTCGCGGTAGACCTCGACGAAGCGCTCGGGACTGATCGGGGCGCCGTCCAGGCTGATCCGCTCGGTGACGGACTCCACGTGCGGGCTGGTGTAGCGGCCGGTGCGCAGCTCGAAGGCGTTGAGCAGCTGCTCGACCATCCGGGCGGTGGAGGTCTTGCCGTTGGTGCCGGTGATGTGGATGGAGGGGAAGGACCGCTGGGGCTGGCCCAGGATGTCCATCAGCGCCTCGATCCGGTCGAGCGAGGGCTCCAGCTTGTTCTCCGGCCAGCGTTCGGAGAGCTCCACCTCGACGTCGCGCAGGGCGTCGCCGGTGCCGCCGTCGGCGGGGCGGATGGTGTACGGGTTCGGGTCGGCCTTGTCGCTCACGACCACAGTCTACGGAGCGCCGACGGGTCCTCCTCACGGGGTGAGAACCACCACTTTGCCCGCCCTTTGCCGTGATCGCCCATTTTTCTCCCTTTACTATCGATTTGGCGATTTGAACCGCAATGAAGCATCGATTCGCAACTGATGGGAGCCCCCCAGCCTTTGATCACAAGGAGCAGTTCGCCATGCCCGACGCCCTGCACGCATGGATCGTGCTTCGCCAGGACTCCGTCGTCCGGATCGCCGGACTGATCTCCCTGGCCCTCGTCGGCTACATGCTCCTGGTCTTCGGCCGCTTCCTCGTGTACTGGGCGGGCTCCCGGCACGCCTTCCGGCACGGCCGCCCCGCCGAGCCCGGCGACCCCGCCGCCTTCCAGTGGCACCTGGTGATCCCCTGCCGCGACGAGGAGGCCGTGGTCACCCAGACCCTGGACGGCCTGCGGGCCGGCGCGCCCGAGGCCCACCTGTGGGTGATCGACGACGACAGCGAGGACGCCACCCGCGAGCTGGTGCTCGCCGCCGCGGCCCGCGACCCCCGGATCCACCTCGTCCAGCGCCGCCGCCCGCACGCCCGGATCGGCAAGGGCGCCGCTCTCAACGCCGCCTACCGGGAGATCTCCGCCTCGCTGCCCGAGGGCACCGACCGCGCCCGGGTGGTGATCGGCGTGGTCGACGCCGACGGGCGGCTCGGCCCGGGCACCCTCGCCCGGGTCTGCAACGCCAAGGCGCTCGGCCGCCCCGACACCGGCGCCGTCCAGATCGGCGTCCGGATGCGCAACGCCGACGACGAACTCCCACCGCCCGGCCGCGGCCGGGCCGCCAACGCCCTGGCCCGCGCACTGGTGCGGATGCAGGACGTCGAGTTCCAGGCCACCAACACCGGCATGCAGCTGCTGCGCCGCCGCACCGGCAGCGTCGGCCTCGGCGGCAACGGCCAGTTCGTCCGGCTCACCGCCCTCGACTCGCTGACCGCCGAGGAGGGCCGGGCCGGCCGCCCCTGGCCGGAGCGCGCCCTGCTGGAGGACTACGAGTCCGGCCTCGACCTGCGGCTGGCCGGCTGGCGGCTCACCCACGTCACCGAGGCCCAGGTCTCCCAGGAGGGCCTGATCTCGCTGCGCCGCTTCCTCACCCAGCGCACCCGCTGGGCCCAGGGCAACATGCAGTGCCTGCGCTACACCGGCCGGGTGCTGCGCTCCCCGCACTACACCCCGTCCGGCAAGGCCGAGGTGCTGTACACCTTCCTCCAGCCGGTGGTCTGCGTCCTGCTGGTGCTGCTCTTCCCGCTCTCGCTCGGGATCACCGGCGCCGGGGTGGTGCTCTTCCCGGAGGAGACCGCCGAGTTCCAGCTCAGGTTCGGCCCGTGGATGCTGCTCGCCTTCGTGCTCGCCGCCCTGCCGATGGTGTTCTGGGGCTTCGCCTACCGCAGGGCCGTCCACCCCGACCGGAGCCGGCTCACCGCACTGCTCTGGGGCGTCCTGGTCTGGCTCTACGCCTACCACCTGTTCGTGGTCGCCACCCGGGCCGCGATCCGGATGCTGCTCGGCCGCAACGGCTGGGCCAAGACCCGCCGCAACGCCGAGAAGGTCGCCGTCGGCGCCCCCACCGCGCTCGAGTCCTGACCCGCGTCCCGAGCCGCCCGCCCCCACGCCTCCTCCCCGCACCACGTCCCGACCGGAGTCCCGCATGAGCACGTGCCTGCCCCCGTCCAGCGTCGCCGTCGTCCTCGGTACCCGCCCCGAGCTGGTCAAGCTCGCCCCGCTGATCCACGAGCTCGGCGACGCCAGCCGGCTGGTGCACACCGGCCAGCACTGGGACGAGGCGATGTCCGGCCGCTTCCTGCGCGACCTCGACCTGCCCGAGCCCGAGCTGCTCACCGGTGTCGGCGGCCGCCCCCGGGCCGGCCAGATCGCCCGCTCGCTGGGCCAGCTGGACACCGCCTTCGCCGAGGACCGCCCGGTGGCCGTGGTCGTCCAGGGCGACACCAACGCCACCCTGGCCGGGGCCCTGGCCGCCAACGCCCGGGGGGTCCCGCTGGTCCACGTCGAGGCCGGGCTGCGCAGCTTCGACCGGGCGATGCCCGAGGAGCACAACCGGGTGATGGTCGACCACGTCTCCGACCTGCTCTGCGCCGCCACCGGGGAGAACGTCGCCAACCTGCGCGCCGAGTCGCTGGCCGAGGAGCGGATCGAGCTCACCGGCAACACCGTCGTCGAGGTGGTCCGCCGTCAGCTGCCGGACGGGGCCGCCCGCGCCGCCCTGCTCGCCGCGCACGGGCTGCGCCCGGACGGGTACGTGCTGGCCACCGTGCACCGCCCGGAGAACACCGACACCGCCGAGGCGCTCGGCGCGGTGCTCGCCGAACTGGACCGGATCGCCCGGGCCGGCACCCCGGTGCTGTTCCCGATGCACCCGCGCACCCGGGCCGCCGTCGAGCGCTTCGGCCTGGACGGCCTGCTGGAGCGGCTGGCCGTCACCGGCCCGGTCGGCTACGGCGACTTCCTGGGCCTGGCGGGCCACGCGGCCCTGCTGGTCTCCGACTCCGGCGGCGTGCAGGAGGAGTGCACGGTGCTCGGCCGCCCGCTGCTGGTGGTGCGCCGCTCCACCGAGCGTCCGGAGGCGGTGGCGGCCGGCTTCGCCGCGCTGGTGCCGCCCGGCGAGGAGCTGGGCGCCCTGGCCCGCGCCTGGCTCTCCGACACCCCCGAGCGGCTCGCCCGGCTGGCGGCCACCCCGAGCCCGTACGGCGACGGCCTGGCCTCGGCCCGGATCGCCGCGCTGACCGCGGCGATCGCCGGGCCGGCCGGGGTCGGATCCGCACCACCGGCCGCGTAGCGCCCCCTTGACAGCAGAATTGGTCTACTCCACCTTGTGAGGCAAGTCTCCGTTCCCGACCGGGACTTGAGTTGTCGGTAGCTCCCGCACGCGCACCATCGACACCCCGGACGACGTTCCTCCCCCACGAGGCGCCGCCGGGCCTCCCCCACTGGAGACGGAGTCATGCCACCTGCCCGACACCGGCGCCCGCGCGCCGTCCGTTCGCTGCTCGCCGGAGCGAGCGCCCTGGTCATCGGACTGGGCGGACTCGCCCTGGCCGACGGCACCGGCGCCCACGCCGCCGACACCGATCTGATCACCAACGGCGGCTTCGAGACCGGGAACCTGTCCGGCTGGACCTGTTCGAGCGCCACGGTCCGGAGCACCGCCGCGCACTCCGGCACGTACGCCCTGCAGTCCACCCCGAGCGGGAGCGACACCGGCGAGTGCACCCAGACCGTCGCGGTGAAGCCCTCCTCCTCGTACACCCTGAGCTCCTGGGTCCAGGGCTCGTACGTCTACCTGGGCGCCCGCGGCACCGGCGGCACCGATCCGAGCACCTGGACCCCCGGCGGCACCGGCTGGACCCAGCTGAGCACGGGCTTCAGCACCGGCCCGAACACCACCAGCGTCACCGTCTACCTGCACGGCTGGTACGGACAGCCGGCCTTCGCCGCCGACGACGTCTCGCTGCTCGGGCCCGGCGGACCGCAGCCGTCCCCGAGCCCGACCGCCACCACCACCGCCTCGCCGAGCCCGACGGCCACCGCCACGGGCACCGGCAGCCCCACCCCCACCGGGACGTCGACCCCGACCAGGCCCCCGGGCCTGCCCAAGCACATCCTCACCGGCTACTGGCAGAACTTCGACAACGGCGCCACCGTCCAGCGGATCAGCGACGTCCCGGCCGCCTACGACATCATCGCGGTCTCCTTCGCGGACGCCACCGCCACCCGCGGCGGCCTGAGCTTCACCCTCGACCCCGCCCTCTCCTCCCGCCTCGGCGGCTACACCGACGCCCAGTTCAAGGCCGACATCGCGGCCAAGCGGGCGGCCGGAAAACGGGTGGTGCTCTCCATCGGCGGACAGAACGGCACCGTCTGGGTGGGCGATTCCGCCTCGGCCGCGAACTTCACCGACTCCGCCTGGGCGCTGATGCAGGGTTACGGCTTCGACGGGATCGACATCGACCTGGAGAACGGCATCAGCTCCACCTCCATGGGCCAGGCGCTGCACGCCCTGGCGGCGAAGGCCGGGAGCGGATTCGTCCTCACCATGGCGCCGCAGACGATCGACATGCAGTCGACCGGCATGGAGTACTTCAAACTGGCGCTGAACGTGAAGGACATCCTCACCATCGTCAACATGCAGTACTACAACTCCGGCGCGATGAACGGCTGCGACGGGAACGTCCACTCGCAGGGCACCGAGAACTTCCTCACCGCGCTGGCCTGCATCCAGCTCAAGGGCGGGCTGCGCCCCGACCAGGTGGGGCTCGGGGTGCCGGCCTCCACCAGCGCCGCCGGCGGCGGGTACCTCGCCGCCGGCACGGTCAACAACGCGCTGGACTGCCTGGCGTCCGGAACCAACTGCGGCAGCTACAAGCCGGACACCAAGTGGCCGGGCATCGGCGGCGCGATGACCTGGTCGACCAACTGGGACGCCAAGGCGGGCAACCCGGTCGCGAGCACCATCGGTTCGCATCTGCACGCCATGCCGTAGCCGGACCGGCCGGCCTGCCGGCGGCCCGGGTTCAGACCCCGGCCCGGGCCTCCGGCACGTGCGCGGCGCCGCCGTGCCGACGGCGCAACTCGGCCGTGATCTCGGCCAGTTCGCCGTCGGGCAGCAGCGGCAGCATCATCGCGACGCCCTGCAGCAGGCCGCCGAGCAGGAAGGTGGTGTCCGGCGTCGCCGCCACCAGGCCGCGGACCTCGGCCACCTCGCCGGCCGCCACCGCCTCGATCAGCCGGGCGGCGCTCGCGGTCTCCTCGTCCACGTCGACCGCGCCGGTGTCCTCCGGGGCGCGCCGGGCCATCGCCCGCAGCACCCTGTCGCCGACCTCGGGGGCGTACGCCTTGCGGACGGCCTCGGCGGCGATCCAGGTGAGCAGGGTGGTCACCTCGCGCTCGGCGTGCTCGGCGAACAGCAGGTCCAGCTCGTGGTCGAACGCGATCTGGTTGCCGTGCCGGAACGCGAGCAGCAGGGTCGCCGCCCTGGCCTTGGCCTCCTCGACCGCCTCCACAGGCAGTTCGTCGGCCAACTCCTCGGTCACCACCACGCCATGCCCTCCCGTCCGCCGCTCAGCAGGAACGCTCAGCGGAAACACCCATTCGGAAACTCCGTGCACACGGTACACAGCGGACCTGCAAACTTCCGCGAACCCGCGCGGGCAAGACCGGAATCAATTCGCTCGGAATAGGACCTCACCCGGTCGCAGGATGATAATTCGCCGGAAGGGAGCAATGTTTCTGGGCTATTTGGTGTAGTGAAAGCACCCGGGTAGCCATTCCGGAAGCGAACACCGGAAAAACGCCCGAGGGGCCGCACTCCGCGTGTCGCGGTGTGCGGCCCCTCGGGGACCGGTCCGGGCTCAGCCCTGCGGCAGCGCCGCGAGCTGGGCGGTGATCCGGGCGATGTCGGCCTCGGCGGCCGCCTGGCGGCCCCGGATCTTGGCGACCACCTCGTCCGGCGCCTTGGCGAGGAACGCCTCGTTGCCGAGCTTGGCGGTGGTCTGGGCCTTCTCCTTCTCGGCGGCCGCGAGGTCCTTGGCCAGGCGCTTGCGCTCGGCCGCGACGTCGATGGTGCCGGAGAGGTCCAGCGCGACGGTGGCACCGGCGACCGGCAGCGAGGCGGTGGCCGCGAAGCCCTCCTCGGGAACGGTCAGCCGCAGCAGCGAGCGGATCGCGTCCTCGTGGACGGACAGCACGGTGCCGGCCAGCTCCAGCTGGGCCGGGACGCGCTGCGCGGGCTGGAGGCCCTGGTCCGAACGGAACCGGCGGACCTCGGTGACCACCTGCTGGAGGGTGGCGATCTCCGACTCGGCGGCCGCGTCACGGTAACCGCTGTCCTTCGGCCACGCGGCCACGACCAGCGACTCGGCGCCGGTGAGCGTCGTCCACAGCGCCTCGGTGACGAACGGGACGACCGGGTGCAGCAGCCGCAGCGTGACGTCCAGGACCTCGCCGAGCACCCGGCGCGAGGCGTCCGCCTGCGGGCCGCCCTTGGCCAGGGTGGTCTTGGAGAGCTCGACGTACCAGTCGAAGACCTCGTCCCAGGCGAAGTGGTACAGCGCGTCCGTCGCCTTGGCGAACTGGAAGTCGTCGTACAGCGCGTCCACCTTGGCGACGGTGGCGTTCAGCCGCGACAGGATCCAGCGGTCGACCGCGGTCATGTCCTCGGGCGCGGGC
Source organism: Kitasatospora sp. NPDC041917 (assembly GCF_055589745.1). Taxonomy (NCBI): domain Bacteria; kingdom Bacillati; phylum Actinomycetota; class Actinomycetes; order Kitasatosporales; family Streptomycetaceae; genus Kitasatospora; species Kitasatospora sp. NPDC041917. The sequence continues at coordinate 4,547 of NZ_JBVJBI010000006.1, read as the reverse complement.
AGCGCGCCCTCGGTGGTGGCGCCGTTCATCAGCGCGAAGCGGGTCGCGTTCCAGATCTTGTTGCAGAAGTTGCGCGAGCCCTTGACCCAGTCCTCGCCGATCGGCACGTCGGCGCCCGGGTTGGCGCCGCCGGCCAGGGTGAAGCGGACGGCGTCGGCGCCGTAGGCGTCCATCCAGTCCAGCGGGTCCACGGCCGTGCCGGAGGACTTCGACATCTTCTTGCCGAACTCGTCGCGCACCAGACCGGTCAGGGCGACGGTCTTGAACGGCGCCTCGCCGTCCATCGCGTACAGGCCGAACATCATCATCCGGGCGACCCAGAAGAAGATGATGTCGTGGCCCGTCACCAGGACGTCGGTCGGGTAGAACTTCTCCAGGTCCGCGGTCCGCTCCGGCCAGCCGAGCGTGGAGAACGGCCACAGGCCGGAGGAGAACCAGGTGTCCAGGACGTCCGGGTCCTGAACCCAGCCCTCGCCGGTCGGCGGCTGCTCGTCCGGACCGACGCAGACGACCTCGCCCTCGGGGCCGTACCAGACCGGGATCCGGTGGCCCCACCAGAGCTGGCGCGAGATGCACCAGTCGTACATGTTGTCGACCCAGTCGAAGTAGCGGCGCTCCAGCTCCTTCGGGTGGATCTCCACCTTGCCGTCGCGGACGGCGTCGCCGGCGGCCTTGGCCAGCGGCTCGACCTTGACCCACCACTGCAGCGACAGCCGCGGCTCGACCACGGTGTGGCAGCGCGAGCAGTGGCCCACGGCGTGCATGTACGGGCGCTTCTCGGCGACGATCCGGCCCTGCTCGCGCAGCGCTCCGACGACGGCCGAGCGGGCCTCCAGCCGGTCCATGCCGAGGAAGGGACCGTGCACGGTGATCGCACCGCGATCGTCCATGACCGTCAGGTTGGGCAGGTCGTGGCGCTGGCCGATGGCGAAGTCGTTCGGGTCGTGCGCGGGCGTCACCTTGACGGCGCCGGTGCCGAACTCCGGGTCGACGTGCTCGTCCGCGACGACCGGGATCTCACGGTCGGTCAGCGGCAGCTTGATGGTCCGGCCGACCAGGTGCCGGTAGCGCTCGTCCTCGGGGTGGACGGCCACCGCGGTGTCGCCCAGCATCGTCTCGGCCCGGGTGGTGGCGACGACGATCGAGTCCTCGCCCTCGCCGTAGCGGATCGAGACCAGCTCGCCCGGCGTGTCCTCGTGCTCCACCTCGATGTCGGACAGCGCGGTGAGGCAGCGCGGGCACCAGTTGATGATGCGCTCGGCGCGGTAGATCAGGCCGTCGTCGAAGAGCCGCTTGAAGATGGTCTGGACGGCCTGGGACAGGCCCTCGTCCATGGTGAAGCGCTCGCGCGACCAGTCCACGCCGTCGCCGAGGCGGCGCATCTGGCCGAGGATGCGGCCGCCGTAGCTCTTCTTCCACTCCCAGACCTTCTCGACGAAGGCCTCCCGGCCCAGGTCGTGGCGGGAGAGGCCGGACTCGGCGAGCTGCTGCTCGACCTTGTTCTGGGTGGCGATGCCGGCGTGGTCCATGCCCGGCAGCCAGAGCGTCTCGTAGCCCTGCATGCGCTTGCGGCGGGTCAGCGCGTCCATCAGCGTGTGCTGGAAGGCGTGGCCCAGGTGCAGGGCGCCGGTGACGTTCGGCGGCGGGATGACGATGGTGTAAGCGGGCTTGTCGCTCTTCGCGTCCGCGGTGAAGTAGCCACGCTCCACCCAGCGCTCGTACAGCTCGCCCTCTACGTCCGCGGGGGTGTAGGTCGTCGGGAGGGTCGCTGCTTCGTCCCCGGCAAAGGTGCTCACGGGGCGCTGGTTCGTCGTGTCGGTCACGACGCACAGTTTACGTAACCGGGGGGAGGGTCACGAACCGCTTTCGGTGCCCGGACCCGCCGCGCCCGGGCGGGCCCCGGTCCGCCACCGTGCGGTAGCGTGCCCGGGCACTCGTCCGGCGGACCGGACGGGCACGGAACGACTGGACACCACGACAGGCCGCGGGTGCGGCGGGGGAGCACGAACGCAGATGTACGGCCAGGGACAGCAGTACCCGCAGGGACAGCCGCAGCCCTACGGCGGCCAGCCGCCGCAGTACGGGGGGCAGCCGCCGCAGTACGGCCAGCCGCCGCAGCAGCCCTACGGCGCACCCCAGCCCCCGTACGGCCAGCCCCAGTACGGGCAACCGCCGCAGCAGCCCTACGGCGCTCCCCCGCAGCCGTACGGCACGCCGCCGCAGGCGCCGTACGGCCAGCCGGGCTACCCGCCGCCCCAGCAGCCCAAGGGCAAGGGCGGCCTGGTGATCGGGCTGGTGATCGGCGCGCTGGTGCTGGGCGGCGGCGGCTACGCCGCCTGGTCGTTCCTCGGCGGCAAGGACGCGGGCGGCCAGTACAAGCTCACCGCCCCGCAGACGCTGCTGGACGGCTACGTCCAGAAGTCGGCGAAGGAGGAGGCCGCCGACATGAGCAAGCCCGAGGTCTCCAAGGTCGGCAAGGACCTGCACGCGGTGGTGGCCAGCTACGGCAAGGGCACCGACGTCAAGAACGTGGACTCGCTCTCGGTGATCGGGATCTACGGCGACCTCAACGACCCGGACCAGATCATCGCGGACTCGAAGAAGGACGGCGGCGGGGTCAGCTGGACCACGCCGATGACCGACTACCCCGCGAAGGACAGCCACGCCTCCGCCGGGAAGCTCAGCTGCGGCGTGATCAGCGTGATCGCCGGCAAGGCCGGGCCGACGGTCTGCGTGTGGGCGGACAAGTCCACCTACGGCCGGGTCACCTTCACGAAGATGAGCCTGGGCAGCACCGGCGGCGACAGCGGCCAGGGCGTCACCCCGGACCAGGCCGCGGAGAAGACCCGGGCGATCCGCGACGCCATGAAGGTCGCCAAGTAGCGCGCACGTGACACGGGAGGGGCCCCGCACCGGATCCGGTGCGGGGCCCCTCCCGTGTCACGGAGGCCTCGGGTCAGGCGCTCTTCTCCCGGCGCTCGCGCTTGATCATGTCGCGCGGCACCAGGGTGGGGATGGCGTGCTTGGAGACCACGTCGCCGGTGACCACCACGCGGGCGACGTCCTGGCGCGAGGGAACCTCGTACATCACGGACATCAGCACCTCCTCCATGATGGCCCGCAGCCCGCGCGCGCCGGTGCCGCGCAGGATCGCCTGGTCGGCGATCGCCTCCAGCGCGTCCCGGGAGAACTCCAGCTCCACGCCGTCCAGTTCGAACAGCTTGCGGTACTGCTTGACCAGCGCGTTGCGCGGCTCGGTGAGGATCTGGAGCAGCGCCTCGCGGTCCAGGTTGTGCACGCTGGTGATCACCGGGAGACGGCCGATGAACTCGGGGATCATGCCGAACTTCACCAGGTCCTCGGGCATCACCTGGCGGAAGTGGTCGCTGGCGTCCGACTCCCGCTTGGAGCGGATGTTGGCGCCGAAGCCGATGCCCTTGGCACCCGCGCGGCCCTCGATGATCCGCTCCAGGCCGGCGAACGCGCCGCCGACGATGAACAGCACGTTGGTGGTGTCGATCTGGATGAACTCCTGGTGCGGGTGCTTGCGCCCGCCCTGCGGCGGCACCGAGGCCGTGGTGCCCTCCAGGATCTTCAGCAGGGCCTGCTGCACGCCCTCGCCGGAGACGTCCCGGGTGATCGACGGGTTCTCGCTCTTGCGCGCGACCTTGTCGATCTCGTCGATGTAGATGATCCCGGTCTCGGCCTTCTTGACGTCGTAGTCGGCCGCCTGGATCAGCTTGAGCAGGATGTTCTCGACGTCCTCGCCGACGTAGCCGGCCTCGGTCAGCGCGGTGGCGTCCGCGATGGCGAACGGCACGTTGAGCATCCGGGCCAGGGTCTGCGCCAGCAGCGTCTTGCCGGAGCCGGTGGGGCCCAGCAGCAGGATGTTGGACTTGGCCAGCTCGATGGCGTCCTCGCGGCCGTTGCCGCCGCTGCGGCCCGCCTCACCGGCCTGGACCCGCTTGTAGTGGTTGTAGACGGCGACCGACAGCGCCTTCTTGGCGAGGTCCTGGCCGACCACGTACTGGTCCAGGAACTCGTAGATCTCGCGCGGCTTCGGGAGCTCCTCGAAGCGCACCTCGGAGGTCTCGGCGAGTTCCTCCTCGATGATCTCGTTGCACAGGTCGATGCACTCGTCGCAGATGTACACGCCTGGGCCGGCGATCAGCTTCTTCACCTGCTTCTGCGACTTGCCGCAGAACGAGCACTTGAGCAGGTCGCCACCGTCTCCGATGCGTGCCACGAGGTGCTTCCCCTTCGCCAGGGGCCCCGCAGGGTTCCGGGGCCTGGTGCTGTGGACCGTCAACGCCGACGGCGCTCGGTCTCGCTATCCGACGGTACTCTGCCGGGCCCGTGATTCCGGCCTCTTCGCCAGGTCTGCCCTACGCCCTGGGCGAATTGATACCGAACAGATGCCGTCGCGCGGGCCCGCCGATGGGCCGGGGCGGGGGGGGGGAAAGGGGGGGCGAACAGACCCGAAGGGACTCGGGAAGGGGGGGGGGGGGGGGGGGAGGTGACCCCCCAAGGGCACGAGGGGGTTGTGG